>JAIQFJ010000593.1 GCA_020073325.1 Terriglobia bacterium | reverse complement strand
ATACCATGGGTACGCATCTGGGTGGGTAGTTGGGTGGGCGAATCCGGCGGCCCGGGCGGGCGCTGCCGGCAAAGACCGATAGATTCAGGCCTGGAATGCATTCGGCGCGTCTTTGAACTCCTGCTCGACACCCAGGAGGTTCGAAACTGAGTCGGGCATCGAAGATCACTCGACTGCGTAGGCGTCGTCAGGGTGTGTTCAATCCATGCATGAGATGAGCAGGAGGCCGCAAGAAAGTTAGCACCAGGTTAATGGCAAACAGAGTCACGGCCGTCAGCTCTACCACGGCGGAAATCGGCAGAACCGACCACGCCTGCCGGAAATAGCCCTCGTAAGCTGGAATCTCAGAACCGACCCGCAGAGCGCATCCCAGGTTCAATAGCGCCAGCGATGCGAACATCAAGTTCTTGCTGAACAGAACACGCGCACCGCAAAACGCAGGCAGAATTCTCTGGCCGATGGCGAAGACCATGGTTGACAGGAATCCGACGGTCAGCGCGTGCCGCGAAGCGCCCCAAATGCCGCCTTCGCGGTCCGCCAGCGCGGCGGCAACCGACAGTGCCGCAGCGATCATCAACCAAGCGTATGCACCGCGCACAAACAGCGGAAAGGTCGAGTGCACACCATTGACCTTGGCTGGCTGCACAGACGGTTCAAAAACGTGCAAGGCAAGAATTGCCAGCAATGCGGCGACCGGCAACAGCGCTGTGGAGAGAATCGCAGCTCCGGACAGCATCGCACCAACAGAGGCCCAGGCGACGAAGAGGGCAGCATAAAGACGGCGACCATCCGGCGTCTTTAGGCCAAGAAATCTCGGCAGCCAGCGAGCGTTGAAGCCCCACACGGCCGGGACCAGGAATCCCCAGGTGGGTAGCATCAACAGACGCTGATCGAGTGCGACGGGGACCGCTGGGCCCTTTCCAATCACCACAACGTAAGCGGCCACACCGAGGTTGGCGATCAAAGATGCTAGAAAACCAACAGTAGAGCCAACCACCACAAGCATCCATGGTTGCCTGGAGCGCGTTGTATTCCCGGTTGCCGGCTGCGGCCGGTGGCGTGAAACCGTTCTGAAGAAAATCAGAAATGCCGCGAGTTCCAGCACCGCCGATGCCGGCAGCGCAACGCGCCACTGCCACGCAGTGATGTTGACGGTCCAGCGCAACAGGACTCCACCCGTCCAAATGGCGAAGCTAGCCCAGCCGCGGGAGACCGCGAAGGGCGGCAGATTCCCCATCTTCGACAGCGAATAGAAGCCGATGCCGAGAATGAACGTCCCTATCCAGCCGAAAATCTGCGCATGCCCGTGTGCTTGCAGCCACGCCGGCGACAGGCTGGCGACCGTGTGAGTGCTGCTGATCGAGAGGAGATTCCAGACGCCGAGAAACGTTCCTGGCAAGAGCATGAAGAGTAGGCCGGCGAGGATGTAAGCAGTCAAGAGCCGCTGCAGACTAACTTCCCGAGTGACGATATCGGACCTGCCCGAATGCATGCCGGCGTTAGCTGCGGTCATCACGCCGTCACATGCACATCGCGTTCCAGGTTGACGGCGCGGGGGAAAAGTATATTGTTTTCGAGATGAATATGGTGATGCAGGTCGCGCTCAAATTCTTCTAAACCGTGATACAGAGCTCGATAGCTCGGACAGGCGTCGTCCGGTGGGTGAAATCCCCCAGCCTGCTTGCGTATTTGCGCGAGCAGTTCGCCGGCGTCGTCATGTTCGGCGAGCATCCGCGCGATCGGATTCTGAACCGATCCGAAAAATGGCGGAGGTAGGGGCTCGCCGGCGAGAACCCCCGACTCCATTTGGGATAGATACGGGAATAGCAGGTTCTCCTCCTTCATCATGTGGGCAAAGAGTTCCTGCGCGATGGCCGCGAACAGATCGCGGATCGATGACAGTTCCGGATTGCGCTCGCCGTGTTTTTCCGCCACCTTCCCGGCCAAGGCTTCGAGCCGCGGCGCCTCTCGGCGAACAAAGGCGTGGTGTTGCTCGACGATATAAGCCGCCAGATCCGCGAGTTTTGCATCTTTCCAACGGGCGGCTTCTTCCGGTGAGGGGGGCGTGTTCGTTCCGGCCAGCAGCTCCAACGCGCGCTCCACTGGGACTTTAGCGCGCTCGCACGCTTCTCGTAAGGGCCGCTTGCCACCGCAGCAATAGTCGATGCCGAGCGATTCGAAAACGCGCACCGTGGCTGGGTTTTCGATCGCAATGTCTCGTACGGCCTGATCAGCACTGAGTGTCATTTGCTACCTCTGGTTCGAGCGTACGGCTGGAACCAGAGGAACTCAGTGACTTAAGTCACCGGATGAATGAAGTCAGATGACGGAGGCCAGATCGGCGTCCAGCGCCTCGCGGTCGATGATAGTGATTTCGCGGCCGCTTACTTCGATGAGCCCTTGTGCCTGCAGCCGGGCCAGATTGCGTGACACTAGCTCGCGTACCGTGCCGATTTGAGCCGCCAACTCCTGGTGGCTCGCCTGCACTGTGAAGGTCAGACCGCGATCAGTGGGATGGCCCCCCACGTTTGCCTGGCGCAGAAGCCAGGAGATCAGGCGGTGACGCACGGTGGTGAATGACAATTCCTCTATGATCCCGACCAGGCGGCGCAGGCGCGCGCCA
>JAIQFJ010000179.1 GCA_020073325.1 Terriglobia bacterium | reverse complement strand
GATCGACATCACGGCGGCCCATGGCCCGATGGAAATCGCTCCGGGTACGCATCGCATGCCGGGAGCCGCGGCGCTCGACGCCGTCGCGTGCGGTGACATCGCGCTCGAGCCCGTTCCGCTGGCGATCGGCGACGTGCTGATCCGGCATCCATGGGCGCTGCATCGCGGGACGCCGAATCGCACCGCGACGGCGCGTCCGCTGGTGACCATTCGCTATGTCCGCCGCTGGTACGCCGATGACAGCCGCAATGTAAACGCGATTCCCCGCGACGTTTGGGATCAGCTCACGATGGAGCAGCAAAGTATGCTCCGCTTCCCCGTCGCGCAAAATACGCAATCATAAAAGGTTGAAGCTGATTCCCAATCTGCTGAGCGCCGCGCGGCTGGTCCTCGCTCCGTTCCTTTTTCTGGAACTCTGGCGGCGTGAATACGGGATCGCGCTCGCGTTGTGCTTCGTCGCGGGGATCACCGACGCGTTCGACGGACTGCTCGCGCGCAAATTGCAGGCATCCTCGCGCATCGGCGCCTATCTCGATCCGATCGCCGATAAAATCCTGCTGAGCGGCGCGTTCCTCACCCTCGCGCTCGACGGCGCCATCGAAAAATGGGTGGCGATTCTGGTCTTCGGCCGCGACGCGGTCATTCTTCTTCTCGCCGGGGGAGCCTTCGCGCTCACGAACATCCGCAGTTTTCCGCCGTCGTTCTGGGGCAAGGCGAGCACCACCGCACAGATCGCTTACATCGTCGCTTTGCTGGCGCATTTCGTGGGATTTTTCCCCTTGCCGCTGGTCGAGCTGGGGAAATGGATTGTCGCCGTGCTCGCCGTGGTCAGCGGATCGCATTACATCTGGATCGCTTTGTCAAGACTACGGCGGTCTTCAGCCGAGTCTATGATGAAACTGTGACACCTGAGTCGTTTCCTTCACCGGTCTACGCAGACACGGTTCTTGCTCATAATTTTGAAGACGCCAAACGCTATTTTCTCGATTCGCTGCTGGAAATTCATTACGCGCACACGCGCATGCTGGCGCACCAAGGCATCATTTCGCGGGAGGAAGAGCGCACGCTGATCGCGGCGCTCGACGGGCTCGACCGGAATCAGATCGCGAAGGCGGTTTACGACGGCGCTTACGAAGATCTTTTCTTCTATATCGAGTCCCTGCTTGAAAAATCGGCGGGGGCGACGGCGGGGAAAATGCACACGGCGCGTTCCCGCAATGACATCGCGATTACGCTCTATCGCATGACCGCGCGCCGCGAATTGTTGAAAATGGCGGCGGCCGTCGCCGACCTGCGCTGTGTCCTGCTCGATCTGGCCGGACGCAATATCGACACGGTGATGCCCGCGCATACGCATACGCAGCCCGCGCAGCCGACCACCCTCGCGCACTATCTGCTGGGCGCGTGCGAATTTCTGGGGCGCGACATGTCGCGCATCGAAGCGGCGTTCGCGCACGTGAACCTCAGCCCGATGGGAGCCGCGGCGCTGACCACCACCGGCTTTCCGATCAATCGCGAGGAGACCGCGCGCTCGCTCGGCTTTGAAGGGCTCGCCGAAAATTCCTACGCGGCGATCGCGGCCATCGATTATATGACCGAATCGGCGGCAACGGTGGCCGTCGCGATGGTGAATTTAGGAAAACTGATTCAGGATCTGCTGCTGTGGTCGACGCGCGAGTTCGCCTTTTTGCGCTTGTCCGACGCGTTCGTGCAATCGTCGAGCATCATGCCGCAGAAGCGCAACCCGGTCGCGCTGGAGCATGCGCGCATTTTGTCGAGCCGCGCGGTGGGGGAGGCGCAAGCCGTGCTGACCTGCGCGCACAACACGCCGTTCGGCGACATCAACGACAGCGAAGACGACCTGCAGCCGCTGGTGTTCACCATGTTCACCGACGCGCTGCGGGCCTTGAAGCTGCTGGCCGGGACGATTCGCACCGTCACGGTGGATCGCGACATGCTTCGCCGCCGCGCGGGTAAGGATTTTCTGACGGTCACCGAACTGGCCGATACGCTGGTCCGCCACGAAGGCATGAGCTTTCGCGACGCGCATCACCTGGTCGCGCAGACGGTGCAGACGTGCGGCGCGAATGACGATATCCGCAACATCGCCGCGACGCTGCTGACGCTGCGGCCGTCGCTCAAACTGACCTTGGAGGAAGTGGAGCAGGCGCTCGATCCCGAAAATTTCGTCCGCATCCGCTCGATCGCCGGCGGACCGGCGCCGGAACAGATCCGTTTCGCGATCGGCCGGGCCCAGGGGCGCCAGCGCGAGTTCGAGTCGTGGATGGAAAAAAAGACCGCGCTGCTCGATCGCGCGCACGCGGAGCTTCACCAGACGGCGAGGTCGTAGTGCTCTAAAATCAAGGCGTCGTGCGTGATCAGCGTTGCCGATCGTGCACGCGCGTGGGCGGCGATGATGCGGTCGAACGGATCGCGCGTCCAGTCTTCGGTGAGCGCCTTTTCGACGATCAGGCGAAACGGAAAGTCGCAGATCCGCACTCCTCCGAACGCCGCGAGATCGCGCACGATAGCCTCCGGCCGGTGATCGACTCTCTTTTTTTCGAACAGGACCTGCAACTCGAAAACGACCATCGGCGAAATTAGAATTTCGTCGTCTGCTTCGAGCGCAATGCGGCTGCGCCGGTCGAACGCTGTCCGGTCGCCGAAACGCAGCCAGACGGCGGCGTGCGTATCGAGATACGTCATTTGCGTTTCTTTTTGGCGCGCCGCTTCCTGGCTTCAAATTCCCGCGCGACGGCGGCGAGATTTTCCGGCTCGCGCCATTCCTTTTCCCAATCGAGCTTGAAGTTCATGAGATCCTTCGGATCCCCCATGATCAAATCCGGAGCGGGAGGAATCCGGTCGAAAATGCTGACCTTTTTCGCCGGGACGATCTTCAGAATCCTGCCCTTGCGCTCGATCTCGACCGGAATGCCCTTTTCGAGCACTTCGTCGAGAATCGCATAGACGTTCTGCCGGAGCTTGGTGGCCGTGACCCGCATGGCTTTAAGTTACCATACGTACGCATCGCGAGTCAGATACGTACGTGTAACGATTTGCGAACTTTCCGGTAATTCCAGACGTATGACAGTCATGCGCACGCTTGCGATTCTTGTCTCCGCCGCTTCCCTGACGTTCGCCGCCGGGACCAAGGACTTTAAAAAGACCGTCCCGATCGACGCCAACGGGCGTTTTTCGCTCGACACTTATAAAGGGTCCATCCACATCTCCGCCTGGGACCAGCCGCAGGCCGAAATCCAGGCGCACATCGTCGAGGATTCGGGCTTCAACCCGGTGCCGGTGGAGGATGTCGAGATCCGCGTCGATTCCTTCGGCGGCGGCGTGCGCGTCAAGACCGACTACCGGCGCCACTTTTCCTGGATGGAGGGCAGCCTGCCGGAGGTTCACTACACCATCCACGTTCCGCGCGGCGCGAATGTGACTGTGGAAGACTACAAGTCCGATTCGGATATTTCGGGAATCCAGGGCGATGTGGACTTCCACACCTACAAGGGCACGGCGCGGCTCGACGGGCTGCAGCGGGCGGCGAATATCAAGACCTATCGAGGCGACATCCGCGCGACGTTTGCGAAATTCAGCGGCGACATTCGAGTGGACACATATCGCGGCTCCGTCGATCTGCTGGTCCCGAAAGCGAGCGGTTTTGAGATCGACGCGCACCTGGAACGGCACGCCGATCTGGAATGCGATTTTCCGCGGACCATCCGCACCAGCCATGGGACGCGCAGTTTTCGCAGCGTGGTGAACGGCGGCGGAGCTACGCTGCACGTGAACTCGTATCGCGGATCGATCCGGGTGCGGTCGACTTAAATTCCGCCATTCCCTTTACTTACGGGTAATGAAGATGTTACTCTCAGTTCTTAATGCGAACTGTCGACCTGATCCATCGCAAAAGGGACGGCGAGGAGCTGTCCACCGAAGAAATCGCTTTTCTCGTTGACGGTTATACGAGCGGAACCATTCCGGATTATCAAATGTCCGCGTTCCTCATGGCTGTATTTTATTCCAGCATGACGGATCGCGAGGTCAGCGCGCTGACCGAACGAATGGTCCAGTCGGGCGAAACCATTGACTTGTCCGGAATTCCCGGCGTCAAGGTGGACAAGCATTCCACCGGCGGCGTGGGCGACAAGACCAGCCTGATTGCGGCTCCGCTGGCCGCCGCGGCCGGTGTCGTGGTGCCGATGATTTCGGGACGCGGTCTGGGGCACACGGGCGGGACGCTCGATAAGCTCGAATCGATTCCAGGCTTCCGCACCAATCTGACGGTCGACGAATTCAAGGAACAGCTCACCAAGCACAAGCTGGCGTTCATGGGTCAGTCTCCGGAAGTCGCACCGGCGGACGGCAAATTCTACGCGCTGCGGGATGCGACCGCCACGGTGGAGTCGATCCCGCTGATCGCGTCGTCGATCATGTCGAAGAAGCTGGCCGAGGGGGCCGACGCGCTGGTGCTCGATGTGAAGGTGGGGGCGGGCGCGTTCATGAAGCGGCAGGTGGATGCGCGGCGCCTGGCGCAGATGATGGTGGGAATCGGACGCCGCGTCGACAAGCGAGTGCAGGCGCTGATCACCGATATGAATCAGCCGCTCGGTTTTGCGATCGGCAATGCGCTCGAGGTGATGGAAGTTTCGCAGACGCTGCAGAACGTCGGGCCGGTGGATCTGACGCGGCTTTCGCTGGAACTCGCCGCACGCATGATTTATCTGGGCAAGATCACGGCGACGCTCGAAGAAGCGCGCGAGGTGGCGCAGAAGAAGCTGCTCGACGGATCGGGTTACAAGAAGTTCAAAGAAGTCATCGCGGCGCAGGGCGGAAATCCGAACGTGCTCGACCGGTTCGAGTTGCTGCCGAACGCGACCGGCGCGAGAGAGATCTCGACACCCCGCGCGGGCTACGTGAGCGCGATCGACGCCGAATACATCGGCCTGGCCTCGGCCATGATCGGCGCGGGACGCGACACGAAGGAAGACTCGATCGATCCGGCCGTCGGCGTGATTCTCGAAGTGAAAATCGGCCAGAAGGTCGACGCGGGCAGCGTGTTGTGCCGGTTGTACTACACCAGCGAAGAACACGTGGAAGAAGCGGCGCAGCTGGTCGAAGATGCGTTCCGCATTTCGGCGGCGCCTCCGGAAGAGCGCGAGCTGATTCTCGAGGTAGTGGGGTAGCGCAGAACCAGCGGATGAACCGCTCCCTCTGGTCGCGGCTCGCTGTGTTCCTGATTGCCGGGCTCCTGCTCACTCCGGTCGCGTTCGCGCAGTTGCCTGCCTCGGCGACTCTTTCCGAAAAAGATGCTCCGCTGTTTCGCGCTGAAGTGGAGCGGATCGAGAGCCTGCTGACGTACGCTTCGGACAAAGTCACGGTCACCTATGTGATGGCGCGGACCTGGGCGTCGGCGAAACAATGGCCGCAGGCCGTCGAATGGCTGCGCAAAACGGCGGGCACGGGGCTCGATCCTTCGCGCGACCCGGCGTTTGCGGACGTGCAGAAGACCGCCGAGTTCGAATCGATCATGACCGCGGTGCGCGAAGCGACGCCTCCCGTTTCGCACAGCGCGCGCGCTTTCGAAATTCCCGAAGGCGACCTGGTTCCCGAAAGCATGGCCTACGATCCCCATCGCAAACAGTTTTATTTCGGGAGCGCGGGGAAAGGAAAAATCATTCGCTGTTCGGCCTCGGGAGAATGCAGCAACTTCGCTGAGGGCCTGGGATCGGTGCTCGGCCTGAAAATTCGCGGCGACGGGCTGTGGGCGCTGAGCAACGCGGACATGGAAAGCGCGCTGATTCACTTCGATCTCTTGCAAGGCGCGGTGCTGGGCAAGTATGCGATCCCCGGGCCGGGTCACGAATTTAACGATCTCGCATTCACGCCCGAAGGCGACGTTTATTTGACCGACACGCCGGCGGCCGTGGTATTACACCTGGCCAAGGGCACCACCCGGTTGACGCAGCTCCGGCATCCGTTCGACCTCGCCAACGGGATTGCCACGTCGCCGGACGGGCGCCTGTTGTTTGTCTCGACCTTCGGCGACGGGATCAGCGTGATGGATCTGAAGACCCGCGCGGTGGCGCCGGTCGCCCATCCCCCGGACCTGTGCCTCGGGATGATCGACGGACTTTACTTCGAGCGCGGCTCGCTCCTCGCGATTCAGAACGGATTCGTGTCGCCGCGCGTGGTGCGGATGCATTTGTCGCGCGACTTACGGTCGATCGAGCGATTCGACGTTCTGGAGCGGCGCAATCCGCTGTTCGACGGCGTGACCACGGGAGTCGTGGTGGGTCGCGATTTCTATTTCATGGCGAACACGCAGGATGAGAAGAAATCGGGATTCAATCCGATCGCAATCCTGAAGCTCAACCTGAATTAACGCCTGCTACAGATGGCAGTGCGATAGGCCGCGCTTTTCCAGATACTGCTGGTGATACTCTTCGGCGCGCCAGAACGTCATGGCGGGTACGATTTCGGTGACGATCGGGCGATTGAACGACTTCTGCGCCGCATCACGCGACTGCTTCGCTTCGGCTTCCTGCTCGGGCGTGTGGAAGAAAATAGTGGAGCGATACTGCGTGCCGACGTCCGGTCCCTGGCGATTTTTTGTCGTGGGGTCGTGATTTTCCCAGAAGACGTTCAGCAGATCGTGATAGCTGATGACGCCGGGATCGAACGTCACCTGGACCACTTCGGCGTGGCCGGTGCGATCGGTGCAAACGTCGTGATAAGTGGGATTGTCGAGCTTGCCGCCTTCGTAGCCGACGGCAGTGTCCGTCACTCCAGCCAGTCGGCGGAACGCCGCTTCGACGCCCCAGAAACAGCCGGCTCCAAACGTTGCCTTGTCCATGCTCCAATTGTAGTTTGAAGAAACTGAGAATTACCAACTCCGGGGGGCGCGTTCTGGCGGATCGCGCGGATGTAGCGGATACCAGTGCGAAACGGCGCACGGGGCTGCTGAAGCATGCGAAGCTCGACCGCGGCGAGGGGTTGTGGATCGCGCCGACCGAAGGGGTCCACACGTTCGGGATGAAATTTCCGATCGACGTGGTTTTTTTGTCGAAGGCGAAGAAAATTTTGAAGATCCGCCCGAACATGGTGCGCGGAAGAATCGCGCTCAGCCTGCGGGCGCACTCCGTGTTGGAGTTGCCGTCGGGAACCTTGGCGGAGACGGGCACGGTCGCGGGGGATGTGTTGAATTTTGAGTTTTACGAGGGTTGAGTACGGTGAAGAGGTCGCGGGAAAACTTGATTTGTTCCCCGGCCTTACGGCCAGGGCTATCGCCCGGTCAACTATTTAGAAGCCAGCCGCGCCCGTCAGGGCTGGGTTTTCCGGAGCCTCTTGAAGCCTGCAGCACATGCTCTAAAGAACTCCGAAGGGCTCGACGTGGACGAGGACATCTTCCACCCAGTCGATATCGGATTTGATGCGATTTTTTACGGCGCTGGCAATGTCGTGCGATTCGCGGACAGTCATCTCGGGGTCGACTTCCAGGTGCAGGTCGACGTGATAGCGTAAACCGGTTTTACGTGCGAAACATTTTTCGATGCCGCGCACGCCTTCGACGCGCATGCCGGCGTCGCGAATCTGCGCCATCTGCTTTTCGTCGGGCATGGTATCCATCAGATGCAGCACGGTTTCACGCACCACGCGGAAGCCCATAAAAATAACGATCAGGCCGATGATGAATCCGCCGTAGTGATCGGCGGCGGCCATCTCGAACGGCCAGAAGAAGGACAGCAGAATCGCCGCCAGCGCGACGAATCCCGAGAGCACGTCCATGGCGTCGTTCCAGGCGTCGGCGGCGAGGCCGGAACTGCCGCTTCTTTGTCCCAGGCGAAATTTGGTCGTGCCCAGTGCCGCCTTCGCGGCGATCGAACCGAGTAACGGCCAGATCGCGAAAAATTCGGGACGATGGCGCAGATAACGCTCTTCGAGCGCGCGCAGGCTGATGGCGGTGCCGGTGACGATCAGCACGACTCCGATGGCGAGCCCGACCAGGATTTCGAAACGCCCGTGTCCGTAGGGATGCTCCTTGTCAGGCGGTTTCGAGGCGATCCATAGACCGACCAGCACCAGGCCCGACGTGAAAAAATCGGTGGCCGATTCGAAGCCGTCCGAAACCAGCGCGACCGATCCGGCGGCCATGCCGACGCTGATTTTCACCGATGCGAGAATCGCGCTGAGGAGGATGCTCGCAATCGCGACGCGCCGGGCGAGCCGTTCAGGGCTGGGCATCTGCTAACAGATTACTAGAGCGTTCCGGCATCTCGCTTTGCCGGGGAGCCCGCTTTGCTCCGGCGAATGGAGGGCGTATACTAACGCAAATCCATGAAGACGATTGTGATTCTCGCCACGTTTGCAATTTCGCTGCTGCACGGCCAGCCTCCGGGAGAAACAGGCCTGTTCACGCGGGAGCAGGCCGATCAGGGCCGAGCTTTGTTTACGGCGAATCAATGCGGGAACTGCCACGGAAACGAACTGACGGGCGCGTCGGCTCCGGCATTGTCGGGACCGCCATTCGCGCGCCGCTGGGCGGGGCGTCCGGTGGGCGACGCGCTGACGATTCAAAGCACGACGATGCCGCCGGGACGGTCGGGCTCGTTGACGCCGGCGCAGCATGCCGCGATTTTCGCGTACATTTTGCAGCGCAACGGATACGCGCCCGGAGGATCGGCACTCGCGGCGAATTCGCCAGGTTTGAGGACGACGATGATGCGCGGCGATGCGTCCGCCGTGAGCGGCCGCGCCGCGCCGGAGTTCGTCAATGGAAACGCGAAAGCGGTCTCGGCGGGCGCCGGTCCGACGCAAGCCGAATTGAACGACGCGGCGGCATCGAAGCGCGACTGGCTGTATCACACGCACGACTATGCGGGCGCGCGCTATGTCGCCGCCGACCAGATCAATACGTCGAACGCGTCGAAACTGCAAGTCGCCTGCGCGTTTCAGATCGGCGATAACGAAAATTTCCAGACGGGTCCCATTGTGTATCAGGGCACGATGTATGTGACGACGCCGCACTCGACCATCGCGGTGGACGCGACGAATTGCAAGCCGAAGTGGCGCCATACGTGGCATCCGCTGGGTCAGGACGTGTGGATCACCAATCGCGGCGTCGCGATCAAAGAAGGCCGGCTGGTGCGCGGGACCTCGGACGGATATCTGGTCGAGCTGAACGCGGAAACGGGCGAGGTGATTTGGGCGCGTCGCGCAGCGAATACGGATCTGGGCGAGACGTTCACGATGTCGCCGCTGATTTTCGAAGACCTGATTCTGATCGGTCCGGCGGGCAGCGAGAACGGGATTTCGGGATGGGTCGGAGCGTTCAAGCTTTCCGACGGCACGCCGGTGTGGCGCTTCGAAACGGTTCCGGGAGCGAAGAAGAAGGGCGACAAGAGCTGGGGCAATCCGAACGATCTGTTGCTGGGCGGCGGATCGGTGTGGACGCCGTTTACGCTCGATCCGAAAACGGGCGAGTTGTACGTCGCGGTGACGAATCCGGCTCCGGATCTGCCGGGCGATCAGCGGCCGGGCGACAATCTGTACACCAATTCCATGGTGGTGCTCGACGTTCACAGCGGGAAACTGCTGTGGCACAAGCAAATGGTGGTGAACGATTCGCATGACTACGATTTGACGCAGGTGAGTCCGCTGTTCACGGCGTCGATCGCGGGACACGCCAGCAGCCTGGTGGCGACGGTCGGCAAGGACGGCGTGATGCGGACGGTGGATCGAAATTCGCGCGAGGTGATTCATAAGGCGTCGATCACGACGGTCGAGAATAGCGAAACGCCGGTAACGACGAAAGGTGTCCATGCGTGTCCGGGTGTGCTGGGCGGAGTGGAGTGGAACGGTCCGGCATACAACCCGGGGACGAACATGCTGTATGTCGGCGCGGTGGATTGGTGCGCGACGTTCAAGTCGGCAGAGAAAGTCACGCGGATTCCGGGACGCACGTACATGGGCGGAACGGTGCAATCGGACAAGACGTCGCAGGGATGGATCACGGCGGTGGATGCGTCGACGGGCGCGGTGCGATGGAAGTATCATTCGTCGCGGCCGGTGGTGGGCGCGGTGACGACCACGGCGGGCGGGCTGGTGTTCGGCGGCGAACTGGACGGGAGCTTCGTGGCGCTCGATGCGAAGTCGGGCAATGTGGCGTACCGGTTCAACACGGGAGGCCCGATCGGCGCGGGAATCGTAACGTATGAGATCGGCGGGAAACAATACGTCGCGGTGATGTCGGGGAGGCCGTCGCGATTCTGGACGGATCAGAATCCGGGGGCTCCGACGATGTTTTTGTTCACGCTGCCGTAACCGGCGGCTCGCAGCGACTCGACTATAATTTCATCCATGCGTCGCTTGGTTTGGTTGGCTGCTCTTGCTACGATTGCGTTCGCGCAGAAGAAGCCTGCCGCGTCGCCGATCGATTGGAAATCGCCGGTGGAAGAGAAGAATTTCTATCTTCTGGCGATGATCGAGCGCGATGCGGCAGTTCGCAAGCTGGTGCACGACGACGCGGCGCTGTCGCGGATCGCAAAGGAACGCGTGGCGGCGCTCGATCACGCGGTGGCGGATTGCAAGGCGCGGGCGGAATGCTACGCGGTCGCGCTGAAGTGGGAGGATCCGAATCCGGCGCGTGAATCGCTGGCGAAATTGTACGCGGCGTCGGCTGCGATGCGGGATTTCGTCGAAAAGCTGCGCGCCAGCGGAATGTATGTTCGCTACAACGATCTGGACGGTGCGGAGTTCCTATGGCGTGCGTGGGCCGACGCGGCGGCGGGGATGAATCATGCGATCGACGTCTTCGGGCTGGGAGTTCCGCCGCGCTATCCGGCGATCGATTCACCGGCGTACGAAATGAATTCCGGGGCGGCGGGGCGGCTCGCCGCGAATCTTGCGGCAGTGCTGGACGATGACCGGGAACGGCTCGATCTGTTCTTTTCTCCCGCGCTGCGGTTCGCGCTGGGCTTGATGGATCTGAATCTGCGCGACGAAGCCGGCCGGCTGGAACCGATGGAGAAGGGCGAGAATGCCGCGGCTTTTCGCAAGATCCGGTCGACGGACTGGAAACGTTATCCGTACTCGGTGATTGTGGTGCCAGGGGCGGGCAATGACCGGCCGGGCGTGCGCATTTCGCCGTCCGGCAAACTACGCGTGCAACTTGCGGCGAAGCGGTATCGCGATGGCAAAGCTCCGTTCATTCTGGTGTCGGGCGGATTCGTGCATCCCAGCCAGACGCCTTATGCCGAGGCGATCGAGATGAAGCGCGAGCTGATGGAAAAATATTCGATTCCCGAAGAAGCGATTCTGATCGATCCGCATGCGCGGCACACGACGACGAACATCCGCAATGCCGCCCGGATCATGTATCGCTACGGGATGCCGTTCGAGGCGACTGCGCTGATCACAACGGACGCGGGGCAAAGCGCATCGATCGAAAATCCCGGGTTTGAGAAGCGTTGTCTGCGGGAGCTGGGGTACATGCCGCATCGTCTGGTGCGGCGCACCTCGACGTTCGATCTGGAATTCGTGCCGAGGATCGAATCGCTGCAGTCGGATCCGATGGACCCGCTGGATCCGTAGCCCGCGATGATGGAGGGAATATGAAGACATTTCTGATCGCGCTCGCATTGGGAAGCATCGTCTGCGCGCAGGACGCGGCGCAGATGATTGCCGTCGTCGAGAATCCGCAGGTGCCCAATCACCAGGGGACCGACGGAATGACGATCCAGCAGATGATGGATCGAGTCCACGTGCCTGGGGTGAGCATCGCGGTGATTCGCGATTTCAAAATTCACTGGTCGAAGTCGTGGGGCGTGGCGGATGTGGAAACGGGCGCGCCGGCGACGGACGACACGATGTACCAGGCCGCGTCGATCAGCAAGCCGGTGGCGGCGATGGCGTCGCTCAAGGCGATTCAGGACGGAAAATTCGGGCTCGATCAGGATGTCAATACGATTCTGAAATCGTGGAAGCTGCCGGGCAGCCCTTACGGCGGCAGCGTTCCGGTGACGCCCCGCATGTTGATGAGCCACACGTCGGGCACGGGCGACGGCTTCGGATTTCCAGGCTACGATCCGGCGGCGCCGCGGCCGACCGTGCCGCAGATTCTGGATGGAGCCAAGCCGTCGAACACCGGACCGGTGCGGCTGGTGCGCGCGCCGCTGGTGGGGTATCAATATTCGGGCGGCGCGGTGATGATCGAACAGCTCGCGCTGACGGATGCCGTCGGGAAACCATTTGTCGAAATGCTGCGCGACTGGATTCTGGGGCCGATCGGGATGTCGAACAGCACCTACGAGCAACCGCTGCCGGCTAGTCGCGAGAAGCAGGCGGCGCGGGCACACGATCGTAATGGCAAGAGGATGGGTCCGCCCTGGCACGTATACCCGGAGTCGGCGGCCGCGGGATTGTGGACCACGCCGAC
>JAIQFJ010000178.1 GCA_020073325.1 Terriglobia bacterium | reverse complement strand
CCAGGCCTGTACCTCGGGATTCACCGGCCAGGTTTCCGACATGGCGCAGTTCGGCAAAGCGGCCCAGGGCAAGGAAGAAGTGCGCAAGGAAATCGCGCTGGTCGGCATGGCGCATCGCACGACATACATCATGCAGGGCTCCATCGCCAATCCGACGCACCTGATCGAGGGATTCATCGAAGGAATCAACGCGCGGCGCCCCGCGCTGTTCAACATCTATAGCGCGTGCATGCCCGAACACGGCATCGCCGACGACTTGGCGGAGCACCAGAGCAAGCTCGCGGTGGAATCGCGCGCCTATCCGCTGCTGCGCTACAACCCCGACAAGGGCACACTGCCCGAGGAATGCTTCGACATTGAAGGCAATCCGGCGATCGAGGAGGATTGGCCCAGTTACGCGCTCTCGTATGTGGATGAGCACGGCGACGCGGCGGCGATGCAGGTCCCGCTGACGTTTGCCGATTTCGCCATCACCGAAGCGCGCTTCCGCAAACAGTTCCGCACCGTGCCGCGCGACGCGTGGAATGACAACATGGTCCCTCTCGCGGAATACCTCACGCTCGAAGATCGCGAAGGAAAGTTCCCGTTCATCTGGGCGGTGGACAAGAAGAACCGGCTGATCCGCGTGATCCCGGCCGCGCCGATCGTGCGCGCGTGCGAGGACCGCCGAAATTTCTGGCGCATGTTGAAGTCGCTCGCCGGCATTCGGCCGGCGGCGGATACGACGCAAATCGAGGAGCGTGTGCGCGCCGAATTTGCGCGGACGCTCGCAACGCGAATTCTCGAAATGGCCGGCGATGGCAATCTCCCGGCAGCCGCCGTGCCGATCGTCGAACCTGTCCCCATCGCCCCCGCCGCGGCAGCAGCCGCAAACGGCGATGGTTATATCGCACCGTGGATCGATTCGTCGCAATGCACCGCCTGCGACGAGTGCACCACCATCAACCCGAAGATCTTCGCTTACGACGAACACCGGCATGCGTATATCAAGAACCCGAAAGGCGGTCCCTATCGCGATTTGGTGCGCGCGGCGGAAAAATGTACCGCCCAGGTGATCCATCCGGGGACTCCGTTTGATCCCCGGGAGAAGGATCTCGACAAATTGATCAAGCGGGCGGCGCAGTATCTCTGAGTCACTATGAACTGGCTGAGCAGCAGGAGCTTTTCGCAGGGCGTGCACGTGCCCGAGTTCAAAGACGCGACTTGTCGTCTGCCGATTCGCCGCCTGCCGTTCGCGCCGGTGCTCATCGTTCCGCTGTCTCAGCACACCGGCGCGCCCGCGGTTTCCATCGTGCGCGAAGGACAGGAAGTGGTGCGCGGCGAACCGATCGCAAAGGCCGGCGGATTTGTTTCCGTTCCCATGCATGCGCCCGCCACCGGACGCGTGGAGCGTATCGCGCTCGCGCCCACCGCACGCGGCGATCTTTCGCCCGCGATTTTCATCAAGCCCTACCCGGGCGCGAGCCAGGAGATTCTGTACGGCGCTCCGCAGGATATCGAGCACATGACGCCGGAGCAGATTATCGCGGCGGTTCAGGAGACCGGTGTGGTGGGCCTTGGCGGCGCGGCCTTTCCCACGCACGTCAAGATGAAGCTGCCCGAAGGCAAGCGTGTCGACACGGTGATCGTCAACGGCTGCGAATGCGAACCGTATCTCACCACCGACCATCGCGTGATGGTGGAGCAGCCCGCCGAAGTGCTCGCCGGCGCGCGCATTGCGATGAAGGCGATCGGCGCGTCGCGAGCCATCGTCGGCGTGGAGGACAACAAACCCGACGCGATCGATGCCTTGCGCAAAGCCGCCGCGCCTTACACCAACCTCACGATCCAGTCGATCGCGGCCAAATACCCGCAGGGAGCCGAAAAAATTCTGATTCAGGTCCTGCTTGGACGCGAGGTGCCGTCCGGCGGCCTGCCGAGCGACGTGGGGACCGCGGTCTTCAACGTCGCCACGCTTGCGCAGATCGGCGATCTGCTGCCGCGCCACCAGGGCCTGATCGAGCGGGTCGTGACGATCACCGGGCCCGGCGTCGCGAAACCTGGAAATTATCTCGCCGCGCTCGGGACTCCTCTGCGATGGGCGCTCGAAAAGGTGGGCTGCAACGCCGGCGTTGCGTCCGTGATTCTCGGCGGCCCGATGATGGGCGCGGCTGTCGGCTCGCTCGATGTTCCACTCACCAAGGGCGTGACCGGAGTGCTGGTGCTCACCTCGCGCGAAGTGAATGGCAGTCGCAAAATTTATCCCTGCATCAAGTGCGCCGCGTGTGTCGAGGCATGCCCGATGCATCTCAATCCGTCGCGCCTGGGTCTGCTGGCGCGCAAGGAGCGCTACGAGGAAATGGAGAACGTGTTTCATCTGAACGATTGCTTCGAATGCGGAAGCTGCTCCTATGTTTGTCCCGCGAACATTCCTCTGGTGCAGTATTTCAGGCTCGCCAAACAGATGAATCGCAAGAGGAAGGCGATCGCATGAAGCCGGTGATCGAGCTGCGGACTTCGCCGCATCTTCACGCGCCGCGGTCGGTGGAAACGATCATGCGCAACGTCGTCTACGCGCTGTTGCCGATCTGCGCTTATGCGGTCTGGCTGTTCGGCGCAAGCGCGCTCGCGCTGCTGGTCACGACCACGGCAGCCTGCGTCGCCACGGAAATTTTTATTTGCAAGATGTCCGGCAGGGAATCGTCTGTCGGCGATTTCAGCGTGATCATCACCGGACTCCTGCTCGGCCTGATCCTGCCTCCCGGATTTCCGTTGTGGATGGCCGCGGTCGGCGGTTTCATCGCCGTGGCTCCCGGAAAAATGCTGTTCGGCGGACTGGGATTCAACGTCTTCAACCCGGCGCTGGTCGCGCGCGCTTTTCTGCAGGCAGCATTTCCGGTCGCGATCATGGGCTACACTCCCGCGCTCGCCGTGCATCGCTTGAGCGAGTTCATCCCAACCACGTTTGCGATCCCGCTGATCAAGGCGGCTCCGCTGGCCGGCTGGATCGAAAAAACACGTGTCGACGCTTTTTCCGGAGCAACGCCGCTGATGCTCGAAAAATTCGATCACGTGCACAGTGAGTTGTGGCCGCTGCTGATCGGGCAACGCGCGGGCTCGTCCGGGGAAACGCCGGCGCTGCTGATTTTCCTGTGCGGCGCCTACCTGATCCTGCGGCGATTCATGGACTGGCGCATTCCGGCGGCGATGCTCACAAGCGCCTTGGTTTCGAGCGCCGCGTTTTATTTCTCCGATCCCTCGCGCTATCCCAATCCTTTCTTCATGCTGCTTTCGGGCGGAATGATGCTCGGCGCGATGTTCATGGCGACCGACCCGGTGGCTTCGCCGGTGACGCCGCTCGGCATCTGGATCTACGGCTCGCTGATTGGATTGATTACCGTGCTGATCCGGCTTAAGGGCGGCTTGGCGGAAGGCGTGATGTACGCGATTCTGCTGGCCAATGCGATGTCGCCGCTGATTGACAACGTCACGCAGCCGCGATCCTACGGCGCGCGCGGAAAGGAGGTCGCGTGATGACGAATTCGTGGCAGATGATCCGCCTTCTGGGCGCTGTTTCGCTGCTGTGCGGATTGCTGATCGTCGGCACGCAGGTGAATACCGCCGCGCGCATTCGCAGCAATCAGGAAACGATCATGCGCGAATCGGTCGCGCGGCTACTACCGGGAATCGAAAAGCAGATTGTCTACGGAATTCAGCCGTCGGGCGATCTGATCATTCTGCCTGGTATCGAAGTCTCCGGGCCGCGATTCTTCGCGGGATACGACGCGGCCGGAAACTTTCTGGGTGTCGTGATGGAAGCGAGCGAGCGCGGCTACGCCGATGTCATCTCCGCCATGTACTCCTATTCGCCCGACACCCGGACCATCACCGGATTCCAGGTGATCGACATGAAGGAAACGCCGGGGCTGGGGAATAAAATTTCCAGCGATCTTCCGTTCCTTGAAAACTTCAAACATCTCGACGCCACGCGTCCCATCGCCACGGTGAAGCATGGCGCGAAGAAAAATCCTTGGGAGATCGATGCGATCTCCGGCGCGACGATTTCCTCCCGTGCGGTGGGACGCATGCTCCAAAAGAGCGTGGCCGAGGTCGCGCCGGTGATTGAGCGCAATCTGGACCGGATCAAGCGAGGACAATGATGAACCAGGATCAGCCCACCTGCCATTCAGCGAGTCCCGAGCCGTCGCCTTCCGAGACCTTCGTGGCCTTCACCGCCGGCCTGTGGAAACAAAACCCGGTGTTCGTCATGGTGCTGGGGATGTGCCCGACGCTCGCCATCACCAATAGCGTCCGCAACGCGATCGCGATGGGCCTCGCGACCACGTTCGTCATGGCGTCCGCCAACGCGTTCATCTCCATGGTTCGGAAACTGGTGCCGAAGCAGGTCCGCATCGCGACCTATATTTCGATGATCGCCACCTCGGTCACCATCGTCGACTACCTGGTGAAGGCCATCAGCATTCCGGTGTACAAAGCGCTTGGTCCGTTCATTCCGTTGATCGTTTCGAACTGTCTCACGCTCGAACGGGCCGAAAGCTACGCGGGCAAGAATCCGATCGGAAAGAGTATTCTCGACGGCCTCGGCATGGGACTTGGGTTCACCTTCGCGCTTACTTGCTTGGGCACGGTTCGCGAAGTGCTGGGCGCGGGGACCTTTCTGGGATTTCCGCTGTTCGGCTCGAATTTCGAGCCCTGGGTGTTATTTCTGCTCCCGCCGGGCGGCTTCATCACGCTGGCGATGTGGCTTCTGACATTCACTCTGTGGCGCGAACGGAGCGACAAACGCAAGCGCGCGCGCGAAGCCGCGCTGGAAAAGCCGGTGGAGATCGCGTCATGAACGAGTCCTTATCGCACATCTTTGTCGACGCTCTGCTGATCAACAACTTCGTCCTGTGCGTATTTCTCGGCATGTGTTCCTTCATCGGACTTTCCGGAAAATTCTCGACAGCCTGGCGCATGGGCGTCTCGGTGATGTTCGTGATCATCGTCAGCAGCATTCTCTCCTACGGCACGAATCTCGTCCTGGTGCGATTCCACGCCGAGTATCTGCGCATCATCACCTACATCGTGATCATCGCCGCCACCGTGCAGCTCACCGAAATGTTCATCAAGAAGACCAGCCCCGCGCTGTTCCGGGCGATGGGCGTGTACCTGCCGCTGATCACGACGAATTGCGCGGTGCTGGCCGTGCCGCTGTTTCAGACCTCGCGCAATTACTCCTTCGTCCAAAGCGTCGTTTTCGCGATCGCGGCCAGCGGCGGCTATACGATCGCGATCGTCACCCTGTCGCTGGTGCGCGAGCGGGTCGAGCTGTCCGACGTGCCGAGTCTCGCCAAGGGAACCGCCTTGACGCTGGTGTTGGCGGCGATTCTCTCCATGGCGTTCATGGGGTTTGCCGGAATGGGCAACGGAGGCTAGCCATGATCAGCATGTTGACGGGAGTTTTGGGATTCGCGCTGCTGATCGGAATCTGGTTCGCGGTGCAGGCATTGGCGCGCAGACAGTCGCGCTGCGCGCTCGATCAGGACATGCTCGAAGGCCACGGCTGCGGCGCATGCGATCACTCCGGCGCATGCCGGAAACGGCGACACGCGCCCTAAATAATGAAAGGAAACCACTATGGAATTCAATGACGACGACCTGTGTAACTCATACGTCGCGACGCTTCTTTCCACCGAGCGAATCACGCCGCCCGACACGGCCGAGGTGCGCCATCTCGTCCTGCAATTGCCCGAAGGGGATTTCACGTTCCACGAAGGCCAGTGTGTCGCGGTCCTGTTGCCGGGTCCTCACGAATTCGGGAATTCGCATCACATGCGTCTGTACGCAATCGCCAGTTCGCAAACCGGCGAGGGACGCCAGCCCGGCCGAATCTCCATCTGCGTGCGCCGCTGCTTTTACATCGACCCGGTAAGCGGCGAACGCTATCCGGGCAAGGCATCCAACTATCTCTGCGATGCCGCGGTTGGCGATGACCTCCTGATCGCCGGCCCCTACGGCGCGCATTTCGAGATTCCGAAGGACCCGGCCAGCAATCTCCTCATGGTCGGCGCCGGCACCGGCATCGCACCGTTCCGCGGATTCGTCAAGCGGATCTATGGGGAACTCGGCGGCTGGCAGGGTAAAGTGCGCCTCTTTTACGGCGCAAGAACCGGCATGGAGATGTTGTACATGAACGACATGAACAAGGATCTCCACTTGTATTACGATGAGCGGACCTTTCAGGCTTTTGAAGCGGTCAGTCCCCGGCCGCATTTCGATGAGCCGGCCGCGCTCGACCGCGTGCTTGCCGACAACGCGCGCGAGGTGTGGGAAATGGTGCAGGAGCCCAAGACGCACGTGTACGTCGCCGGCCTGATGGAAGCCGCGCAGCAATTCGATAAAGCCATGAGCGCCATGGCAGGCTCGGAGGACGCGTGGCATCGGATGCGCCAGCGGTTGATTTCGCAACAGCGATACGCCGAGCTGCTGCACGAATAATGACGCGTTGACGCGTTCGGCCGCGTATTGTAGCCTGACGCTAGTGAACGGGGGCAATCAGCCGACCGTATGGCAGCGCTGGGTCCGGCAGCCGAAGAATATCTGGCTGCGGCGGGCGATTTTTCAGGCGCACCTGTGGAGCGCCGCGGCCGCCGGACTCTACATCCTCATGATGAGCGTGACCGGCAGCGTACTGGTCTATAGCAATGAACTCTTCACGGCGGCGACGCCCGAACCGATCGTCTCAAAGAGTTCTGCGCCGCGGCTGACCGACGATCAACTCGCCCGCGCGGCCGTGCGTTTCTATCCCGGCTACCGCGTGGTGAAGATCGGGCGGGCGCTGAATCCCGATCAGGCCGTCGATGTGTGGCTGCGCCGCGGCGAGGGAATGAAGCAGCGGCTGTTCGATCCGCGCAGCGGTAGCGATCTTGGCGACTCGGTTCCGACGCCGATCTGGCTTATCTCAAAGCTGATCGATCTGCACGACAACCTCCTCTCCGGGCCAGCCGGCCGCAAAGTCAACGGCCTGGGCGCGTTGGCCCTGCTCGCACTGGCAATGACGGGTCTGGCGATCTGGTGGCCGGGCATCGCGACCTGGCGCCGCAGCCTGACTCTGCATCGCGGCGTGGGGTGGAAGCGGATGACCTGGCATTTGCACAGCATGATCGGCTTCTGGAGCCTGGGATTCCTGCTGATGTTCGGCGTAAGCGGCGCCTATCTGAGCAACCCACAGCCGCTTCAGGATCTGGCCGACCGGATTGAGCCGGCCACTGCCGCGAATGCCGGTTTGCGCATCGGCGATCGGGTGATTTACTGGCTCGCCTTCCTGCATTTCGGCCGCGTGAACGGCATCGGGATTCCCTGCGGCGGACCGGGCGTTTGCGATCAGGCCACGAAGGCGGTCTGGGCGATTTTCGGATTGACTCCCGCGGTGATGTTCGTGACGGGGGCAATGATGTGGTGGAATCGCGTGCTGCGCCCGCGTCTGGCCAGCGCTCGCGTTCCCGCCGGGAAAGGAGCCGCCGCCGATGCGGGCGGCCCCACCCGAGGAATCAGAAAATAAACTTCGCACCCAGCCGGATAATGCGAGGCGCCGTTTCGGTAAACGTCGGATTCATGAACGTCGAGGGCACGTCCACGGCGAGCGTCGGCACCCCGAAATTCGGGTGATTGAACGCGTTGGTCGCTTCCGCGCGGAACTGCATCTGCAGCCGCTCGCGAATGGCGAAGTTCTTGTAAATCGAAAGGTCGATGCGCTGAAGCATGGGAGCCGTCAGGCTGTTGCGGCTGACCCCGAACGGCGTGCCGAAATATTTGTCGGCGGCCAGATTGTTATAAACCCAGTGGACGTCCGAGATCGACACGGCCTGCTTGGTGTTCGCCAGGTTCACCAGCGTACCGTTGAGGAACTCGCCGGTCATGTTGATCGGCGCCTTGGGATTCGCCAGGAAGGGTCGCAAGGCGCTGGGACTGGGCAGGAAGCTGTCGAGCGGAGCATCCTCGAGGGGGTTCACGTTCAAATTGTTCTGCTCGACCGTCATCGGCCGGCCGGCCTGCGCGACTTCAAACATGCCGATCGTCCATCCCCCGGCGAGCCGGTTGTACCAATGCGATGCGTTCTTGAGCCACGGCATGGTCCAGGTGGCCTGTACGGTAAGTGCGAGCGGAATGTTGTTGTTCGACAAACCGCGTTCTCCGGGACCCAGGTTGAACGGATCCTGCCCCAGAACGACGGAACCGGCGTTGGCGAAGCTGTAGACTTCGCTGATGTTGTCCATCGTTTTGCTCCACGTCAACGCGGAGGTCAGCGTGAGTTGATTGGCCAGGTTGCGGACCGTCAAGGCGGTATCGAATCCGTTGTAACTGGAGTGGCCGCTGTTGTCGCGGAGCCGGACGACGCCGTGAGTGGGATCGAGGCGGCCGTTGCACACCGAGCAACTCGTATTGACGCCCGGCGTCACCCCCGACGGCAGGACGCTCGAGAATCCGTTGTTCACATAGCCGGCGATGTAGGGGTTGCCGTTGCGAGTGGCAAACAGAGACACGCCCTCCGTGCCCACGTAGCGGACTTCGAGGCCGATTTTCTGACCGAACTGGCGCTGGATTCCCAGTGTGTAGCTCTCCGAATACGGATCCTTGAAATTCGGCGCGAATAAGGTTTGGTTCAAAGTGCGCGGGTCCACGCCGGGCGGCGGAGCATACAGTTTTTGCAGGTTCCCGCCGGTGATATTCGCCGGCATCGGAGTGGTCAGGCTGGATCCCGAAAGGCTATAAGCGAACACGACCGGCGCGGCGGTGGCCGCGTTCAGGAACAGGTTGTAAAACGCGGCATCGTAGGCGATGGCGAAACCGGCGCGAATCACGGTCGCGTCATTGCCCAGCAACTTGCCCAGGAATCCGTCGCGCTTCCCCGGCGTCCACGCCAATCCGATGCGCGGCGCGAAATTCTTGGAAGGCGCGGAGACGCTTGGATACACACGGTCGGCCAGCGGCAGAGCCGTATTCCAGATCGCTCCCGATCCGCTTTCGCGATCCACCGTTTCCTGATTGAGCAGGTTGATCGGCTGGCCTGAATACTCGTAGCGCACGCCGAGATTGAAAGTCAGGTTCGGGCGGAAGCGAAAATCGTCCTGAAAGTAGTACGCCTGATCGAGCTCGTGCGGCTTCTCGACCGGAATTCCCGCGGCCCCGCTGAACGCCGACGGCTGATTGTCCAGATATTGCTGGAAATTGTTGAACGTGTACACGCCGTTCTGGTTCGGCAGGAAGCCGAGCGGAATGTTGTCGTCGATATACTGGAAGCCCATTTTCAGCGCGTGGCGCCCCAACTGTTTGCTGAGGTTGTCCTGATACTGATAGCTGTTCACCTGGCGGTATTGCGGCAGATTGTACGCCAGGCCGTAGCCGAGGTAGCCGGTGATTCCGACGTTGGCGATGTTCGCTCCCAGATTGTCGAACCCGTAGGTATTGCCGCCGAAGCTGTCGAACTCGCTCTTGATGAAGCTGAAGCGGAATTCGTTGACCAGGGTGGGGCTGACGGCCCATACCCAGCTTCCGCCGGCCTGTTTGCTGTGGCTCGGCCCGCCGATGAAATAGCCCGCCAGCCCATTGCTCGCCGAGTACGGAATTGCGCTGGTCTGATCGTAGTACTTGCCCATGAACTGATGCTTGTCGGAGAGGTGATAATCGACATGCGCTCCCGCGTCCCAGCTATCGGTCGGCGTCGAGACAACGCGCGTGTATTGCGCGAAAGGAACGCTCAGGGTCTGTCCATTCGGCGCCGTGATGTTCTGGTTCACTGTCGTGCCGGGCTGAATGTTCAGGCTGCCGACGTTCTGCGCAAAGAGACCGTTCTTCACATAGTTCTGCAACGGCGCCGAGTTGGGGAAAAAGGCCTGCAATTGTTGCAGGCCGGCCTCTGTCGGAGCGCGATTCGTCGGCGAACCGATATACGCGTTCCCCTGGCGGATCCACTCGCGCTGCGTCCAGATGTTGAAGAAGACTTTGTTCTTTACGATCGGACCTTCGAACTGGCCGCCGAGAATCGAATCCAGATATCGCGGCGGATTCGTCAACCCGGTTGCACGCTGCCGATTGTCGAGCGCGGTCCAGTTCTGATCGTCGCGCCGGAAATAGGTTCCGACGCCGTGGAACGCATTGGTTCCCGACTTGACGCGGATGTTCAGAATCGCGCCCGCGTTGCGCCCGTATTCGGCGCTGTACTGATTCGTGATCACCTGGAACTCGCCGATCGCCTCCAGGTTGCTGAAACCGTATCCGGGACCGGCGATCGTCGGATCGTTGTTATCCTGCCCGTCGAGCAGGAAATTGTTCGACCGCGCGCGCTGTCCGTTGGCGGAAAACAGCAGCCCGTTCGAGTTGATATTTCCGAAGCCAACCACCACTCCGGGCGCGGTGAGCGCCAATCGGTCGACGCCACCCTGAACGCCGGGTAGCGTGAGCAGCGCTTCCGACTGGACGTCGGTACTCAACTGCGCCGTATCGGTTACCAATAGCGGCGCCGTGCCTTCCACCGACACTGTTTCTCCCACGGCTCCCACCTGAAGGGTGGCGTTGACCACCGGCTCATGCGCCAGTTCGACCACCACGCCTTTGGCTTCAAAGGTGCGGAACCCGGGCGCCTGCACTCGAACCGTATAGGTTCCGGGAATCAGGAACGTCGCTTTGTATACGCCAGCGTCGTTGGTGCTGAGCGGGGTGGTGACCCCGGTGCCTTGATTTATCACCTCGACCTTCGCGCCGACGATCACCGCTCCTGCCGGATCGGTAACCGTTCCAGAAACTGCGCCGGTGGTGATTTGTGACCAGGCGGCGCCGGCGCAGAGCGCTAAAGCCGCCAAAATTCGGATTGCTTGTGAGGGAATGCGTGAAGCAGCGTCACGCGAGAAACACTGGACGAGCATATCAATCTCCCTAACTTTCTTCGGCGAGAGACATCCCGGTCCCCAACGCGTTCCCGGGATTATATCACCAGGGCTGGCATTTGACGAAGCAATATTTTTCGAACCTTAGAACGTGATCCGGCCCCCGAGCCTCAGCAGTCGTCCCATATCGATGTTGGACGGCCGGAGCAGCGACGGCCCAATGGCGGTCACGGCGCTGGTGACGGCGCTGCTGTTGAACGTGTTGAAAAGGTCCGCCATGGGTTCGATCGACCAGCGCTCGTGAATCCGGAACACGCGCGAGAAGCGAAGGTCGAGCAGATTCTGCCACGGATAGCGATACGCGCCCGGAGCCGCAACGATCAGCGCCTGGGTCACCTGTGTCAGCTTGATTCCCTGGCTGGCCAGATCGGAATTGGAGACCGTGTAGGTGCGGTTCTGCGGAAGCCCCGAGTTTTCACGCAGGGAGCCGGCGAAAGCGATTTTTCCAGGCAACTGATAGGTGAATCCGGCGCGGAGCTGATAAGTCTGGTCGTAACCCTCGTTGCCGGCGTAGTTGTACAGGTTGTTCGGATTGTTGAAGTCCGTGCTGGTGCCGCTGGGTGTGCCGTAGTCTTTTCCGATGGTGAACCCGGCGAACACGCTCGCCTTTTGAATGCGGGTGTTCAACTGGAATTCGACGCCGTTATAGTGCTCGTACAGGCTCGGCAGCGTCTTTTGCAGGAGGTTGATTTTTCCCAGTGTCGAGGGCAGCTGGTTGAAGACGGTCAACGGCTGCCCGATCGCGGCGCTGGTGAACGTGAGCGGCGTGTAATCGTCCGGAGTGACTGCCGTGTTGATCACGCCGAACAGGTCGAAGAACTTGCGACCGTAATAGCCCACGCTCACCGAGGTGTTCGCCCCGATCTGACGCTGAATCATCACGGTGTACTCCCACTGATAGGGGCGCTTCATGTTCGGATCGATATGGTTGTTGTTGCCGGAAAATCCGGTGCAGCCGGTGAGGGCCTGCCCAGGCGTGGGAGCCGTCAGGCTGGTCCAGGGACAGGTAGAGAACGCGATGAAATTCGGGTTGACGTTCTGCGCGAGCGACGATCCTTCCAGCACGTCGTACTTGCTGATTCCGCCCTTGATGGCGGTCTTGGAATTTCCGAAAACGTCCCACGCGAAGCCAATGCGCGGAGACCAGGTATTCCAGCTCACGACGTCATTCAACTCGGGAAACGATCGCGGGCCGACCCAGGCTCCGCCGGGCGCGCCCTGCGCGGGAATGCTCATCGCCATCCGGTCGAACCGGAGGCCGAGATTTAAACTCAGCCGGCGGTTCAGACGCCACGAATCCTGCAGGAACCAGCCCAGATCCGGGTTGACGTCCTCGCGGTGCGTCAACGGCGTATTGTAAATGCGCACCGAAGTGGGGACGCCGTTCTGCAGGATCTGGACCATATCGCCGTTCATCTGGAAACTTTCCTGGAAGTAGCCCTTCCGGAACTGAATACCGGTCTTCAAATTGTGCGAGCCGGTGACGTAGGACGCGCTGGCTACCACGGTCGTATACGATCCGCGATCCAAATCCTGGCGCGGGGAAATCCCGGTCATAGTCGAAAGCACGGTGTC
>JAIQFJ010000592.1 GCA_020073325.1 Terriglobia bacterium | reverse complement strand
ATTGATATGCACTCGGTATGCACAAGGAGGCCATGACGTGCACAAAGCGATTGGATCTATCGCACTCTTATATCCACAGTATTGCGACCGTACAGACGACGGCGATCGATTCATCTGACACCAGCATCGCGAACTCGATACCTCCCGCGTAGCGATGGGCGGGTGGCGTTTGGGTATATCCATTTAATTCTCTTGACATAGCAAACAAGTGAGGGGTACTTTTGGCCGCGCATCCGTTTTAAGGAGAGCAGCCATGGCTAATCACAGGACGGTGTTTCTTCGCTTCGCTTTGTTGGTTGTCGTACTGATTTTTCTCTTCGCGGCGAGTTCGGTCGCACAGTTTTTCCCAGGCCGAATCTCCGGAACGGTACGGGACACACAAGGCGCGGTTGTTCCTGGTGCCACGGTCAAACTCTCCAACCCAACCACGGGATTGGAGCGCACTGTCACGACGGACGATACCGGAAATTTCAACTTTCCGGAGTTGGCACTTGGCACCTTCCGGTTAATCATCAGCAAACAGGGGTTCGGAACAACCGTGGTCACCGACATCACGACCTCTCAGGGACTAGTCAATAACATCAACCCGGTCCTGGCGGTTGGCTCGGTCAGCTCGCAAATCGAAGTCATATCAACGCCTCCGCTCATTCAGACGGAAACGAATTCTACCGGCGGCCAACTTAGTGAGGTGCAGGTCGAGTCGCTGCCGATCGGCAACAGCGACTACACACGTTTGGCGCTGGTGCTCCCGGGTGTAACTCAAAACAGCAATTTCGCCTTCGCGCAGTACACGATCAACGGTTCACGGTCGCGATCGAATGGGTTCAACATCGACGGCGCATCGGACACGGATCCGTCCACATATCTCCCCTCCATCAACGAAGGGGGCAATTCCGCGACCGCGGCGACGCGTCTGCCTCTAGACGCCATCGAAGAAGTCAGCGTCTCCGCGAACGCAGGAGCCGACAGCGGCCAAAACTCTGGCAGCGTCATGAACGTCACGATTCGCAGCGGGACGAACCATTTCCACGGCTCCGTGTACGAACTGCATCGCGATGCCGCGCTCGATGCGGCAAATTTCTTTGAAAATCTCGGTGGCGTTCCAAAGGCGCACTTCGTATGGAACGAACTCGGCGGAACTGCGGGCGGCCCGATCTACATTCCACATTTCTACGACGGCCGGAATCGCACCTTCTTCTTTGCCGGCTACGACGGCAGCCGTCTGCGGCTGGGCACCACGCTGAACGGCAACGCGCCGTCTCCAGCGCAAATTCAGACGGCTACGAATCTGGTTCAGTCTCAAAGCATCACGCCAAACCAACTGGGGCTCAACCTCGTGGGCCTGTATTCTTCGCTCGGGCTCTCAGGCCCGTTCGTCGTAGACAATCGCGGCCAGCAATCTCCGAATAGCGGCGTCTTGAAAATTGATCACAGAATTTCAAACTCCGATTCGCTCTCCGCACGATATCTCCATGGCGTAGGCGAAGACGAGTTTCCCGGCGGCGGACCGGGCCCGGGTGGCGGCTCGCAGTTGGGTCCCTGGTTTGGGGTGACGCCGACGATGGCCGACAACTTTGCGATCAGCGAAATTCACCTGTTCAGTCCTGGCCTGATTAACACGCTCCGCCTGGGATGGAACCGATTCAGTCAGTTCCAAAAGGGACGAGACGCGAACGTCAACCCCGCCACGATTGGATTCAATACGGGCGTAGGTCCGCAAAGCTATGGCCTTCCTGAGGTCGACACCTACGGCTTTACGAATCTCGGCCTCCAGTATGGCGCCGGAGGCCGTGTCGCGACGAGCTACCAGATCGCCGACGAAGCCAATTGGACCCGCGGCGCACACGCCTGGAGGTTTGGCTTCAATTTTCTGCACAACTATTCCAACTACACGCTCGCCGGCGGGCGTGGGATCTTTTCCTTCACGGGCTCGCAGCTTGGCGACGACCTCACATCAGACAGCGCGCTCGCCAGTCTCGTCGACTTGATCGCGGGCCTCCCGACGCCTGGCTCCGGCCTCACGCAAATCACGCGGGTCGGAAGCCCTCGCGCGAATATCGACCAGAACATCATCAGCGGCTTCGGGATGGATACCTACAAGATTACGCAACGGCTTACGCTGGTCGCGGGCCTGCGCTACGATTTCTTCACCACCGTGAACGAATCGCGCCACCGCTTCTCGGTCTTCGATCCAAGCCAGGGTCTGGTCCAGACTTCGCACCTCTACAACGCTCCGAAGGGCAATTTCGGCCCGCGCGTTTCTCTTGCTTGGGCACCGACGACCAGCCTCATCCCGGGACATCAGACGGTATTCCGCGCGGGGTTCGGCATTTACTACGACACAATTCCGCTTACCAACTTCGAGGAAGGGCTCGCACAAAATCCCATCGGCCCAACCGCAGGTTATACGATCGTGCCGAACACACCGATCCCCTTCGGCGTGGGCGTGCCGATCTTCGGCACCGGCGCGCCTCAACCTCCTTTCAACATTGTGAGCATCCAACGCAACCTCAAGACGCCGAATTCTCAAGAAAGGCTGCGATCAAACGCTTGCGCCGCGCCGACCGCAAGCTCAGGACCGTCAAAGCCGCGCTGGAGTTCCAGGACGGCCTCATCATGCTGCTGCTGTCCTATCGCCC
>JAIQFJ010000177.1 GCA_020073325.1 Terriglobia bacterium | reverse complement strand
GCCTTCGGCCGGTCCGAGATCGACGAAGAGCACCTGGTCCTCTTTGTGATGAATCACCTGGGCCAGTTCCGCGCGCAGGCGGACGAGGTCGGTGCGAGTGAGCTGGCATTCGAAGACGGAATATTGGAGATGATCGCCAAATCCGCGAAGAATTTGGAAGACCTTCCGGAGGCGCTTATCGTCGCAGATATCGTAGGCGACCAGATATGAGTTTCGCATGCGGATATTAATATATCGGAGGATAAGGAAATCCGAAGCGTGCGTCGGGTGGTCAGGCGACTAAGAATTTTCTGAGTGGGGCAGGCAATCGCCGCCGCGGCTCGGGAGAGCCACGCGCGGGTAGGCGCAATCTCCACGTTCGCGCACAGCACCTAAAGGGTTCGCCTGCCAAACCCGCACACATCAATGAGGCCGCGACCAAACGGGATCGCGGAAGTCGGGTCTTTTCACCACGTGACCCTTGCTAACGACTCACTTCAATGAATCCTACTCGCTCGATGGCGGAATAGGCGGACTTCTACGATTCTAGCATCTAGTTAGAGTCATTAGTAAGGGTCCGGGGAAAGAAACTTCTTGCATCGATCGCCGCCCTAATGTATTCTGATGTCCGAAGAATATTCGAGGCGGCCCAGCGGTTGGACGCCGAGCCGCCGCTGATGCAAACCAGCCTTTCGGCCAGCCGTGAAATCACGGATCTTGCAGCCGGAGTTTATCACAGTTCGGAACCGTCGGGCCTAGCCGTTTCGCTGACACGTCGGCGGAGCGCATATATAGGAGATCAGGAATGAGGAATCTTATCCTTGTTTTCGGCCTCGGCGGGCATTACGATGCTCTTGGTCGACGTCTTACCGTCATCGGGGCGAAGCCGAATGGGCGATCAGCTTGGCTCTTGAGGGAAACTAAACTTACGGTCGAAGCGCTGAGGGCGGATCTGTGCCGCTTTCTGCATCCCTCCGACGAACTCATCATTGAGGAAGTCGCCCAGGTAGCATAGTTTAATTTGGGCAGTTGATAATTTTGAAAATTGACTGCCCTTTTTCCAATTCTGTGTTAGCGTATTCCCTAACTGGAGCTGATGATGACACTCACAACCGAGATTCTCCGCAGTGCCCTTGAAAATCAGGCGGCATTTCGCCGCCGCAGACGGTTGCAGCCCATCGAGGGCGCGGGCGCAAAGATTTTTCCGCCGACCTATCCTGGCCCGCGCAAAGACGATCCCGCTCAGCATGTCTTTGAACGGCGACGTATCGATGGAGCCGAATTATGGTGCGTCCTCGTGGACTCAGTCCAATCTCAGTCCAACCGGCTTGAAGAGTTTTTGCTTGAATCCGCGCGGCAGAAGCTCATCGAGTTGCCTTATGTCGCGGTCGATTTTTCCGAAGCGCAACTCGATGGGCTCACCGAAATTACTTCGCTGGAAGCGCCGCACCGGCTCTTTGACGCGATTCTGCGCGACAGCGAACTCGATAGCACACCCTTCATGAAATCGGAACAGGGACGGAAGCTGGTCGCCGCCAAGCCGTCAGATGCGAGCGCGATTTTTGAGCTGTCTCCCACCGCGCTGCTGTTCGGCGTCTGGAACTCGACCGGTGAGGGCGGAGGGTTGGGCGCGAAATTTCCGCGATGCCTGGTCAGCGAGGTGATCGGCATCAATGTCCCCGTCGATGAGAGCGAGGACAATGCCATCAGCGCGGGCAAGCGCACCGGGAGCCGCATCGATCCCTTGGGCGTGCTGCGGCGCGTCGAGGTCTACAAGTCCAAAGAAGGCTGGGATGTGGATCAGAAAAAAGCCGGCAAGGACGCAAAAAAAGTGCGGCCATCCGAAATTAATCACGGCAATATCGCGCCGACGGTGCAGAATCTCGGCGTGACGTGTGACTATATCGAGCAGACCTCAGTCGTCACGCTCGCCGGATTGCGGCGGCTGCGCTTCGGAAGTTCCGATCGCGACGCGTCGGCGCGCGGCGTGCTGGCAGCGCTCGGGTTGGTCGCGCTGCTCGAACAGGACTCGCGAGGATTCGCGTTGCGATCGCGGTGTGACTTGGTGTGCGATGGCGCGGCTCCGTTGGAGTTAGTGAACTTTGACGGATCGACGGAAGCAGTCGAACTCGATCTCGCCGGCGCGCGGACGCTGTATGCCGATTGCGTCCTGGCGGCTCGCAAGGCCGGGTTCACGTTTTCAAGCATGCCGCTGGTGCTCAAGCCACAGGCGAAGCTCGTGAAGATCGTTCAGCAGAGCCGCGACCTCGCGCTGGCCGGAGAAGGCGGCGAGACGGCTGAGGCGGGAGTGTGAGCGATGCTGAGTCTGGAAGTCGAATATCTCACCGGAGTGTGTTTCGCCGCACAAAGCCAGTCGAGTGATCAGCCGGATTGGCCGCCGCAGCCGGATCGTGTGTTCTCCGCGCTCGTCGCTGCTTGGGGCACGCGCGGCGAGGCCGCTGACGAACGGGCCGCGCTCGAATGGCTGGAGCAGCAGCCTCCGCCCGCGATTGACGCGAGCGGCATGGATGTTCGGCGCGTGGGTACCTCCTTCGTTCCGCCGAATGATCCGAGCGGCAAGCCGGAGGTCATGATGGATCGCCGGCGCCGGCAAGCGCGCATGTTCCCGGCGGCGATTCCGCATCGGCCCGTGGTCCGGTTCAACTGGAACGTCGAGCCTGCGGCGGGTTCGTTCGAAGCCCTGCAGACACTGGCGCGCGCTACGGCTTATTTGGGCCACTCGGCGTCCGTGGTGCGATGCCGTTTCCTGCTCGATGCCGTTCCGGATACTGAGCTTGCGCGGAAGGAGACCACGCGTCGTGTCTATCCGGGCCGTCTCGCCGCCCTGCAGCATTCCTATAGAACGGGTGAACGTCCGCTTTCGGGCGCTGCCGTTGCGCCGCCCGCCGAGAAAATCCTCACGTCTTCTGCGAGAAGCATATTTTCCCCAACCTGGATCGTGCTCGAAGATGCCGGCGGGCGCTGTCCGGATCTGCGTGGGATCGCCGTTGTCGCCCGGCGGTTCCGCGACGCTCTGATGAGCCAGTACGGGGCGGATAGCAGCACGGTTCCCGAGGTGATTTCAGGACACAAGCCGGATGGCTCGCCCGCCGAGCGGCCCCACATGGCGATTGTCCCCCTGACGGATGCGGGGCTGTCTTCTTATTCCAGCGGGCGGTTGATGGGACTCGCGCTAGTGCTTCCGCGCGACGTGGATGAGCATCGCCGCGATGCCGAGCGCGACTGGCTCGCCGGAGTGCCGGATGCGGCCGGAACCATTGAGCAATGGCAAAAATTCGACCGCCTTCTTGGCCAGATTTCGCAGCTGAACTTCGGCGACCTCGGGGAATGGAGCGTGTGCCGAACGCTTCATCTGTCAAAACCATCTCTTCAGCCAAAGCGATACGGGCGCGCGGCAAAGCGCTGGTCGACGGTGACGCCGATCGTGCTTGATCGATTTCCAAAAGCGAAGACTGCGGCGGCGCGCGATGAAGAAATTTCGGAGATCATTGCCAGTTCATGTACGAACATCGGCCTGCCTGCTCCGCAGCGTGTGCGGCTCTACAAGCACGCAGCGGTGAAGGGCGCGCCGTCAGCGTATCCTTCGGGCAACGCCCCAGCATGGACCGGCTGGACGCTGCCTGGATTTCTTGCCAATCGTCTGCTGACGCACGCCGTAATCGAATTTGCGGAACCCGTGGAAGGTCCCGTGATGCTGGGGGCAGGACGTTTCGTCGGGCTTGGGCTGTGCGTCGGAGAATCGTCATGAAACTCAGTCCGGAGGATTTTCCTGCCTTTTTTCGGGAAATGAATGACGGCCATGCGCCCTTCCCGTGGCAGGAGCGGCTTGCCCGCGACGTATTTCAGAATCGCGAATGGCCGAAATGTTTGGATCTGCCGACGGCCTCCGGAAAAACCGCGGTGCTCGATATCGCGATTTTCCATCTTGCGCTGGAAGCGCGGCTTGGGGCTGAGCGCCGCGCTCCAGTACGGATCTCGCTCGTCGTCGATCGTCGATTAATCGTCGATCAGGCGCACAAGCGGGCGGATCGAATCAAAGGACGGCTCTCGGAAGGCAATTCCATCGCCGGGAAAGTGGCGGAGGAGTTGAAGGCTCTTTCGGGTGACGAGGACGTGCTGGTCGTTCAGGCGCTCCGCGGCGGCCTTCCGCGCGAATCGGATTGGGCCAGAACGCCGATGCAGCCGACGGTGCTTCTTTCGACCGTTGATCAGGTCGGTTCACGATTGCTGTTTCGCGGCTACGGCGTTTCGAAATCGATGCGGCCGGTACATGCGGGATTGCTCGGTTCGGATTGCCTGATCTTTCTCGACGAGGCCCATCTATCAGAGCCTTTCCGCCAATCGCTTGAGTGGATCGAAAAATACCGCGGGAATCCCGCGCCGTGGGCGGCGGTCACCATGTCGGCCACGCCGGGCGAAAAGAGTGCGGAGCCGTTGCTGAAAGCAGAGGATTATGCCCACCCGATTCTCGGTCCGCGCTTGAGTGTGGCGAAGCCCGCCGAACTGCGCGAAATTCCTGCAACGGACATCGCGGCGAGCTATGCCGCAGCGGCGCGCGAGTTGGCCGCTCAGGAAAAAATCCAGCGCATGCTGATCGTGGTGAATCGCGTCAACCTGGCGCGCTCGATTTTCGAAGAACTGAGGGCAGAAAGTCCTCTGCTACTGACGGGCCGCGTGCGCGAGTTCGATCGGGAAAGAATTGTCCGCCAACTCGAAGCGCGATTTGAGAAAACCGACGGAAAACTTTTCGTCGTCGCGACGCAGTGCATCGAGGCCGGCGTCGATCTCGATTTCGATGGGCTAGTGACACAGATTGCTCCCATCGACGCGTTGCGCCAGCGTTTCGGCAGGCTCAATCGAACCGGGCGCGGCATCGACGCGATGGCGATCGTCTGCGCAACGAAGGAGGATATTTCGAAAAGGGCTGATCCGATCTATGGCATCGCGGCTAAAGATACATGGGACGAGCTAGCGAAAATCGCCGTGGTCGACAAGAAGAAACGGATCGTTGATTTTGGGGCGCGCGTACTGCCGGAGGTGCTGGGAGACGAGATGCTGGTGAAATGCTCCTGCGAGAGACCGGATGCGCCCACCATGCCGCCGGGCTATTTCGACCTGTGGTCATGCACGAATCCGTCGCCGTCGGTCGAGCCGGAGGTTGCGCTGTTTCTTCATGGTGCACAGCGCGCGAGTGCCGATGTCGAAGTCGTGTGGCGCAAGGATCTCGACAGGGATGAATTGAAGGATCTGATTCCGCTAGTCGCCTTGATGCCGCCGCGGTCCGGTGAAACTCTTTCGGTTCCCGTGTGGAATGTGCGCCAATGGCTCGCCGGTGCGAACGATGCCGATCGTGTTGGAGATTTGGAAGGCGAGCCGGATTCCAATGGGCAATCTCCAAGCGGCCGTCCGGTTCTGCGTTGGCGCGGCGACGATGAGCCCGAGCGAATTCTTCCTCAAAAAATTCGTCCCGGCGATGTGATCCTCGTTCCGGCCTCTTACGGCGGTTGCGATGACTGGGGCTGGACCGGCCGCGCCGATGCGCCAGTACAGGACGACTATGCCCTAGAGGCATCGGCGCGAGTGAAGTCGTCGCAGGTGGCGATCCGTTTGCATCCGGCTCTTTTCGGAGAAGAAGCGTGGGGCGCGATTCGTCAATTGATCGAGCTCGATTACGGGCGAGCGGACGAAATGCTCGGCGCGCTCCTCGAATTAGAGACACTTCCGGCTTCCGTGCGGGGCGAGATCGAACAATTTCGTCCACGAGCCGAATACGCAGCATGGTATGACAACGATCATCCGTCGAGCGGCGTCGTGATCGCGGGCCGCCGGTCTAAGCGGCAGGACGAACCGAGCACGGAAACCGATCAGTTGGGAAGCTTGGGCGAAATCAGCCTGCTGGACCACACAAAGGACGTAGTAAATAAAGTCGCGGTGTTCGCGGAGCGGGCTGGGCTGGAACTGCGCGTTCGACGCGCCCTCGAATTCGCCGCCGAGCTGCATGATTCGGGAAAAGGCGATTTACGATTCCAAGCGAATCTCGCTGATGGAACGCCGGGATTGCAAATTCTTGCGAAGTCCCGACGCCGGATGACCCGGCAGAGCATGTTGCCGGAGCGCTGGAGACACGAAGCACTCTCGGTCCGCGTCGCGATCGGCGATTCGCGATTTTCCGCGCAGGCGGATTCGATGGATCGCGAACTGGCGCTATGGCTGATCGGCACACATCACGGCTGGGGCCGTCCGTTTTTTCCACACGATGACGAGATGGACGATCGTGCGCGCAGTATCAGCGACGCCAACGGGGCGATGATTTCGCTTCCCGCCTCGTCTGGGCCGCAGCGATTGGATTTCGAGTGGAACGGCCTCGATTGGACGGCTTTGTTTGACCGGTTGCAGCGCCGCTACGGCCGTTGGGACCTGGCGCGGCTGGAAGCGATTCTGCGACTGGCTGATCATCGCGCATCGGAGGAAGGTGATGAAAGAGCACTTATTGCAGGGGTTGGAACCCGATAATCTTCTCGCATTCCTCGCCTTGTTGGGATGCCTTCGTGCGCTGGAGCATGCCGAGCCAGGCTGGCGTCCTCGCGTCTATTGGACCGGAATGCCATTGCGCCCTCGGCTTGTGTTGTCTAAAGAAGTCGAGCGTGCGGAGTTGCTCGAAGCTGTCGCGCGAGGCGCGGCGGCACTCGCGGAAGTGCACTCATTTTCGAATCGGATGAACGTAGATTACACGAAGGCTGAGGCGCGCCGAATCCTTCGCAATGCGTGCGATGAGAGCGACCGACTCGCCGTCGACCTGCTTAGCTCTCTGATGAGCGACGCGGCCGTTAAAGCTGACAAAGTTCGGGTTACACCGTTCTGCGCCATGTTTGGCCAGGGCCATCAGAACTTTCTCGAACGCCTGGAAAGGGTTCCCAAAGGGCTTCCGCCGAAAGAACTTCAAAAAGAAACCACAGCCGAAGTGCTGAATGGGCAGCAGAAGCTCGAAGCAGCCCTTTTCAGATCCTGGGAACGCACGGATCGGACGCAATCTTTCCGTTGGGACCCAGTGGAGGACCGCCGGTATGCTCTGCGTTTTGAGGACCCATCGAACGACAAAGGACTCACTGTGCATGGCGCAAACCGCCTCGCGTGTCTCGCGCTTCCTTTACTTTCTGCAGTCCCCATGCGCGAACGCGGAGAAGTGCGGCTCTATGCGCTCGGGACGAAATGGGAGAATGGTGCCTTGCGCGTCCGCTGGCCCGTCTGGTCGCGGTCCGCAAGCCTGAGATCAATCGTGATGGTGCTTGCGTGTTGTGGTGTAGAAAATGAGTTCCCGGGGTTTGGACTGTTTGATATCTATACCTCGGAACGCATCAGCGTCGGAAAATTTTTCAACTTTACCCGTGCCTCACCAAGCGGCACAGTTAAAACTACGTCGCCCCGCTAAACTCGTGCTGATATTGCTCAAGCGGACACATTTCGCGACGTTCTGCCAAGATTCGGCGGCTAGGCTCCGTGGTTCGAGTTTCTCATCCGAAGTCTACTCCTATGAGAATTTTCGAACCGCCGCTTCGGTGGCGATTTTTCCTCTTCAACGCCATTCAAGACGTCAACAAACGCGCGTATTTCTGAGAGTAACGGGTTCGATCGTACGCATCTGAGGGGCACCCCGTATGAAACACCGCCTGCGGATGCGCGAAAAAAGCTGAACAGAAGCCCCAAATCGGCGGTTCCAATTGTTCCGTTTACGAATCCGCCGGGAAGTATCAAACGTTCGAACCGGCCGCGAAACGGGGACTTGAGCGACCGCCACGTCTCGCGGAGAGCCGTCAGTGGCCCCTTAATCTGGTGGAGATCGGCGCAAACCTGGTCCACGGTCATCGTGCTCTTCTCTCGGTGTTCCACAGCGAGCCGCTGCGCTGCCAAACTCCTCTTTTGCGCCAGAAATTCTTCGTCGGTAATCAAGCCCTTCGCGCGCATCTTGATCAATTCTTGAGTGCTAGCCGTCAGCTCCGCGACGCGCTTCCTGCGGCGCTGCCTACGGCCTGCGTGCGCTTCGGTATCTTTGGCGGCTTCACGAATCACGCGTTCACCGAGTTCCTCTAGCAGTCCGGGCCGTGGGGCGATTTCATCAAGAAAGGCTGTGAACTCGTCATGGATTTCAGTTGCCGGATAGCTTTTGCCCCGTTTTGTGCATTCCGGCCGTTGGCAGAGGTAATACGCATAGCGTTTGGTGCGACCACGCGAGAATCCGGCCGTGAGCGCGCAGCTGCACGCGTTGCAGCGAACGAGACCGCGCAGCGGGAATTCCTCGCGCTCTTTCTGATGCGGAGTGGAGCGATTCCTCGCAGAGATCACTTCTTGCACACGGGCGAAATCTTCCTGGGTCACCGCCGCAGCGTGTTTCCCGTCATGCTCGTCGCCTGTCCAGGGATCCACAAGAATAGCCGCATAGTATGGGTTTGTGAACAGTTGATGGAGCGATTGTGGGGAGAATCGTTCTCCACGAGATGGACTCAGTCCCCACGACTGCATGAGGTGCCCCATTTCCGTTTGCGTGTAGCCGCCGGTTGCGAATGTTCTGAATGCCTTCTGGATCAAAGGGAAGGTCGTCTCGTCCGGCAGATCCGGCGAAGTTTTCTTTTCACTATTCGAGACCGAGCTTTTGTAGCCGAGCGGCGGTCCCCACGGGAAAATGCCTTCCTGAATTTTTCGCCGCATGCCTTGCACCGTTCGCATCGCGCGAATATCGTTATCGAATTGGGCAAACCCGGCAAGGATCGTTTCCATAAGTTTCCCCTCGGGGTTCGTATCGATCGGTTCCGTGACCGACGCGATCCTCACGCCGTATTTGGCGAGCGTAGCCTTTACGCTGAAGTGATCTGCGACATTGCGAGCGAACCGGTCGATTTTCCAGACGATGAGCACATTTACGACGCCTTTCTGTCTTCGGCAGAAATCAACGAGATCGAGCAGCTGAGTCCGATCCGCGAACTTCGCCGATTCGCCTTGCTCGACAAACACTTTGAGGACATGAATTCCTTTCGCATGTGCGTACTCGCGGCAAGCCGCCTCCTGTGATTCGAGGCTCGTGCCTTCTATTTGTTCTTTGGACGATACGCGGCAGTAGATGACGCCGTTCATGGGAGAGAAATAGTTTTGATTTGTACCGATCGTCAAATTCTAATCGGTCGTATCGGAACGGTCAAAATCAGAATAGGTCTCAGACCCTGCCCGTCGGCTGTGTTTTCGTGTTCGATAGATGTCGAGAAGCAATGCCGCCATGACATCGAGATCGCGATCCAATTGCTGCAATTGACCGAGGGACCACCACTGGGCATCAGGACCCACGAGGGTGCGCAGTTCTTCGAGTTCGGTCGTGCCACGGGCCGCGTCTACATCTATTGTTCCGCGCCGAATTTTCTGATGCTTCATCTGATGCAGTCTGAGCCAAAATGCGCTGGCACGAAAGTCCCACAAAACTGCACTCCGTGCAACCCACATTGGAGACCTATGATGCAGATTCGTGGCACTTTTCATCACGACGGCTACCGGACATCATCACTTGCATGGAGATCCTCCGCCTCATTCTTCAGAGCGTGTTCGAATGGCTCCGCGAAGTGGTCGCCGGTGTCTTTGGGCGGTGCGTGGAGGAGTTCGTCGGCAGCCGTTTGAAACGTGGTTCACGAAAGCGCAAGCGGAAAACGCACGTCCGCCGCTGATCATCCCCAAGGCCATCAGATGTTGCGCACAGCGCGTCAACAGCCATTCGCCCGCACGCTCGTGATTATCTTTGCATCTTCGTCGGCGCGTTTGAAAATCGGCAGATCGAGCAGGACGGAAAGATACTCGGCGCGCACTTTTTTGACACTAGAGGCCACGAGACGGACTGGTAACCTTAAGGCAAAGGTCGATCTAACACAACGCACGAACATGAGCAAGAAGTTTAAGGGGAACGAACTGCGAATGCATCGACGGCGGTGTTTCCTGAGTTTGCGGGATGTAGGGCGAGCAGTTGGGTACAAGGATTCGATTCAGGCGGGCCGACACGAGCGGAGTCTCAGCGTGCCTCCATTCCTAATTGCCCTCGCCTATGAAGCGATGTTTCAACGTCCGGTTGCTATTGTCTTCTCCGGGTTCTATGCAGCGGCAAGTGCGGCCGTCGAAGCCAATCTGGAGGAGCTTAGGCAAGAGCTGCAAAAGGAAGTCGATAGCGGCCACGCTTCGAGAATGACCGTGCAAAAACTGGAATGGTTGACGAGTCGGCGATCCCGGGCGGAAACAGCGTAGTGTTTTCCGGGGGTGCCACATATCTGGCGATTGAGGTCCGTTCGGATCGGTTCGGATTCGCGTTGTTCCAGGGAACGGCACTCGCGGATTGGGGCGTGCGCCTATTTTCCGGCCGAACTGCGACGAGAACCGCAAGGAAAATATTTCAGAACCTCTTGCAGGCCCATGCGCCGAGCACCGTGGTCATGCGAGATGTTCGGCGCGCGCGGCACGCGTCATCACAGAAGGCCCGACGTATTCTGGCAATCATACGGGCGGAGCTCGAAGTGTTGGGAATTCCACTCATTGTTTTGGAGCCAAAGCGCGTGGCGGCGTATTTCGCCGGAACCGCGAAGCGCACGAAGTGGAATATCGCACAACTGATCGCGAGCCTTTTCGAAGAACTACGTTTACGCGTGCCCGAAAATCGCAAACCGTGGGTTCGCGAGGCCTACTTCATGGCGATGTTCGACGCCGTGGCGACTGGCCTTGCATGGAGCGGCGGTGTCACCGAGCCGCAGCAAGCCTAATTTCGCGAGCGGTATCGATGGCCCTCTCCTGGCGTTATGACCAAAAAGGCCGCCATCTGTCGGGAGGGCCATCGATGCCGCTCGCGAAAGAGGAAAAGTTGCGTCAGGTGCACTTCCTTGTGACTTTCCAATTCGAGCTCGGTTGCTAGACTGTACGCACGCTTCAAGGTCGATGAAGCGTTCATGAAACCGAGAGGCTCCGCATCAGGGCCATCCCTTCTCAATCGAAAATATGGTTGGGCCAGTGCCATACATTGGTGGCAAGAATCGCATTGCGACGAAAATTATCAAGATCTTTCCGCCGCACACGACATACGTCGAAGCGTTCGGTGGGGGCGCGCAGGTTCTATTCCGTAAGGAGCTGTCCTCCGTCGAAGTCCTGAACGACATGGACGGTGACGTTGCCAACTTCTTCCGGATTTGCCAGCGCCACCATGGGGAATTGTGCCGGTATCTGCGGTTCACGATCGTCAGCCGGAAATGGTTTTCGCTGTTTGAAAGTGAGAACCCGGAATCGTTGACCGACATCCAGCGCGCCGCGCGCTTCCTGTATTTGCAGAAGAATGCGTTTGCGGGACTGGTTCGTCGCCGACGGTATCATTACGCGGTATCAGCGCCTCCGAGCTTCAATCCGGGCAACATTCCGAAGCTCCTTGAAAGTGCCCACCGGAGGCTGGTGCGCGTCCAGATCGAGTGCCTACCGTATGGAGAAATCATCAAGCGTTTTGACCGGCCTGATACGTTGTTCTATCTCGATCCACCGTACTTCGAAAAAACTCTTTACCGTTTCAATTTCACCGAGGACGATTTCCGCATCCTTGCCGAGCGTCTGCATCTAATCCAGGGCAAGTTCGTCCTGTCGATCAACGATGTCCCGGAAATCAGGGAAATCTTCCAGGGCTTCCATTTTCGCGAAATCGCTCTGCACTACACAGCGCAACGCGAGGCCGGAAAGCGGTTCCCGGAACTCCTGATCACGAACTTCCCATCGTGACTCAGGGCCGCGACACGAAGGACTGCCACCCATTCTGCCGTAGAGTCACAAACAACTTGCTCATGCGCCCGCAGATCGTCGGTCTGTGACCGATTCTGTCGTGGCCGGCCGTATTCTCAACCCATGCTCGACCGAATCGAAAACATTATCACGCGCGTGTGGAATCGGTGGCTCACGCGCCGGGTTGAGCCGGTTCGTGATGAAACGGCGCTCGATTTCGGCGTGCAAATCATCGACGGCGAGCCAACTCGTCATCGAATCACGCTGAAGCAGAGCCGCCGCGCCGAGCATGTTGCGATCCTCGGAAAGACGGGAAGCGGAAAATCTTTCCTGATTCGGTCGATTGCCCAGAGTGACGTGGCTGCCGGACGAGGATTTCTCCTAAACGATTTCCATTCCGATAACGCCGCGTTCATGGTGAAAGTGATCGCCGCACGCGAGCGGATCCTGAAGCGGGACTTGAGCGATCGCCTGATCGTGATTGATCTCGCCGATCCTGAGTTTTCCACTGCGCTCAATGTTCTTGAGGAGCGGTCGACTGAGGATCGCTTTGTTCACATTGCGGAGATCACCGAGATCCTCAAGAACCATTGGCATCTCGATTCGTTTGGCGCGCGCACGGACGAGCTTCTTCGGTTTTCACTGTATGTTCTCGCTGAGAATCGGCTGACGTTGATTGAACTCGCTTTACTCCTCAGTGATGCCGAATTTCGATCGCGATGCCTCGAAAAGGTGACGAACTCCGAAGTAAAGCAATACTTCGAACT
>JAIQFJ010000591.1 GCA_020073325.1 Terriglobia bacterium | reverse complement strand
TGATCGGCGTCGGCCGCTTCCTGCGGTCGCGGTTCCTTAAACGGCTGATTCAGCCGGATGCCGGCAATGAACCGCGCCCGCAGGAAGCGGCGAACGTTCAGTTTTCACACAGACTCGTCATGGCGGGGGCCGCTACAATAAAAATCCATGCACTCCGACACCGCCGCAGTCCGCCAAGGCGAAGAGCTGAATCTCACCGCGCTCTCCGCCTACCTCCAAGGCAAAATCCCCGGCGTCGACCACAACCTCCAGATCGAACAATTCCCCGGCGGACATTCCAACCTCACCTACGACCTCGTCGTCGCCGGCAAAGAATACGTCCTGCGCCGAGCCCCCCTCGGACCCGTCGCACCCAAAGCCCACGACATGGTCCGCGAAGCGAAAGTCCTCACCGCCGTCCACCCGCACTTCCCGCCCGCGCCCGAGGTCTACCATATCTGCGAAGATTCCTCCATCATCGGAGCGCCTTTCTTCCTGATGGAACGCCGCCGAGGCATCGTGCTCCGCACCACGATTCCTCCCGAAGTCGCCGAGCATGAAAATTACGCCGCCCGCATCAGCGACGCCTTCATCCATTGCATGGTCCAGATGCACGCCGTCGATATCGAAAAGCACGGCCTGCGCAGCCTCGGCAAGCCCGAAGGATTCGTCGAGCGCCAGGTCAAAGGCTGGTCCGAACGCTGGGAGCGGGCTCGCACCGAACCCAACCCCGCCGCCGACCAGCTCATGGCCTTCTTCGCCAAAACCGTTCCGCCCTCCGCCGCGCCGACGCTGGTCCACAACGATTTCAAACTCGACAACGTCATGCTCGACGCGCGGACTCCCGATCGCATCGAAGCCGTCCTCGACTGGGAAATGACCACCGTCGGCGACCCCTTGAGCGACGTCGGCCTCACCCTCTGCTACTGGTCGAGTTCGCTGGTCCCCGGCACGTCGCTGCAAGCCGTCACCACCGGACCCGGCTGGTTCACGCGCGACGAGTTCGTCGAAAAATACGCCGCCATGACCGGCCGCGATGTGTCCACGCTTCCCTGGCACGAAGCCTGGGGAGTCTTCAAACTTGCCGTGATTCTCCAGCAGATTTACTACCGCTACTGGCGCGGCCAGACCACCGACGAACGCTTCGCCCACTTCGACCAGCGCGTCAAAACTCTCATCGACCGCGCCACCGAAATGGTGGAAAAGATCGCGTGAGCGTCTTATACCTAGTCCGCCACGGCCAGGCCGGCACCCGCGAAAATTACGATTCACTTTCCGAAGTCGGCCGCACGCAAGCGCGTCTTCTTCGCGATTACTTCCAGTCGCAGCAGCTCGAATTCGACGCCGTCTATTCCGGCGGCCTCAAACGCCAGCAAGCCACCGCCGCCGAAACATTACCCGGCGCCAAAGTGCTCGTCGACGAAGGCTGGAACGAATTCGATCTCGCCCAGGTCTACGCCGAATACGCCCCGCACCTGGCCGCCTCCGACGACGATTTCCGCCGCGAGTACGAAGACATGCAGGAACAGCTCAAACTCAGCCGCGGCCCGCAGGACCAGGTCCATCGCAAATGGAACGATTGCGATAAGAAACTCGTCCGCGCCTGGGTCGAAAGCCGCCATCCATACTCGGGCGAAACCTGGCCGTCGTTCGTCTCGCGAATCCACGCCGCGCTCGCCCGCGTGATCCATCACGAAGGCAACGTAATCGTCTTCACCTCTGCAACCCCCATCGGCATCTGCGCCGCCCGCACACTGGAGCTCGAAGACGGCCGAGCCATGTGGCTCGCCTCGGTCCTGATGAACGCCTCCTACACGACTCTCCGCATCCGCGAACAAGAGATCCGCCTCTTCACCCTCAACAACGCCCCGCACCTCGACGATCCGTCCCTCCGCACCTTCCGTTGACGGATTCTGAACGCGAACACTGAATATTGGCCGCTCCCTCCGGCCGCGGTTCACTGTCCGCGGTTTGACCGAACCGCGACCGCCAATCTTCTTCACCGGACTCTGACGGGCGCGGCTCGCCCGCGATTTGGAGCCGTGGCCGTGAGGCCCGGGGGTGACGATCCCGCCAATTCCGCCGGCTCCCGTCCTCTTTCCTCTTCCCTCCGAACACTTTGCCCTTTCGGTGCACCTCTTTCCCGCACGCGGCCGTTTATTCTCCCATCAGAAGTCCTGGCCAGGACCCGTCGTAGTGAAGTGAAACTGGCCCGCTGGCCGATCAACCCAGCGGGACCTTCGAATCGATTCGATAATGCCGTGACGAAGCGCGGCTCCAGAGAGATCGCAACTCGATTCACCGGGCGGCCGGTTTTTGTGAACCGGCCGCCGAGCGGCGTCTTCTCAAGAACGCGCGCCCTTCGCGCGCAGCCGTAGTGTCTCTATTCGAGATAGAATGCCCCTTTATGAACTTCGATCACTCGCCCAAGGTTCGTGACCTTCAGGAACGCGTCTCTGCGTTCATGAACGAACACATCTATCCCAACGAAAAACTCTACTACGATCAGATTGCGGAAGACCGCTGGCGCCCCGTCCCCATCATCGAAAAGCTCAAGCCCGCCGCCCGCGTCGCCGGCCTGTGGAATCTCTTCCTCCCTGAATCCGACCACGGCGCCGGCCTGACGAATCTCGAATACGCCCCGCTGTGCGAAATCATGGGAC
>JAIQFJ010000176.1 GCA_020073325.1 Terriglobia bacterium | reverse complement strand
ATTGTTCACCGCGCCATTCACCGGTGTGCGGCTGGCCAAAGTGCGCGACAGGAACGACGCCATGCCCCACGCCTCCTGCCGGGTGATCTGCGATCCCCACAAACTGAGCGCGTCCAGGTGTCCGCGGCCGTTGTGGCACAACAGGCAGTTCATGTGCGAGATGCCCAGGAACGTCCCCACGGTGTTGGCCGTCTGCTGGTCGAAAATGTCCTGCACCGGGCCGCCCGTTACGACGCCGCCCACCAGAAAATTCAGTTCGCCCTGCGTATAACTGTCCGAGCCCTGCGCGGAAATGATCTCGCGCGCCATCTGGTCGTAGGGTTTGTTCGCCTGCAGCGACGACCTTATATATGCGTTGAATCCGAGCACGCCCGGCACAAAGCGCGGGATCTGCGTGTTGCGCGAATTATTCTGGTACAGATCGGCGAACCAGACGGTCCACTTGTCCACCCAGCTCGGCGAGGCCAGCAGGGATTCCACCAGGTTTGCCCGCTTGTCCGGCGTCGTGTCGTTTACAAACGCGATCACCGCGTCGGGGGTCGGAATCCGTCCGGTCAGATCGAGCGTCACGCGGCGGATAAACTCGAAATCCGTGGTGGGAGGCGCGGGCGCGACATTCGCCGTGGTCAGCGCCTGGAAAATGTACTTGTCGATGGTATTTTCGTTCTCGCGCGCGGCCGACCCGGTGCGCGATCCTCCGGGAGCCGTCGACATCGATGCCGACGCCGCCACGGCCTGGGCTGCGGGAAGTTGTCTGGCAACCTCGACCGTCAGCGCCGCCCGGCTGTGCCGGAGCGCCTGGACAAACTGGTCATGATCCGGCCCGAAGAAGGTGCAGACGGGATCGGCCACGGGGAGCTGCTGCGCTGGTAAACTCCCTGCCGCCAGCAAAATAGCCATCCCGGCCGGTAGCACTCGTTGCCTCGCCATCTTCGAACCTCCGTGAACTCTCAACGGAGTAAACACGCATGTTCGAGCGGAGGTTTCTCGGATGAGGCTGTTTTAATCGCCCGCGCTTACTGCAGCAGATTCCACAAATTCGACCATTCCGCCTGAAACCGCTGCTGAACGCGAGCCATGGGGTACTTCACACCGGGAAAATCGAGTGTCGGGGGCTCCTGTGGAGGCGCGGTCGCGGGCAGTACGGACATGCCCAGATAATCGACAAACTTGTCGGCCTTGTGCACCAGCAAGGTAAGATCGACGCGGTCCGGAGGCGCGTGGTGTTCGCGAGCCGCGGCTTGAATCAGGTCGTCCAGGTCCCAGCGCGAAATCACCAGGGCCGACAACTCGGCGTGATCCGTGCCCAGCAACTGGCGCTCGCATTCGAGGAGCGGCTCGCCCGAAATGGCCGCCATGGCGAGAACTTCCTCGAACCGCTTCGGCATATGCGTGGCGATCAGCAGGGTTCCGATATCGTGCAGCAGGCCGGCGATAAACCCGCTGGCCCGGCCGGGGACGGGGATCGCTTCCGCCAGCAGTTTGACCAGCGTTCCCGCCTCCACCGAATGCAGATTGAAGCGCGCCATCGAAAAGCTGGGCGCCGTTTTCTCCCGCGCGAACAGGTTCGATATCGAGCTTCCCAGCGCGAACCGCCGCATGGTGCCGATCCCCAGCATGGCGATGGCATGCTGCAGTGAGCGGATGGGCTGGACGCGGCCGAACCAGGCGGAGTTGGCTCGCTCCAGCACTTGCGCCGAAAGCACGGCGTCCTTTTCGATCAGTGCCGCCAACTCCGCCACTTCGCATCGCGGTTTCGCGACCAGTGCGATGAACTGCATCAGCAACGGAGAAAGCTTCGGCAGCTTCTCCAGATTCTGAAGCGACGTTTCACGCGAAGACAGGTTCAATTCAAGCAGCGCCATCGATCCACATTCATATCGATTCAACGCCGCTCTTTTTAGAGTCTTTTATGCCTGTCCTTTGATCACACCAGGCTCGCCCGCACCGATCGAGATCGGAGGCATCTCCTTGACATGGCGGCTCTTACCAACGCTCCAGACCTCGTGACCGAAGGCTTCGCTCAGCATCAGGGCGCTGGCGGTATACCACGCGGCGATCGCCGAAAGGATGAACAGGTATCCGGCTAGTACCATCAGCCCGTCCGATCCAAGCATGTGTCCGGCGGCCGCAACCGTCGAGCCGGCGGCCAGCAGGGTCAGCAACGTGACCAGTCCTTTGTTCTCGGCTCCCGCGGCTGCCGCTCCAACCCAGGTGATCGCGGCCAGCACGATGAACCAGTAGCCGATTTCGGGCCACGCGCCCGTGGGAGCCTGGATGCGTCCGAACGAAATCATCAACTGCAGGATTCCGTACGCCATCCAGAATGCGCCCCACATGCCGTGCATTGCGGTGGCGATTCCATCTCTCGCTTTGAACGCCCACATGCCCGCCAAAAATTGCGCGAGGCCGCCGAACATGGCGGCAAATGGGAACAGATATAGCGGGCTCGTTCCGTTTCCGAACCAGTGCGCCATGTTCGCCGCAACCATAAACGTTGCGCCGGCGAATCCGTAGAGACCCAGGATCGACGGGGCAGCGATCGGCTGCAACGAGATCTGCGCGTTGGCCGCAGGCGGAGCGGAATATTCTTCGTAAGCCATTTTCGAACCTCCTCACTTAGTGAGACGCGAGGCTCGGAACGCGGATACTTCCGGGGTGTTAACGATGTCTCAGCCGACGTACTGCACTTCTTCTTCCAGCTCCAGCCCGAATTTTTCGAGGACGCGAGTTTTCAGCACGCAAATCATCTCGCGTAACTGACACGCCGTTCCGCCGCCGCGATTGTAAATCAGGTTGGCGTGGTAGCCCGCAACGTGAATCGGCCCCATCTCCATGTTCTTCGCGCCGACCTGCTCCAGGAAATACGCGGACGGAACTTTGCCTTCGCGAATCACGCTTGCGGGAACCTGCGCGCGCACCGCCTCGGACAGGTCGGCCAGCAGCAGATTTTTGAAAATGCTTCCCGCGCAGCGCATGGTGGGCGGATATTTTTCGTCGCGGATTTTGAGGATCCTTTCCGCGGTGTCACGCAACTGCTGGATATCGGCCGGCTCCAGCCGCAGTGTCGTGGACAGAATGATCCAGTTCTTGTTGCGTTTAAAAATGCTCTCGCGATAGCGGAACTCGCAAGCCTCGTTGCCGATTTCGCGCACGGTTTCTCCGTCGAAGAAGCGGACGGTCTCGACGCGCTCGTGAATCGAGTGTCCGTAGGCTCCGGCGTTACCGTAGATCGCTCCGCCGACCCATCCCGGAATCCGCGTCATCGTTTCGAGGCCGCGCAGGCCGTGCTCGATCGATCGATCGACCAGATCCTGAAGAATCGTTCCGGCATCGACGCGGACGCACGTGCCGTCGAAATCGATTCGATTCGCCGTATATCGCAGAACGGCTCCCGGAAAACCCGAATCGCTGACGATGAGGTTGCTTCCTCCGCCGATGACGACGTGCGGCCAGTGACTTTCTTCGATCGCGCGGCGGACTTCGATCAGCGCGTTTTCGTCGCCCGCGTCGAGCAGGACCTTGGCCGCTCCTCCAATCTCAAAACGGGTGTAACCGGCCAGCGAAGCGTTGACGTAGAAGTGTAAATTGGGAATCGCCAGGAGGCGAAAGAGCATCTCGTCTAATTATATGTTCCCACCCGCAGCGCTGACGTTTTTCCGCAAGCTCGCCTGCAACAACGACCGCGACTGGTTCAAGCCGCGGAAAGAGATTTTTGATACGACCGTCAAGGCGCCCATGATCGAGCTGGTGGAGCGGATCAACGGCGAGTTGGCCGGGATCGCCCCGCTTTATGTCAACGACCCGAAGAAGGCGATCTACCGGATCTATCGCGACACGCGTTTCAGCTCCGACAAAACGCCGTACAAAACGCACCTCGCCGCCATTTTCCCCAGGCGTGGCGCGGAGTCGCGCGATGCGGGGCCCGGCCTGTTTTTTGCCGTTTCGCACAAGGGGATCGAAATCGCGGGCGGCGTGTATGGGCCGATGCCCGAGGACCTGCTGAAGATCCGGACGTGGCTGGCCGAAAATCACGAGTCGTTCCTGAAGATCGCCGCCGGGCCGAAAAAGCTGATGGGCGAATTGCGCGGCAGCTCACTGACGCGCATTCCCAAAGGCTTCGACGCCGGGCATCCGGCCGCCGATCTGATCAAGATGAAGCAGTGGTACTACGGCGCGCTGCTCGACCCGAAAATCGCGACCACGCCCAAGCTGCTGCCCGAGCTGATGAAGCGCTTCAAGGCCATGCTGCCGGTGCTGGAGGAACTCGCCAAGCCGCTGGCCGCCAAGAAAACGATCGCGATGTGGTGACACATTGTCACCGAGCTTTCATTTGAACCATTCCCCACCGCGGTGTACACTGGAGGTGTTCGGTCCGGTGGAGGTGGGTCTTCTCGAGTAGACTGCTCCCCAGTTGTGCTTGGTCCGCTCGGCCTGCCGGCGCGATGCTCGCCGCAGAGAAGACTTTTTGCGCCCTTTTTAACCGGATTTTCCCCGATGAATGCCGCGTGTGCGGCCAATCCCTGCAGGAAGTTTCCCGGATTCCAGTCTGCAGCCGCTGTCTGCACGATCCGGCGCCGCTCGAAGCCGAGTTTTTTTGCGTCGCCTGCCGGACTCCTTTTTTAAATCGATTTCCGCTGGACGAAACGGGTCGCTGCTCGCTGTGCCGGTTGGGAATGACCGGCTTCGACGAAGTTTTTGCCTACGGATTCTATGAAGGATCGCTGCGGAAGCTGATCCATGTTTTCAAATACAGTGGCGTTCAGCCGCTGGCGAAACCGCTCGGCGCTCTGCTGGCCCGCGCGTTGCCGCGCGAGCGCGGATTCGACCTGATCGTGCCGATGCCGCTGCACTGGCGGCGGCGGTGGAATCGCGGATTCAATCAGTCGGCTCTGCTGGCGCGCGAGATTTCGCGCCGGTGGAATGTGCCGATGGCCAATGCCGTGCGTCGCCGTCGCGCGACCTCGGCGCAGGCCGGGTTGAGCAACGCCAAGCGCCGCGCGAATGTTCGCGGAGTTTTTCAGGCAAAGCAGCGCCTGGACGGAATGCGCGTACTGCTGGTGGACGATGTCCTCACCACCGGCGCCACCGCATCGGCGTGTGCCAGAGTTCTAAAGCGCGCCGGAGCGTCGCACGTCACTGTGCTGGCGCTGGCGCGCACCGATCGCCGCACGAATTTGGATTTACCGCAGACGGTGACAGCCGCTGCGGCCGGGAGCAGGGAGCCATGACCGCAAAACCAGCGAAAACCGCCGCGACCACAACCAAAGACGAACGCGCCCGCCACCATCTTTATAAACCGGTGCTGGTGCTCAATTCGAGCTATGAGCCGATCAATGTGTGCGCCGCACGGCGCGCGCTGGTGCTGGTGCTGAAAGGCGTCGCATCACCCGAAGAGCATGGGACGATCCACGTCCATTCGGCGCGGCAGGCGATCAAGGTGCCGAGCGTGATCCGGCTGCTCGAATACCGGCGCATCCCGCAGCAGACGCGGGCGCTGTCGCGCAAAAACATTTTGATGCGCGATCGTTATACGTGTCAGTACTGCATGAAGACGCTCAATTCGGGCGAACTGACGCTCGACCACGTGATGCCTCGCTCACGCGCGGGCGGAACGACGTGGGAAAACCTGGTCGCGTGTTGCCACCCCTGCAATAATCGCAAGGGAAGCCGGACTCCGGAAGAAGCGGGAATGCGGCTCGCTCGTGCGCCGCGTCCGTTCAGTCTGCACACGAGCCGTCATTTAATGCGGCTGCTCGGCAAGAGCGACGATCAGTGGCGGAAATACCTTTTTTACTAAAATAGGCGCATGTTATTGCGATTTTCGGTTGCGATTGCGCTCTTTTTTCCCCGATTCTTAACTGCTGCGATTCCGCTCCCCGCGCCGGTCGATGGCGCATACCCGAACTGCGTGCAAACCGACGCGGCAGGAAATATTTATCTTGCCGGCTCGCTGAATGGCGATGTTTTCGTCGCGAAAATTTCGCCGGATGGGTCGAAGATTTTTTATCGTACCGTTTTCGGCGGATCGAAGACCGATTTCGCAAACGCGATCGCCGTCGGGTCCGACGGGTCCGTCTACCTCACCGGCTTGACGACTTCGCCTGATTTTCCGGTCACCGCGGGCGCGATGCAGACCACGCCCGGGTATCCTCAGCAGGCATTCGCGACGAAGCTCGACGCGACCGGGAAGATCCAATACGCGACCTATATCGGAGGCTCCACGCTATCGTCCGGCTACGGAATCGCGGTCGATTCAAGCGGCAACGCGTATGTTTCAGGATCCATCTCGGGCGATAGCTCGGGATTCCCGGTTACGCCGGGTTCGATCCGCGGGCTTGCGAGCGACAGCACGCTCGCGCACGAATTTACCGGATTTCTGGTGAAACTCGATCCGCAGGGAACAAGCGCGCTTTTGTCGATCGTGGGTTTCGGAGGGCGTCTGGTCGCGCTCGATCGTGACGGAAATATTTATCTGGCGGGCGCGCTGAGCCTCGACGCTCCGACCACGGCGGGCGCATTTCAGCCGTCTGTTTCGAACGCAAATTGCGGAACGAGCGGGATTATCGGACCGATCCCGTGCGCGCATCAGCATGTCGCGAAAATCGATCCGACGGGCACGCGGCTGATTTTCGCGACCTATCTTTCCGGCAACACTGGCGCGGCGCCGGCGGGCCTGGCGATCGACGCCGACGGCAACCTCGTATTGGCGGGCATTACGCAATCGCCCGATTATCCGGTGACGCCGGGAGCCTATCAGCCGCAGTACCTTTTTGATCCCGACTATTCCTTCGCGCCCACCGCCAATCAAATCGGGCCCGCGCCGGCGGGCTTCGTGACGAAGCTGAACCCAAACGGGACCGCACTGGTGTGGTCGACATTTTTCAGCGGCTCCGGACGGCAGGCGTCGTTCAACACGTGGCAGGACGGCGACACCATCAACGGCATGGCGTTGGACGCCGCGGGAAACGTGGTGATCTACGGCACCGCGAAGTCGGCGGATCTGCCGGGATTGTGGCGAACTCCGGTGGCACAGCGGCCGACGGTGATCGATCAGCAGGCGAGCGCGGGGTTCGTCACGCGGCTGACTTCGAATGGCGTGAAGCTTTCCACGACCGAACTGATTCCCTACGCTCCGTCGCCGGCCGCGAATGCGCTCGCTGTGCGCGGCGACGGGACTGCGATCGTGGCGCCGGCGTTATCGATCGTCACGCTGGCCGACCCGCCGCGCGTTGCATCGATCGCCGACACGGACAATACGCGCCTGGTGCGCGTTGCGCCGGGACAACTCCTCACGTTGTGGGGGACGCGTCTGTCGCCAGTGAACGATGCGCAGCCCGCCGGGCCGTTCCCGTCGACGTTCAACGGTATCACCGTGACGTTCAACGGAATCGCCGCGCCGATTTTGTTTGCCTCGGGCGATCAGGTGAACCTGCAGGTGCCGTTCGAAATCGCAGGCCAATCCGAAGTGACGATGCAAGTGAGCGGGCAACTCGGCGATCCGCCGTTTTCGGAGCCGTTCATTCTGGGCGTCGTTCCTCGCCTGCCGAGCGTGCTCATTTCCGGCACAAATTTTCGGGGGCCGCTTTTCGGGATTGCGGGTTGCACGGCGGGCGTTCGCTGTATTCAGCCGCTGGCGTATAACGCCGATGGGTCGCTGAATGGACCGGATCATCCGGCGCCGGCGGGATCGGTCGTGACGCTGTACGTGAACGGCATGGGTGTAACGATGCCTTCGCAATCGACCGGAGCCGTGGCGATGAGTGCTGAGTTGAGCCCCGGGCTGAGCCTGGCGTGTTGTGGCGCAGTGGAATCCGTCCTGGCCACGGAAACGATCCCGCAGTCGAGCACAACGCTCGCACAAATTCGCGTGCGGGTCGGCCCGGTGGGGCCAGTCGCGCATATTCCGCTGATTATTCAGGATTCGGCGCAGAATTCCGCCCCGTCGATCCTGCGGGGAACATATGCGCTCATTTGGATACAGCCGGCATCGAATTAGGATCAACGATTTTCCGGATCGAGGGCGCGATCTGGATCAGCATTTCCGCTTTCGGCTTCGAGTCGCGATCGATGATCGCCAGCATCGCCTGCGCGCGCTCTGGCGCCGGATGCGAATCGAGCGCTTCGAGTCCGATCGAGCAGAGTTCCTCGATCGCGTTTGCGACCTCGACGATTTCGGCGAGCATCGGATTGGCGGCGAGCTTCGGCGTCACCGCGCGGGCATTGTCGCGCCAGCCGGCGAGTTTGCGACGCATTACTGCTCGATCGGTTTCATCGGCGAATTCGCGGGCGGCGTCGGACTCCGGCGGGATCGCGTCCACCAGGCGATTAAAAGGCACCAGCGATCCGTACTTGCGGGCGCGGTGGCGCGTGTAGCCTTTCATCGGTTCGAGAATGCTCGCGAGTATCGCGACTTGCGGCGCGGCGTCCGGGGCGAGCCGTTCCTGCATCACGCGAATTTCCTGCAGATGTTCGAGGCCCTGCGTTTCGAGCCAGTGGCTGACCGGTCCAAGACGCCGGTACATCGACGCCGGATCGGCGACGCTTTCCAGCGACCAAAATCGCTCGGCGACCGCGGCGAGGCGCGGCCACAGTTTCACATCGATGTTCTCCTCGGTCGCCAGTTCCTCCCACATCGCGGCTTCACCGCCGAGGATCCGCTTGCGCTCATCGGAGGACAACCCCGCCGTCGCGCCTTTCAGCGGATCGACCGCGTAGTGCTGCGACGCGGGATACATCAGGTCGAGATAGTAGCCGTTGGAAAGAATTCCGTTGTAGCCTTTGCGCGCCGCGTCGGCAAGCGACTCCTGCCCGCGCCAGGACTGGATCACGACGTTTTTCGGCAGATCGGGATGCAGAATTTCATCCCAGCCCATCATGCGCTTGTGATGCGCCGCGACGATCTTCTGCACGCGCCGGTTGAAGTAAGCCTGCAGCGCGCGAAAATCCGCCAGCTTGTGTTTCTTCATGAAGGCCGAGATGTGCGGATTGTGGGACCACTCGCCGGTTGCGGAAACTTCGTCGCCGCCGATGTGGAAATACGGATCGGGAAACAGCTTCGCCATTTCGCCGATGAATCCGTCGAGAAATCGATACGTGGATTCCTTGGCCGGGTCCATGGTCGCGCGCAGAACTCCGCCGGTGCGGACGATCTCGTACGGTCCGGTGCCGCTCGCTAGGTTGGGATAGCCGGGGAACCAACTGGTCGCGTGGCCGGGAATGTCGAACTCGGGAACGATGCGCACGCCGCGCGCCGCGGCATAGGCGACGATTTCGCGAATCTCGGCCTGCGTGTAGAACTGGCCGTCAGAGCCCTTCTGCTGCAGCTTCGGATATTTCTTGCTCTCGACGCGAAAACCCTGATCGTCGGAAAGATGCCAGTGCAGGACGTTCATCTTCACGGCGGCGAGCCCGTCGATGGTGCGTTTGATCGCATCGGGCGGGATGAAGTGCCGCGACACGTCGAGCGACAGGCCGCGCCAGGCGAAGCGAGGCTGATCGTCGATGTCGACGGCGGGAATCGAAAAGCCGGAGGGTCCGATATGGACGAGTTGCAGCAGCGTCTCCATGCCGCGCAGCGCGCCGAGCGGTCCGGTGGAAGTGAGGCGCGCTTGATGGCTGTCGACGAGCAGATGGTAGCTTTCGTCGTCGGTCTTTTTTTCTTCGACGATGATCGCGAGAGTCGCGGCGACGTCGGTGAATTCGCGCGAAATGGGGATGCCGGTCTCGCGAAAGAGTCGGTCGGCGAGGCGGAGCGCGGCGTCGTGGAGTCGCGCGTCGCCACCGAAGGAGGAGATGCGGAACGACGGGTTCAGAATCAACTCGCCTTGTCCGCGTGAGACGTTTGCGGGCCAGGGCATGAGAGGGAGGTCCTGTGCGAGAACGACGGTTGCGAACAGGGCGATGAAAAAAAGCTTGCTCATGCGATTTGTTTGACGATGGAACGCTCGCCGCTCCCTGCGGTCGCGGTTCAACGCGCCACTTCGCTGACGCAGTTGAACCCCGATAAATAGCCCTTCTGAAATACCGGGGGCGCGCCTTTCAGGTCGAGCTGGAACGGCAGCGCGAGCGATTTGCCATTGTCGAGCCGGATCGGCTGGCCCGATTGTCCCTGCCTTGGAACCCACTGGAGCGTGTACGTCGACCCGCTGGCCTGGAAGCGATCGGCGTCGCCGAAGAAGCGGAAAGCAGCCCACAGGCCGTCGTAGGTGATGAATCCGAAATCGCCGCCGCCCAGGTTTCCCGAAAGGCGCGCCGCTTGCGTCGATTTTCCGGGCCAGGTGAAATCCTGCGACTGACCGCCGTTGGGGCCGGCTTTCAAAACCTGACCGTCGAGGCTCAGCGTGACGCTCTTTAATCCTTCGGCGGGAAGCGCGCGCATGGAATAAGTGAGGCTCGGCTCCTTCGCGCTGCCTTTGTACAACGCGTTGCTGAACGACATCGCGCGATTGAAGAAGCGCAGGAAATTATCGGTGATCTGCACTTTGCTGTCGGGCTTGCGGACGTACTGGTTGCCTTGCAGTGCAAGGTAGTTCTTCAGTGCGTTTTCGTAGAACGCTGGAATTTTTCCGTCGGGCGCGCGGAAGACGCCGTTGAGTTCTTCGAGCGTCGCGTCGATCTTCGAGTTCGTATCGAACGGATACTTTTTCGTGAGCGCGAAAACGTCGCCGCAGACGCGTTTGCCTTCGGTGTTGAGTTGCGCCGGGCCGAGCCGTCCCAGCAGCGCTTCGGCCTGGCGGATGGGATCCTCCATCAGCTTCTGCACCATGCCGTGGACATTGCCTTCCTGGTCGATGCGGAAACTCTGGGCGATCTGCCGCGTGACGCGATACGCGTTGGTCGCATCGGTCTGGGTCTGCGTGACCACGTCGTCCTTGGCGTCGTTTCCGGCGTGCGCGACGCGGTCGATCGACGTTTGCAGCGCAATCAACGCGCTCACGTAGGGACTGTTGTGTTCCGAAACATAGTGATCCATGCAGTTCTGTGGCGTGACGTATTGGATCGGCTGATACGGCGCTGTCGACGGATCGTCGCCCGCGGCGGACACGTTGACCGACGCGAGGCAGAACAGCTTCAGTAAGTACGATTCGTTGCTTGAAAGCTGTTTCAGCTTCGACGCCGCGTCGGAGATGCTGCGGTACTTCGCGATTTCGGAATTGGCTAGATACGCGCGCCAGTTCGCGATGAAATCCTTGTGGTAGCGCTCGCGCAGCAGCGGCTGCACCTGCGCCGGATCGAGCGAGCCGTAGTTCCGGTCGCCCAGCACCCACGCCTCGCCGCCGAAATATTGCTTCACGTTGTTGATCGCCTGCTGCACGAATTTCCAGCCGTCAGTGGAGAAGGCCCCGGCGACATCTTTGCCGTTGATGACGTAATCGACGGAGCCGACGAAGCGCTTGTTGAAATTCACCGGCGGATTTTTTGACGACGCTTCGGCGATGATGAACTGATAAATGCTCTCGATCGCGTTGAACTGCGCCAGGTAGTAGCGCGCGTGCTCCACGGCGTCGGCGTCGTTGCTGCTCGAAAACGGATTTTCGAGGAACAGTTCGTCGCTGTAGAAATCGAACTGGCGGCGCGCGAGTCCGGCGCGCTCGGGATCCACAGGGCGGCTCGCGGCCCATTTGTCGAGCAGCAGCGGGGAAAGAAAAACCCGCGTGCTTTTTTCATGATGCGACGTCGTGATCAGGTAGCCCTTCAGGTCGTCGTAGGTGGGCTTGTACTCGTCGTTCGGACCGGGCTTTTGCGGAAGTTTTCGCAGCCATTCGAGCAGCGCCGTCTGCGTCGACCCGAACAATAATTGATGGAACCGGCTGAAGTAGAGGCGGCGTGTGGAAGGATACAGGTCATGACCGATATAAAGACCCCAGCGCAGGCTCCACGGCGCGCCGTCGCGTTCGTATTGGGAAAGAACCTCGACGCTCTGACGCAGCGTTTCCAAACGTTGCAGCGAATCGAGCGGCGGCAGATCCTGCGCCGCTCCGCCGGGAGCCGACGGCCCGATTCCGCGCACGGCTTCGGCGACGCTGGTTTCGAGCGCGCGATTCCGGAAATACGAAACCGTCAGGCCGACGGACCACAATATGCAGAGCCCCGCGGCGGCTCCGGCCAGGATGCGCCGCGTGAGCTGCGTGCGAATGCTTTCGCCGCTTGCGCCGAGCGCAGCGCGGTCGCGCAGGATCACGTCACTGAACAGATGTCCCAGAAAAAGCCACTGCGGGACGCGGCGGGAACGTCCACCTTCGGCCGATTCGGCGACGGGCGCGGGACCTCCTGAGGTCAGCGACGGCGATCCGAAAAATCCGGTCGCGGGACGGCGGCCCTGAACCACGGAAGCGCGCGCCAGCGGCGATGTTTCTTTCACCACGACGGGGCGCACGCCGGAAAAATAGAATCCACGCAGAAAGGGGTTTGCGCGCAACTGGCTCGGCCGGCCCAATTCCACCAGGAAGCGAATCAGGACATTGCGCAGCTTGCGAAATTCGCGGGGAAATTCGTAGACTGCCGGGAGTTTTCCGCCGTCGTTTTCGCGACCGAGAAACGGCAGGCGCTTTTCAGCCAGTGCGTAGAAGAGTCCGTCGAACGCGGTGGTCAGCCT
>JAIQFJ010000590.1 GCA_020073325.1 Terriglobia bacterium | reverse complement strand
GAAGCAAACTGCGGGACGAATCCAAGCCCGCCGACGATCGGCAGCAGGGATTGGCGCTCCGCATCCGACCCCGTCAGCGAGTTTTGCCCGACTTCCCAAGGGGTCTGCACGGTAGTGCGTGGACGAAAAGCGCCCATGCGGAAATCGTTCAGCAGGTTCGGACGGAAAATGCTGGTGAACGCGGCGCTGTATTGGGTGGTCTTGGTGGGATCGGCCTGTCCGGGAATGCTCGGATACGGAGGCGCGGCCGCGACGTTGAAGCTGTGGTAGGCCTGATGGTTCAACGTGACCGTCGCGCGATGCTTGTCGTTGAAAACGTAGTCGACGCGGCCTTCGTACAGCTCGAAATTGACCGGCACGGGACGATTCCAGGTGAAACCGGCGGTGTTCAATCCATCGCCCACCTGGAAATTGTTCGGAGCCGGCATGTACTTCAGAATATGCGCGATGTTGCCGGTTGGATCGATCACCGGCCGGCTCGGATCGCGTCCAAACAGGCTCACCGCGCTCAGGGGTCCTGACGCGTTCGCGGGCCGCACCGGATTGCCGGACGGATCGACGGTGGGAACCGCCGCCGTGGTGTTGCCGTTCTGCACGCCGGGAAAGAACCGGAAAATCCCCTGCGCCGCCTCCGGGGTGAAAACGATCGCGGTGAATGCGCTATTGTTGCGCTGCTTATAGGGCTCCCACAGGCCGTTGAAGAACGCTTTGTTTTTCTTGATCGGCCCGCCCAGGCGAGTTCCGTAGTTGTTCTGCTTCAACTGATCGCGCTTGGCACGCTCGTGGCCCGCCGCGTCGACTCCCTGCGCGTTATTGGTGAACGTATTCGCGTTGAAGATTCCGTTGCGGACCTCGATGAATGCCGCGCCATGAAAGTCGTTTCCGCCGCCGCGCGTCACCATCTGGACCTGCCCCGCTCCGCGGCCGTATTCCGCGTCCGCCGCCGACGTCACCACGCGAAATTCTTCCGCGCGATCCGTGCTGACCACGTTGCTGTACAAATAGAACGACCCGCTCAGAAGATTGTTCTGGGCGTTGATTCCATCCATTGTGAAATTCACGGAGCCGCCCTGATTCCCGTTGAGATAATAGTTGCTCCCCGTGGTCACACCGGGCTGGGTGATCAGCAAATCGTACGCGCTGCGTCCGGCGATGGGCAGATCGAGCAGCCGCTTGCCCTCGACCACCTCGCCCACCGAAGCACTGGTCGCGTTCACTTCGATCGCCGCCGCGTGCACTTCCACCGATTCGGTGGTGGCGCCCAGCTCCAGTGTCATATTCAGCGTCAGTTTCGTGCCGACCTGCAGGATCACTTCGTCGACCACGGCCTTGCGAAAACCGGCATGCTCGGCGGTGAATGTGTATTTGCCCGGGAGCAGCGAAGGCATCGTATAGATGCCCGCCTCGTTCGTCTGAACCGGAGTGCGGACGCCTGTCGCAATATTCAGGGCGGTTACGGTCGCACCCACAACGTGAGCGCCCGATGGATCGGCGACGCTGCCGGATACTGCCGCATCCGTTTGGCCAAAAGAGAGCGTGCAAAAAAAGAACACGCATAGGAACAGTGCAACCAGGAACTTTCCCATCCCGTACGCTCCTTGACAACAAGGGTTTCGTGGCAGTCTATCCGCTCTTGCGAGCGGTGTCAATGCTCAAATTGAAATGGGAAAACCGAATCTACTTCGCCGACGCCGTCAGTTTATTGTCGTCGCGCGTGTAATCGAAGAAACCGATCATCATTTCTTCAAATGTCTGATCGCCCCAGCGTATGTCTTTCGAGGGGTCGGGATTAAAGCGATTGTTCGGCGAATTATCGAAGTGCGCGATGCACTGGATTTTGGTCCCCTTGGGCAAATGCACCGACACCGGCTTGTAACTGAGCTGCCAGGCGAAGTCGTAGTGCGGGACATTCAGCAGCACTTCTTCGCGTCCATCGGGATAGACTGCAATGTATTTGAAATCTTTTCCGCGAAGGTGCATGTGCGGCATCATGCTCTGGACGAGGATATCTTCGGGCACCGTCCACGTCGAGCGCACTTCGTAATTCGGATCGCCCGCCGGAATCCTGAAATTGAAATTCAGGATCATATGTCCGAACATCTGTTCCTTGGGAGGTTCCTTGGCGAAATACAACCCGACATACGATTTGTCGGTGGTCGCTTTTCCGTTCGGAGTGTAATGCATCTGAAACACGATGCTCGATCCGGCCTTGATCTTTTTCGCCACGCCTTCGGGATAGAACGTCGGCTGCAATCCCGGAGCGGTCCCGCCGAGCCCCTGCATCGCCGCCGCCGGCGGACCATCCGCCTTGCCGGCATCGCGCAAATTCAAAATGATGTGATGCACCACCGCGCGATTGCCCGGGCGAATCTCGACGCCGCGGATCCATTTATCCTCGGTGAAATTCGTCGGCGCCGTGAAATATTTGTACGGGATCACACCTTCGGCCGGAATCTCGAACGTCTCCGGCATTTCGATCACGACGTCGGGCTTGCCAAGCACCCAGCCCTCGGTAAAGGTCGGCGCGGGCGGCAAGTCGGCCGCGTTGCCCTGCGGCGCGCCCGCATCGACCCATTTGACAATCGCGTCGAGGTCGGCCTGCGCCAGCCGGGTGTCGTTCAGGAAATGCCCGTACTGCGGATCGGCG
>JAIQFJ010000589.1 GCA_020073325.1 Terriglobia bacterium | reverse complement strand
GACTGGCTGGCGGATGAAAAAAGCTCGCCTGAGTCGGTGGCCGAGGCACGCCAGCGCGTCGCCGAGGTCTGGAACGTCGCCGCCGAACTGCCCGAGCGGCAGCGGACGGTTTTTCTGCTTCGCTTCGGCGAGGACATGGACTTGGCGGAAATCGCGGCAGCGACGGGAATGCAGATCGGCACGGTGAAATCGCATCTGTTCCGGGCCCTGAACGCGATGCGGCAGCGAATCGAGGAACGCCGGTGAATCACTTATCTTCAAAACAAGTTTCGGAATGGATGATCGAGCCTCCGGCGCCGGAGCAGGCGGACCACGTGCGTGCGTGCGCGCAGTGCGCCGAAGCCGTCGCGCGGACCGAACGCGTCCTGGCTGAGTTCGGCGGCGCCTATCGCGACTGGGGCTCGAGGCAGATGCGCCTTGCGCACGCGAATGCCAAGGCTCCGCGCGCGCTGCTCTGGCTGCGTTCCGCCCTGGCCGCGACGGCGCTGGCGGCGGTCGCGATCGGCATTCCGGTGAGCCGGCATATCCAGCAGGAACATCAGCGCGCGGCCCAAATCGCGATTGAAGATGACGCCCTGCTGACGCAAATTCAGGCCGACGTGTCGCGCTCGGTGCCGGTGTCGATGAAGCCCTTGGCGGAGCTGACGGCTCCGTCGATCCACGGGAGCGCGGAATGAAAACCATCGCCGCGTTCGCCCTGCTTGCCATCTTTTGCGCCGGCGCTTTTGCGCAGCCTCCGCAGCCTCCTCCGCCTCCGCCCGCTGGCCGGGGCATGCCGCCTGGAAAGTGGTGGAACAAACCGGACATGGTCGCGCGGCTGAAGATCACGCCCGACCAGCAGCGTAAGATGGACGACGTGTTTCAGCAGAATCGCGTCAAGTTGATCGATCTGCATGGCGCACTGGCCAGGGAAGAGGCGGCGCTCGAGCCGCTGATGCAGGCCGCGCAGCTCGACGATTCGAAAATCCTTCCGCAAATCGACCGCATCGCGCAGGCCCGGTCCGATCTGGAAAAGGCCGAAGCGCGCCTGCTGCTGGGAATCCGCCACGTTCTTACGCCGGATCAATGGAGGACGCTCGAATCCGAGCCTCCGCCGGACCGCCCTCGCCCCGACGGCCGTCCGCCGCGCCGCGAATAGACCCGCCTCGCAGTTCACTTAAAACAAAAAGGACAAAAAATGAATCGGAGCAAGAGACTCGCGTGGGCGAAGTGTGCCCTGATGTGTGGCCTGTGGAATACCGTTTGGGCGCAGCCCCCCGGCCCGCCGCGCCAGGGGACGCCTCCGCCGACCGGAGCCCCGTTGCCGGGCCTGTCGCCGTCCGAACTCGCGCGATTTCAAGAAGGGCTGCGGCGTTTCCAGGAAGTCGTTTCGGTTTCGGGAACGGAGCCCGCGACCAACGGCTCAGGCTTCGGACCTCGCTTCAACATGAATCGCTGCTCGGGCTGCCATGCCGCGCCCGCGATCGGGGGGAGCAGCCCGGCGGCGAATCCGCAGGTCGCCGTGGCGACGGAATATGGAGCCCTGAACACGATTCCTTCCTTCATTCAATCGAACGGCCCTGTGCGCGTGGCGCGATTCATTCATGCCTCAGACGGGTCGGCCGATGGCGGCGTCCATTCTCTGTTCACCGTCACCGGACGCCTGGACGCGGGCACGTGTTCGATCGCTCAGCCGGATTTCGCTACGGCCCTCGCGCAGGACAATGTAAGTTTCCGCATTCCGACTCCGGTGTTTGGCGCGGGATTGATCGAAGCGATTCCGGACCGAACGATTCTCGCCAACAAAGCTGCCAACTCGGTAGCAAAACAAGCGCTAGGCATCGCCGGTCACGAAAATCGCAGTGCGAACGACGGCGGCATTACTCGTTTCGGATGGAAGGCGCAGACCCGCAGCCTGGAGATTTTTTCGGGTGAGGCGTACAACGTGGAGATGGGCGTCACCAACGAACTGTTCGGCTCGGAACGCGACACGACGCCGGGCTGTTCGCCGAATCCGCTTCCGGAGGATCGGACGAACTTCGACGCAACGTCGCCCGTAGCCGCGATGAGCGACATCGCGGCGTTTTCCGAGTTCATGCGCTGGCTCGCTCCGCCGCAGCCTCAGGCGGGTAATGCATCGACAGCGCAGGGCCAGCAGATCTTCAATCAAATCGGCTGCGCGTTGTGTCACACTCCGGTGCTGAACACCGGACAGACGGCGAGTCTCGCGCTTTCGAATCGACCGGTGGTGCTGTTCTCCGATCTCTTGGTCCATCACATGGGGACCGGTCTCGCCGACGGGATCGGCCAGGGCAATGCCGCCGCAGACGAGTTTCGCAGCGCGCCGCTGTGGGGCTTAGGCCAGCGCATCTTCCTGCTGCACGACGGCCGGACCCCGGATCTGGTCGAAGCGATCAAGGCGCATGCCAGCGACGGATCGGAAGCGAATGCGGTGGTCGCCGCGTTCAGCAATCTTCCCGACGCGGCGTTGCAGGACTTGCTGGCGTTTCTCAGATCGCTCTGACAACCGGGGCGGCCGTTCGGGCTTGCTGTGGTTGATCAGATCGCTCTACGATAACTGCAGCCGCGCCATGCAGAAGAACACCGCCCAATCCGTCGACGACTACATCGCCTCGCAACCTCTTGCCGTGCGGCCGATCCTCGACCGC
>JAIQFJ010000588.1 GCA_020073325.1 Terriglobia bacterium | reverse complement strand
AATTCACCATCAACAAGCGCTTGTCGCAGCGGTTTACGGCGGTAGGCAGCTTCTATTGGACGCACACCACCAGCAGCATTCAGTCGATCGCTTCCTCGGGCGCGATCACCAACGGTGTGGCCACCAACCCGGACCAGGCCATCAACAACGGCCAGAGCTACAGTCAGTGGGTGTCGCACGTCGATGCCAGCTACGACGGCCCGTGGGGCATCCGGATTTCGCCGGTGCTGCGCATGCAGCAGGGCGCTCCGCTGACGCCCACCTACGCGGTGACCGGGCTCAATATCGGCACGTTCTTTCTGCCGCTCGCGCCCACCGGCCAGTTCTACAATCCGGACCTGTACGTCTTCGACCTGCGCTTCCAGAAGAACCTGAAGTTCAAGGAGCGCTATCGCACCGAGCTGTTCTTCGACGTGTTCAACCTGTTCAACTCGAACACGGCCAACACGGAAAGCGCGGTTGTTTCGCAAAAGTCGACGACGGTGGACTCGCAGAAAGTGTTCTACGAGGGCTTCGGCTCTCCGACCGCGATTTTGCCGCCGCGCGTGTTCCGCATCGGCGCGCGGTTCACGTTCTAGCTTCCGTTCGTCATTCAACAAGGGCGCCAGAGATCGCAAGACCTCTGGCGCTTCTTGTTTTGAGGCGCAGTGCACCGGCGATAACAGGGTGTACGCTAGCGGAGAAATGACGGCCTCCGCGAATTTCGAAACGGCGTTCGCGTTGTTGAAGACGGTTTTCGCAAAACACGCGAAACGGCTCGCCGTGAAGGCGGACACGCCCGTGGAATTTACGCTGCTGACGAGATCGCCGTCGCCTTTCCCCCAACACAAGGGACACCCGATGTATTTCGGTTCCGTACGGCTCGGCAAAGCCTACGTCAGTTTTCATTTAATGCCGCTCTACATGAACGCCCCGCTGGCCTCGGCGATCTCCCCCGCGTTGAAGAAGCGCATGCAGGGAAAGACCTGCTTCAACTTCAGGAACGATCCTGAAAAAGAGGTGCTCGCCGACTTGAAGCGCCTGACCGATGCGGCGGTGAAGGATTGGTCGGCCAAGAAGTGGTTGTGATGCAGCCGATTCCTTATTCCCCCGATAACCGGAGCACCTGTTTTGAGTATCCATACCCCAATAGATCCAATCGGCGTCTGGTGGCGTACGCGTTCGACATGCCCATGACGCCGTGTCGACCAGGCTACGTGACATACTGATCCGAATGACTCCCGCGCCCGCGCTCGCCCGCGGAAAAATTTTCCGGGGCTGGTGGATCGCCGCTGTTTCCGTCGCCGGCCTTTCCTTCAGCGTGGGCACGATGCTCGCCTACACCTTCGGCATCTTCGCCAAGCCGCTTGCCATGCAACTCCACGCGAGCCGCGGATCGATTGCGCTCGCCGTGTCCTTCGTCGATCTGATCCTGACTTTCGCCTCGCCCGGCGCCGGCCGGCTGGTCGACCGCTACGGTGCGCGAGGCGTCATCGTCACTTCGCTTCTTGCGCTCTCCGCGTGTCTGGTCGCTCTCGCTTTCCTGCAACCGCCCGTGTGGCATCTTTACGCGTTGTATGCAGCCGCGGGACTGCTCGGTGTCGCGACCACTCCCGTGACCTACTCGCGCGTGATCGCCAACTGGTTCGACCAGCGCCGCGGGCTGGCGCTCGGCATCGCGAACGCCGGGATCGGCGTAGGCGCGTTCATCACTCCGCCGCTCGCGCAATATCTCATTGACCGCGGCGGCTTGCGGCTCGCCTATCTCGGCCTGATGGGCTGCTCCCTGGCGATCGCATTGCCTGCCGTCTGGTTCTTCCTCCGCGCGACGCCCGAAGAGTGCGGCCTGCACATCGACAACGCTCCCGCGCCGCCTCCGCGAAAAGGAAAATCCGCCGACGGTATGACCGTTGCTGAAGCCTTGCGCACCCCGACGTTCTGGCTGCTCTGCTTCATCTTTTTCTGCGTCGCCGCCTGCGTGAACGGAGCCGTCGCGCACCTGGCGCCGCTGCTGACCGACGCCGGCGTCTCCGCCCGATCCGCCGCGCTGGCGGCCTCCATCTTCGGAGCCATGACCATCGCCGGCCGCGTTGCGAACGGCTATCTGGTCGATCGCTTCTTTGCGCCGCGCGTCATCGCGGTGCTGTTCAGCGGCGGTGCACTTGCCATCGTCCTGTTGTGGATCAACCCGCGCTCGAGTGTGTTTCTCGTTCCCGCCCTGTTTGGCCTGGCGGGCGGAGCCGAAGGCGACGTCATGCCGTATCTGATCAGCCGCTATTTCGGAATGCGCTCGATGGCCGAACTGTTCGGCTGCGCCTTCGGAGTATACACATTGGGCAACGCCGTGGCGCGCTACCTGTTCGGCCTGGGATTCGACAAATACGGGTCGTACAACGTCCCGCTGACATGCGCCCTGGTCGCGATCGTCCTCGCGATCATCGCCTGCTTCGGATTAGGCCGCTATCGGACAAGTGCCTGACCGTCCCGCGGCTCCGGTGTGTCGACAATCCTCGGGACCGAGCCGCGCGCGTCAGCAAGCGGGTGCAAAGTTGCAACCGACGCCCGCTCTTTCCGTCCAGCCGAGGGTGTTGCAACCGAAACGCCCGCTCCTTCCCAGTCGCGGTTCGGTGGCGACAATCGTCCAGCCGAGCCGCGAGTGTCAACGAGCGGGTGTT
>JAIQFJ010000175.1 GCA_020073325.1 Terriglobia bacterium | reverse complement strand
AAATGCCCGCCCTCCCATGTGGACGGCCCCGGTCTGCCTGTAGGGTCGCGAAACAGTTCCATAGCTTCTGCCCACTTCAGCTCCCTGCCATCCTTCATGAACTTTTCTTTCCAATATTCCGGTTTGCGATATCCGCCCTGATCGACGAATTGCTGGAACTGACGGTTGGTGACCTCGAGCCGGTCCACATCGAACGCCGGAAGCTTGTATCCAATCCATCCGATGAAGTCGATCATGTCTCCCCATGCCCCGGCGGGAACACTCACCATGTCGTTCACCGACTGAACGGGGACCAGTGCGAACTGCATCTCTTTTTCGGTTTCGGGCGCCGCGATGAAAGTGGCGAATTGCGGCTTCGAGACGCGCCAGCGAAAATATCCCCCGGGAATCGGCGCATTGTTCAAATCGGCCGAGCCGACGGTGTACCAAGGGCCGTCCGGCGCCAGATAGTCCTGAATTTCCACTTTAGCGCCGGGCGGCGTCGAGTGAATCGAGACCGAACGCACAAGCCCATGCTCCAGCTCAGCGAGCTGCGCGTCGCCCGGCAGGTATTCTTGCGCGCGCCGCAGTAGCAAGAACGCCGCCAAATCCTTTTTCTGACTTCGTAGAGCCGCGATCTGCGGAATCGCCTCGTCGCGGGCCCAGCGCCGGTGCTCGAACTGGCGAGAGAGAAAAAATCCGGCCAGGGCGACGATCCCGACGAAAATGACAGCCGCCGCGATCAGCGTCCGTCGCGGCGGCGCGGGGCGGGAGGACTCTACCAATGCTTTCAGGTCCAACCGCACATCAGCAGCCGAGAGATAGCGATGCGCCGGATCACGATCGAGCAATCGCGTTACGATCGCATCCAACTTGGACGGAATCCCGCGACGTTTTTCCGTCGGCGTGGGAATCGTAGCGCGCGGGCCAGTCAGAAGGAGTCGCCCGAGCGGGATACCCGGGAACGGAAGGATCCCCACGGCCATTTCGTAGAGCACCAACCCGAGTGCAAAGAGGTCCGCCCGCGCGTCGATCTCCCGTCCTTCGAACTGCTCGGGGGCCATGTAGGCTGGAGTCCCGATCACCACGTTCCTCTCGGTCACGTCCGCTTGCGAGCTCATTTTGGCGAGCCCGAAATCCAGCACCTTCGCGCCGTGCCGCGTGACCATGATATTGGCGGGCTTCAGATCGCGATGAATGATGCCCCGCGCGTGCGCTTCGGCCAGCGCGTCCGCGATTTCGGAACCGTAGCGAATCAGCTCCTCGACCGGCAGCGCCCCCTCCGCGATCCTCGCGGCAAGGGTCGTTCCCTCGACGAACTCCATCACGAGATAGTCGGGTCCCACATCGAACAGCGTGCAAATGTGTGGATGGTTGAGCGCCGAAAGCGCCAACGCTTCGCGTTGAAACCGGTCGCTGAACTTTTCCCGGCACAGCTTGATCGCAACGCGGCGGTTCAGCCGCGTATCAAGTGCCGCGAAAACCTCCCCCATTCCCCCTTCGCCGAGCTTCGATTCGAGCCGGTACGATCCCATCTGTCGTCCCGTCGAGGTCGCCGAAGTCTGGGTGAGAAAAGAGGAATCGAGAAGCGAGCTTCCCTTTTGGTCCAGCATCATCTGGACGCTATGCCGCAGTTCGTTGTCATCCCGGCATTCGCGTTCGAGATAGGCGGAGCGCTCAGCCTCAGGCAGCGCCGCGGCTGCATGAAACAGCTCTTCAAGTCTGCGCCACCGTTCGGGAGTCACAACGGGCCTATTCTATCTTTCTCAACATCGATTTGGGCGGAAGTAGTTAATCCTGTCGGACGTTCTGGTCTCAGGCACGCTCAGTATCACGACTCAAGAAACGGATGCACTTTGCTCTGAGCATCGAGCCTGATACCCACCACTTCCGGTGATGGTTGACAACTGCCCAGAATGAGGCTCCCCGGGGCTGGGCTCCGCTTTAATGGTTGCGCGTTATTCGACGAAGTGCGTATTCGATCGGTAGCACTGCGCGACGAGTCGCGATCTTGTCCTTTGAACGTGATGGCGAGTCTTCGCGTCGCTCGCAACCCGTGTAAGAAACCGCCCGCAGGCGAAGACTATTGCAGTAGAGGTCACGATTGAGCCCCCCGATCAAGATCAGCTTTACATTCAGGCTCAGGCTGAGCACGGGGAGTCTATGCGCCGCCTGACCAGCAGCGCGATCTGCGCTGCGGGCGAGAAAGCGCTCGATCCGGTATCTTCCGTTCAGAGTTTTCCCGCTCCAACGATTTTCTTCGCCCCTCGGGACCACCGGCCAGTCCAGCAATCCGCTGCGCTGATGCTCCACGAGCAGCCCTTCCACTTCGTTGCGAACGCTTTCGTCTTCGCATTCAAGCAGTTGGGTGCGGTGGGCCGCATCCAACTCCGCGGCCGCCGCGAACACTTCGCTGATGCGGTTCCATTGAGCCGGGTTCATCGCATTAAGAGTTTTCAATTCTCGCGCGAAATCGATTGGCAACCACCCGCTAGGCGCAACAAAAAAAACCGAGCCTAAAGTGGCGTCGTTCCCCTTCGTTTCACGCTTATAAGACCAAGGGGAACGGTTCAGGGCCGACTTCTCGCACAAACTCGGCGAAGGTGGCCGCGCGACGCCCTGAATGACCCCGCTTGGGATTGCAATCCGTTTTATGAATACAATCCGAAATTCGCGCTCGGGAGGCCTTCTTATGAATCGACCTGTGTCTGTTTTGGCGTTGACTGCCATCGTTGTATCCGGAGCCTTTGCCCAAAAGACAACGAACTTTACCTACACGATCACCATCACCGACGAGAAGGTGACCACGACGCGTCACGCGGAGGGTTCCGGCGTTGGCTCGTTGGGGGCGCTCGGCCTGGTGAACATCCACGTGGAACTCGCGCAAGGACTCGCCCCAAATGTCAACCCTCCCTCTGCACTTGAGGACTTCAAGGGAACGATCAGTTTCGTCTTCAATCGCCTCGACAGCTTCGACGTGGCGGTGACGGTCCCCAACGGAAACGGAAATCCACCGCCAATTAACGGAACGATCACCGGCGGCAAGGGAGCCTACCAGGGTGCCACGGGCTCGGTCACGTTTACCATTACCGGTATGAACGCAACACAACCGCGCACGGGCACGTTCTTTGGTGGGTACCAGATCGCAGCCACGGGGAGTGTTACTGCCGGCGGGAAAACCACGACCTTGTCTCTATCCGCCAGTCAAGTGATATCGCCTGGATCGCGGGACGACTCCCTGGACACCAATATCGCAGCGTTCACGATGAGCCCCCTCGGAAGCGGCACGGTAACCCTCGCAGGGAGTGGCGGCAACGACAACACCAGGCAATCTGCGGTTACGACATTCAAATTCAACGATACCGACAGCATCATTGGGTTTGTCTCTTTCATCGGCGACGAGCCGGTCCTGAATACGACGTGGGGCGTCATCGTCGGAGGAACCGGTGCGTATGCCGGCGCGACGGGCTCGTTCACGATTGCAAACGTCGCGAACGCGCCGGACTCCGTCACCATAACCGGGAGCGGCGCAATCACCACCGGCGCCACCGGACTTCCCGTAATCACCGAGGTCACCACTGCGTTCGGGAAAGCGGAAATCGCCCCGAACTCCTGGACCGTGATCAAGGGGAACAATCTTGTTCCAGCCAGCACTCCGGCAACGGGAGTCGTCTGGAGCGACGCTCCGGAATTTGCATCCGGCAAAATGCCCACAACGCTTCAAAACATCAGCGTGACCGTAAGCGGCGTCCCGGCCTATGTGTACTTCTTTTGCAGCGCGGCGACGGACCCGTCCTGCCCGGTCGATCAGATCAATGTTCTGACGCCGCTTGATACGATCGGCGACCCCGTGCCGGCGGCGATCGTCGTGACGAACGGTTCCGTCTCAAGCGCTGCTTTCGTCGTCACCGAGGTCTCGTTTGCAGAACCTTCGTTCCTGCTGTTCAGCACGAAGGGTCACGTGGTGGGGGTTCATCTGGATGGGAGCCTGTTAGGTCCCACCAGCCTTTATCCGGGTCTCTCGACGCCCGCCAAGGTGGGCGAAACCGTCCTGTTGTTCGGAATCGGATTCGGAACCCCGAAAGGCGGAGCGACGCAGGGCTCGGCGACGCAGGCGGGGGCTGTCCAGGCGGGGGTGCAGTGTTCCATCGGCAACAAGGTCGTACAGGGCATTCCGGCGAACATCATCTCACCGGGGTTGGCGCAGTTCAACCTGACCATCCCGGCGGGTACGCCGAGCGGCGACAATCTCATCTTCTGCGCAGTGGGCCCGTTTCCCCCTGGAGGCAGCGGTCACACGCCTGCCGGGAATCTGATTACGGTCCAATAGCGCTTTGCTGATTGGACCGAAGTTCGGCGTGCAGCCAGGCTCGCGCGGCGCCCAATCGCGTTATCGGCGCCGCGCATCCGCGCGTGGTCGATGATGAGGGCTCGCATAAGATGGACGGCTGCGCCGAGGAAATGGGCGCGGTTCTGGTATTCGATTTTCTCGCGACGAAGCAGCCGTACCCACAGTTCATTCACCAGGTCGGTTGGCAGCCAAGTGTGGGCTGGACCCTGTTCGCGAAGGCAGGCGACGGCCAGCCGGCGCAGCTCGGGAAACGCGAGAGACGCCAGATCGGAAACAGCTTTCCGGTCACCTTCGTGGATCCGCCCGAGAAGGACGGTCATCTCCCCTGGCACCGATGGAGGCGACGGTTGCATTGAAGCTCTCCATTTCTATACGGGACGCCAAGGGTCTGCAAATGCAACGCCGTGCCGCCAAAATGACCACGAAAAACGCGATTCGGAAGGAAATGCCCCCGAGTTCGCGTCTTTGTCGTCTATTAGGAGAAAGGCCCGGCTTCGGGTCAGGGATTTGAGAGGCCTCTGGAGGACGTGCCATGAGGTCGCACAAGATCTGTAGCTATCCCGGCCGGCGAAAGAACAATCGAGATGCTCGATATTTGAGGTAGAAAAAGATGATCGACCACATAATCCTGACCGTGAGCGACGTCGAGCGCTCGTTGGCTTTCTACGAAGCATCGCTGGCGCCTCTCAAGATCAAGTTCTTCATGCCGTATAAGGGAGAAAATGGGCATCCCGACTTATGGGGATTCGGCGACGGCCAGAAAGCCTTCTTCTGGCTCAGGCAGGGCAGGCCCGATCCTCAGGCCATTCATTGGGGATTCAAGGCCTGTGACAATTCCGCGGTGGACGAGTTCTACAAGGCGGCAATCGCCGCCGGCGCGAGGGACACCATTTCGCCACGCGCGCGGTTGGAATACTATCCCAGATACTACGCGGCTGACGTCTTCGACCCGGATGGGTATTCTTTCGGGGTCGTCCATAAGGGCTAGAGCGGGAGTCTTCATGCCGAATTACCGCGGTCGAGATGAAAGCGCTCCGCTCACGCAGCAGAGCAAATCGTGCCAAAAATAGAGACGAAAGTGCGCTCGCCAAAGACTTGATTAACAGGCATGAGCCTCGGCTCGTTTTTGTTTACGGACCTGAAGCCGCGGCCAGAACTAAAAAACTCCCGGAACTAAAAATTTCCCGACGGCTTGTAGAATTCCGATCGGGCCGTTCGTCCTTGTAGTGAAGGCCGGGCAGAGAACCCCGCCTGAAGGACGATTACAGGAGAAGGTATGCCGCAATATCTGGTAGCAATTCAACACCCCAACAACTACGACCCGTCTCTGGAAGGCGAAGCGATGATTCGCGACATCGGCGCGCTCAACCAAGAGATGGATGCCGCCGGCGCCAGGTTCTTTGCTGGCGGCCTGGAATCGGCAAGCCACGCCAAATCGCTGCGTAAGCAGCCCGACGGCAACGTCTCCATCACCGACGGCCCCTACCTCGAAGCCAAGGAACACATCGGCGGCTTCTGGATCCTCCAGTGCGCCGACATGGACGAAGCGCTGGCCTGGGGGCGCAAAGCCGCCGTCGCCTGCCGGGTTCCTGTCGAGGTGCGAGCGTTCCTCAGAATCCGGCCGGATAGAAAGTGACTTAGCCACGGAAACTCGCAATGAGAAAGCTCAGAACTTTCGAACACATCTCGCTGGATGGCGTGAAATGCGGTTTTCCGGTCACAAGCCGACTTGGCATTCCTGACTCGTTCGCTGGACACGCCAAATTTAGAAGCAGCATTGCTGGCAGGAATAGGCCAACTGTGGCGGGTTGTGGAAGTTTCCGAATCGCCGAAGACAGGCGGGGAGTGCAACTCCATCCTCCAAACAGAGAAGCGAGGCTGAACTAAATTTTCTGGACGACTTGTAGAACTCCGGTCTGGCCGTTCGTCGTTGTAGTGAAGGTCAGGCAGAGAACCCCGCCTGAAGGACAATTTAATTACAGGAGAAGACATGCCGCAATATTTGATTGCTGGTTATATCCCAGACGACTTCGACCCGTCCCAAGTGGACGAAGCGATGGGCCGCGAGATCCACGCGCTCAACAAAGAGATGATTGCTGCCGGCGTCAGGAAATTCGCTGGCGGCCTTGGGTCCGCGAAGTCGCTGCGAGCGCAGACCGATGGCGGAGTCCTCATCACCGACGGGCCGTACCTTGAGACCAAGGAACACATCGGCGGTATTTTGATATTGGAATGCGCTGACATGGACGAGGCTGTGGCATGGGCGCGCAAAGGCGTCGCCGCCACTCGGGGGCAGGTCGAGGTGCGAGAGATCTTTTTCAATCCGGCCGAATAAATCATCGCCCAGCCACCGAGACTCGCCATGAGAAAGCTCAGAATTTTCGAACACATCTCGCTGGACGGCGTGATCCAGCACTCTGCCGATGACGGCGATTTCCCCTACAGCGACTGGACCGCGCCCTATCGGACCCCCGCTGGCAGAGATGCAGTCCTCGCGGCGTATGGCGATCGCTTCGATCTGCTCCTTGGCCGGCGCACCTACGATATCTGGTCGGGCTTCTGGCCGAAGGCGCCGAGCAGTCCAATGTCCGATCGCATCAACGCGGCAACGAAATATGTCGCGACCCACAGGCCGGACAGTCTCGTATGGGGCCCGTTCGAAGGCATTGGGCCGGATCTCGTCGCCGGCATTCGCCGCGTCAAATCGCAGGACGGCCCGGACCTTGTTGTCTCGGGTAGCTCGACGCTGACATCGAGGCTCGTCGAACACGGCCTTGCGGATGAGGTCTGGCTGATCGTCTATCCAATCCTGTTGGGCAAAGGGAAGCGCTTCTTTGCTGAGGGAACCCCAGCACGTTCCTTCGAACTCGCCAGCACGAAAGCTTTTCCCTCAGGCATCGTTTTCAATAGCTACAAGGCCGCTGGGCCTCTGAAGAGCCAGCCCTAGGAGCAATCCATGCGTTTCATGATGATGGTGATGCCGGAAGGCCATGGATTGGCCGCACCGCATGTAGCGCCGAGCCCAGCAAAGATCATGGAGTACAACAAGTCGTTGCAAAAGGCGGGAGTCCTGCTCGCACTGGATGGCTTGTTTCCTCCTTCTACGGGAGCACGTGTTTCGTATGCGGACGGCAAGGCGACGGTGATCGACGGGCCGTTTGCCGGGACGAAAGAAGTCATCGGTGGCTACTGGATCATCCAGGTCCGCTCGCGCGAAGAGGCCATTGAATGGGTCAAGCGTGCCCCGATGTCCAACAACCAGGTGATCGAAGTTCGCCAGATTCACGAGATGCCCGACTTCCCCGAGGAGGTTCAAAGAGCGGCCGAAGGCTTCGGGCACCGGAACGTCGTAGCCTAGGTTGCATGAGCGATGTAGCTAAGACAATTGAGGCCGTGTGGAAGATCGAGTCCACACGCCTCATCGCCGCGATTGCTCGCATCACCGACGACATCGGCATCGCCGAGGAGCTGGCGCAGGATGCGCTCGTGACTGCCCTCGACGTGTGGCCCGAGGAAGGCATCCCTGACAATCCCGGGGCATGGCTGATGAAGGCGGCGAAGCGGCGCGCCATCGATACTCTGCGTCGTGGCCACATGCTGGCGAAAAAGCGTGAAGAGATTGCCCGCGAGCTGGAGTGGCAACAGCAGCGGCTTGGAGACGCTTTGGAGCACTCGCTGGATCAGGTGATCGATGATGACGTGCTGCGGCTCATCTTCACCGCATGCCATCCCGTGCTCGCGGTGGAAGGACGCATCGCGCTCACGTTGCGCCTGATCGGCGGCCTCACCACGGCGGAGATCGCGCGTGCGTTTCTGGTGCCGGAAAAGACGATGGGCCAGCGGATCTCTCGCGCCAAGAAGACCCTCTCGGAGGCACACGTTCCCTTTGAGACGCCGAGTGGGGACGAGTTGCGTTGCAGGGTTGAGTCCGTGCTCATGATGGTCTACCTGACTTTCAATGAGGGCTACACCGCGACCTCGGGCGATGAATGGATGCGGGCGGCTCTCTCTGAAGAGGCGCTGCGCCTGGGGCGCATGCTGGTGCAACTTCTCCCCGGCGAATCGGAAGTTCATGCACTTGTGGCATTGATGGAGTTGCTGGCATCGCGCAACGCAGCGCGCCGGGGCAAGAACGGCGAGGCCGTCCTATTGCCCGATCAGGACCGCTCCTTGTGGGACTACGCGCAGATCCAGCGAGGAATGACCGCGCTCGAACAAGCGCAAAGACTAGGCGGTGGCGCGAAACCCTACGCGTTGCAGGCAGCCATTGCCGCATGTCACATGCGCGCCCGCACCGCCGAAGAGACAGACTGGGACCGTATCGTTCTTCTCTACGACGCCTTGCTGCAAATCAATCCATCTCCAATCGTGGCACTCAATCGCGCCGTCGCCGTCGGCATGGTCCACGGCCCAGCCGCAGGACTCGACGCACTCGACGCAGCCGCCACCCTCGCCGGTGACTCTGCGCTAGCCGGCTACCATCTCTTTCCCAGCGTTCGCGGAGACCTGCTGATGAAGATGGGCAGGCTCTCTGAGGCGCGTGAAGAAATCCAACGCGCCATCGCAATGACGAAGAACCTGCGGGAACAGGAACTGCTGGCGAACAGGTTGAAGCAGTTGGAGAAGGCAGTCTTCTCCGTATAGGTGCGGTTCTCTCCTTTGAAACGCGCTTGGGTCGGCCAATGGCACCGCTCCGAGCGCCGGCATCGAAAGGAAAGGGTACGCGCGCGAACCGAACATCGAGCCCGTTTCGCTTTGCTTGAGTGCGAAAAATTACAACGCGTTTGGCCGGACTCTGCCTTCTTGAAGAGCTACCCGGTTTGTTCGAGAGTCCCCCTGCCCGGTCCTGAGCATTTGAAAACCCGCGTACGGATCAGCCAGGGTGGCCGATTCATCGGCGGCTAATAGAATAGAGCTTGGCGTTCCTCGTCCTGCTGTTCTTAATCTTCGCGTGCTTGGGCCCGGCGCAAGACAATGCGCAGACTCTTCTACGAGAAGCACAAGCAAATCTCAACGATGGGCATTATTCGAACGCGATTAAACTTGCTACCTCAGCAGCCGACCAATTCCGCCGATCGGGTGACCAGGCGGGCCTGATCCGCGCACTCACCGATGTCGGACTTGGGCAACTGTATTCCGGTGACTACCCACCCGCGCTTAAGACCTTTACCGATGCTCGCGATTTGTCGAAGCGGGTCAACGACCGTGAGTACGAGATTACGTCGCTCAGCAATATCGGGACGATTCGTCATCTCACCGGTCGATATTCGGAGGCGATGGATGCATATCGTGACGCGGCCGCGCTTGCCGATTCGGCCGCGCCCGCGCCGTGGCTCGCCTCCCGGCGGCAACTCGTGGTGGCGAATACGGCGATTCTCTACCAGACACTCGGCCAGTACGACCGGGCGCTCGCGCTGTACAACCGGCTCTTGGATTCGAAGCAGGCTCTCGCTCCTCGTGAGCAGGCTCAACTTCTCGCAAACATGGGCGTATTGCGCCGCAGGCTGGGGATCCTCAAAAGGCGCTCTCCACTTACCGCGAAGCACAGGCTTTATACCGTGAGGCTGGGCATCGCGATGGAGAGATTTCAGTCCTGAACAATATCGGGATCTTGCAGGCAATCGACTTGAAGGACTTCCGGGCCGCCACGGCGACTTTCACGACTGCGCTCAAGCGAGCGCAAGAGGCCGGAGACCGTCCCCTTGTGATTCACGCGCGCCTCTATCGAGGTGAAGCATACTTCCGGGACAATCGGCTGGATGAATCTGCGCAAGATTTCAAGGCGGCCGCCACCGACGCTGCGACGATGGGAGAGCGCGAGGAAGAATGGAAGGCCGAGTTCGGGCTGGCGCGAATCGCGCTTCGTAAGAATGATCGTCTCCGAGGGACGGAATTGCTCAAACATTCCGTCACGCTGATCGAATCACTCCGCTCGAACATGACCAATTCTTCGCTGCGATCGGCGTTCCTTGCAGACAAGCACGACGTTTACGATCTCCTTATCGAGAACAGCACCAACGCCAGCGAGATGTTCACCTATATGGAACAGTCGCGCGCGAGGACTTTGACCGATCGCATCCGGCAATCCCATCTGGCCTCGCTCGAAGACGCTGCGCGCGAACTTCCGGATGATACGGCGCTGGTCGAGTATTGGATGGGCGATACGTCCTTCGCAATACTCTGGATTTTTCATGGCCGATCAGGAATCCTCCGCCGCGACTTGTCGCCGGAGGAGCGTCGGACGATGATCGGAATACCCGCTCTGCTCGCAGATGCAAAGCGCACTGACTGGATCGATGCTCTTGGACCGAGCGCGCGAAAACTCCTCGCTGGCATTCCTCCTTTGCAGGATCCGCTCGTGAAGCGGCTCATCATCGTCCCCGATCGTTTCCTTTCGGCGCTTCCGTTTGAGGCCCTACCGTTCCTGAGCGGCCTGCTCATCGACCGGTTCACCGTTTCGTACTTGCCGGCGTCCGGGATATTGGCTGCGAACTCGACCAGGAAGCGCGCCATTCGTTGGTTCTGGCAAAGCAGCCTGGAAGCTTTTGCCGATCCCGCTCCGTCCGATAGCCGCAATCCGGAACCTGTCAATTCGCAAGAATTCTCGCGGCTCCCCGAGGCTGCGCGCGAAATTGGAGGCATCGCGGAGTCCATCGGAGGCCGCGCCGCACTCTACTCTGGGGCCTCCGCCGTCAAGGCCCGGCTCTTGCGACATCGCGACGCGCCACTACTGCACTTTGCGACGCACGCGTTCGCAGATCTCGACAACCCTGATCTGTCCTACATCTTGCTCGCGCCCTCGTCCAGTGCCCAACGATACGACTACTTGTTTCTCAAAGAGGTGGGCGATCTGCCCCTGAAGAATGTCGGCTTGGTGACACTCTCGGCCTGCCAGACGGGAATCGGCAAAGATGTCCCTGGCGAAGGCATTGAAAGTTTTACGCGGTCTTTCCTTGCAGCCGGCGTTCCTTCCGTGGTGACGTCGCTCTGGGCCGTTCCAGACCGCGCGACTTCTGAGCTGATGATCCGCTTCTATTCGCGCCTTGCCAAAGGGGAATCGGTCGCGGATGCGCTGCGTGGTGCGAAGTTGGAGTTCATCCATTCGAAGACCACCGCAGCCCATCCATCGAACTGGGCGGCCTTCGTTCTCACCGGCGACGGACGCGCACAGGTCCCTTATGTGATCGGCCGCAAGTGGCTGCTCCTGCCGATCGCACTCTTGCTGCTTACGGTATTCGCCTTTAGAAGACGGGGAGGAAAGGCTCCACCGTACCCTGTGTCTCATCGCCGAGCAACCCCAGGATTTGGACTCCGGAAGTCGAAGTGACGGTCACGGAATCTCCGGCATTCAGCGCTGATCCCACCAGCGAGGAAATCTCGTCCACAATCCTTCCTCCGAACGGCAGCGTGAACGTCGTCGTTGCACCGGTGCTTTGAACCTGGAAGGTGACGACTACGGGGCCGGGTGTCGGATTTTGAATCGCGATGGCGGCAAATTGCCCCGCAGCCAGCGCCGGTACGCTAAACTGCGCGACGCCGTGAGTCTGCGCTTGAAATACAGGGTCGGTGTGGCGCAGCAGCGGTCTTGATGGAGGCGTCAACAGCCCACCCCTCAAGTAGGAAAAGTAAGTCACTTGAGATTCGTCAGGATTCTGGGCGGTCAGGCCGACCATGTCCATCGTGGTCACGTCGAGCAAAGTGAAGTGCAGTTCTGTGGAACTGACGTAGGTGATCGGCGACATACGCATTTTTGCCGTCAGCTTCGTTAGCGGAGAAAATCCGGTTCCCTCAAATTTCACAACGGTCCCAGCCGGCCAAGTTCCCCCGCCTGGCGTGACGTTGTGAATCGACACGCTTCCGCCGATGGTCAGAGTGCCGGGCTTCGGGTCGGTGAGTGTGAGCGGACCGGTCGGTCCGATGTAGCTCGCGCTAACGAGCCCCAAGGGAAATGTCGAGCCGATCGGTGTTGTGGCAGGCACGGTCATCGTAACCGTCATGTAGGGATAGTCAAGGTTGGATCCATAGTCGCCGCTCGGCGAAATCACGTTCACCGAAAGGAAGCCATTCTGCCACACCGCGGCGCCGGCAGCGTCACCCAGCGGACTGAAAATCGCCACGCCATTAACGTCGAACGCATCGATTGAAATCCTGGATCCGCCGCTTGCAATCGGCCGCGGCTGCGTCAGCAGGTATTGAGCCTGGAACGTCGTTCCGGGAGGAACGCGAGCGCTATTCGTCCGTACTTCGGCCGCGTTTGTCGCGGTAATTCCTCCGCCACCGGTCCCACCCCCCACCTGTACCGCCGCCACCACCGGTGCCTCCGCCGGAACCGGAGGCTCCGAGTACGGCAACCGTCGAA
>JAIQFJ010000174.1 GCA_020073325.1 Terriglobia bacterium | reverse complement strand
GGAAAACCAGCTCGCCATGTAGTCGTCTTTCACGCGCCGGCGACGCATGATTTCGCGGCGTTTCTCAAGCACGCGCCGCCAATTCTGCCCGAGATAAACAAATGCCTTGAGCGACGTCCGCTCCCGCACCAGGCATGCGCCCACCACCACCAGGTCGCGCGCCGTGATCGAAAACCAGTTGCGGCGATACAGGTCTCCGGTCATGTTCTTGATGCGCATCAGGAAGCGATTCTTCACCGAATGCATGTTGATGGCCGGAGGCAGCGCCCGCCGGTTGCCCGGCAGCACGTTGCGCACGTGATAGCCGCGCGCCAGCGGCGTATAGATGCAGCGCCATCCCATCAACTGCGCGCGCCAGGCGACATCCGCATCTTCGCGATAAACAAAGAAATCGGGATCGAAAAACTCGTCAAAGATTGCAATATCGTCGATCATTTGACGGCGATAGAGCGCCGCGGCGGCTGTCGCGCCGAACACATATTCGAAATTCAGGTAGTGGCCGTTGTCCACTTCCTGGCTGCCGCGATCGAGATGACGCAGCATCGGCGTGAAATAGATGCCGGTGGAATCCACCAACTGCTTTTCGGGCAGGTCGAACGTCGCCCGGATGGTCAGCAGCTTCCCGCACACCGTGCCGATCTTCGGATCGACATTGCCCGCGTCCACCAGCGCCTGAATGAAATTCTTCAGCAGCAGGACGTCGGGATTCAGCGTCAGCACCCATTCGCCCGCCGAAAGCCGGATCGCCTGGTTCTGCGCTGCCGCAAACCCCATATTTTCATCGTTGTAGTGGATCTGGCAGCGATCCTCGAACTGTTCCAGGATATCGGTGGTTCCGTCCGTGGACGCGTTGTCCACGATAATCACTTCCAGGTTGGGATACTTTTGTTCCAGTACCGATTCCAGACACCGCTTGATAAAACGTCCACTGTTATAAGTGACGATCGTGACGGAAACCAACTCGTTGGAGGCCATGAATTATGAAGTCCGAACTTGAGCCATCCCGCGCGCCGTGGACGAGACAAGGCACAGGCCGGCGAACCACGCGATCTTACAATAAACCGCTATAGGTGAGATACTCCGCTCCCGAATGATCCCCGCGAACATCCGTGGAATCGAAGTGACAAGCACCGCCGCACAAACCGCCCGGTACCCCGGGTTACGAAAGTGCTTTGCTGCATACCTTAGAAGGCTAACACACCAGTACCATGCGCGGCATCCCGCGGAGACTTGACGAATCGAATGCGCCCCGGAATGGCTCGCCGACTCCTGCGGAACATAGGCGATCCCGAATCCCATATCCGCCGCGCGACGGCAGAAATCCACATCTTCGAACCAGATAGGATGAAATCCCTCGTCGAATCCGCCGAGCTTTTTCCAGACATCGCGGCGGATCATCAGGAAAGCCCCCGCCGGCTGCTCCACCGGTCCGGGCTGATCGAGCGGACGGTCCAGATAACGATAACTCCGGTTCACCGGATTCGAGGACCACAGCCGGTTGATCCCGAACAGCTCGAAAATGAGGGCCGCCGGAGTCGGGAAGCGGCGGATTGTAAAGCCTCGTTGCGGCTCGCCCGATTCGTCGACCAGCTTTCCCGAAGCGATCCCGTAGCGGCTACTCGCCTCCCTCAGCGCGTCAACCGAGGTCAGGAGCTTTACATCGGGATTTAAGAGGAGGATGAAATCGGCGTCGGTCGCCGCGATGCCTTGGTTCGCAGCCGCCGCGAATCCACGATTCTCGCGATTCGCAATGACTTGCGCCGGCGCGGAGCGCGCGACGGTCGCGTCGAGCGACGCGTTGTCGACCACAATGGGCGTGATTTCAGGCGCCATCTTGGCGAGGCTTTCGAGGCAGTCCTCGATCACTTTCTCCGAATTGTAGGTAACGATTACCGACGCAGTACGCAGAAGTAAGCCCTCCAGTACGCGTCAAAGCCGGTCTGTTGCTGCACTTCGCGGATCGCGCGCTCGCTGGCGTCGACGATCGATCGTAATTTAAGTTGTTGATCGGCAAGAAGTTCCCCACGGTTCTTCCGGCTCACCCGCAATCCGGAAACCTTGCCGCGCAGCCAGGCCAGACCCGCACCATGGCGAAGCGCCACGAGTCCCCACAGCAACTGTCCTGCCACGATGGGCCATCGCGGAAATCCGCGGAAGTGTTTGACCGCCAATAGAATCTGATTTCGGGAGAGGAGCCGAACCGTGTCCGATTTCCACGCCCCATGAGTGGCGCTGCCGACGTGATAAGCCACCGCGCCCGGAAGATAGACGCCGCTCCGCCCGCGAGCCGCGCAGCGCAGGCCGAAATCGACATCCTCCAAATACGACCCGAAGCTCTCATCGAGCAGACCGACCTCATAGAACAAATCCCGCCGGAACAGTGCCGCCGTCATGGGAGCGAACCGGATCGGGCGCGGATGGTTCCAATACGTGGAATCGGGTTTCCCCGCTCCGCAGCGCAGCGCGCATGCTCCTCGCGAAATCTCGTCGAACGTCCCGTCGATGATCCGTGGATCCGCCGCGGAGAGAATTTTTCCGGTGGCGAACAGCGCGTCGGCCTTTTGTTCCAGAAGAGTCGCGAGCCACGCCGGATCCAGCGTCACGTCGTTGTTGAGAATCGCGATCCAGTCGCCGGTCGCCGCTTCGATCCCGCGATTCACCGCCGCTGCGAATCCCTGATTGGTCGCGAGCCGGATCGCACGGGACCCGTAGTCTTCGGCCAGCTCCGCCGAGCCGTCCGTCGATCCGTTGTCGACCACGATGATTTCATCGAACGGCCGGTCCTGTTCGCGGAGATTTTCGAGCAGCGTCTTGAGAAGGTCGCGCCGATTCCAGTGCGGGATCACCGCGGACACCCGCGTCGGGCTCATGTGAACCGCTTCTTCAATAAGAACCACAAATTGTAAAACCCGTCGCGCCACGGGTTCAGCTTGATCTCTCCCAGCCGCGACGTGTACTGGATCGAAATTTCCGCGAAACGCACCCGGTCGCTCTTCAGCGCCTCGATCTTGATCTCTTCCGAAAATGCCATGCCGTCGGAAATGAGCTTCATGTCCTTCAGAATCGACCTGCGAAACACCCACATGCCCGACTGCGAATCGCGCACCCAGCGGAAATACAAAATCGACATGGCCAGCGACAAAATCAAATTGCCGAGTTTGTGTTTGAAGCTCATGGCCTGGCGGTCGCGCACCGGGAAGCGCGACGCGTTCAGAAAATCGACGTCCAGATGCAGAAACGCCTCCAGCAGATACGAAATCGCATCCGGCGGATAGCTATGATCGCCGTCGAGCGTCACAATGACGTCGCCCGTCGCCTGCGAAAATCCCGTCTTGTAGCTGCGGCCGTAGCCGCGCACGTTTTCGCGGATCACTGTGGCGCCGAAACTTTTCGCGACCTCCGACGTCCGGTCCGTCGATCCGTTGTCGACCACGATCACCTCGTCGACAAACTCCGGCATGCGCCGCAGCACCGATTCGATCCCCTGCTCCTCGTTCAAACACGGAATGATCACCGTGATTCGTTGGCCCTTGTACAATCCACCAGAATATCGAAGTTATGATGGATGACATGAAGTTGTTTCTGTTCCTAGCCGCCGCTCTGGTGACGACGTCAGCCGCGTCCGCGCTCGACCTGGGCGGCATCAAGACCGTTTATCTGCTGCCGATGTCCAACGGACTCGATCAGTACCTGGCGATCAAGCTCACCACGGGCGTGATTCTTCAGGTGGTGACCGATCCGCAAAAGGCCGACGCGATCCTGACCGATCACGTGGGCGGCAGCCTGGAAAGTAAGCTCGACGAATTGTACGGCGAAAAACCGAAGCAGGATTCTGAAGACATATTCGCCGTTCAGAAACCCATTTCGCAGCCGCTGGCGCGCGCGCGAGGCGCGATCTTCCTGGTGGACCGCAAGAGCCGCAACATCGTCTGGAGCGATTACGAGCGTCCCAAAAACACCACTCCGGCCGCCATCAATCAACTGGCCGAGAAGATCGCCTCGAAACTCGCCAAGGACACCAAGGGAAAATAAGTGCTCTCGCGCCGCTTTGAGGAAGCGCTCCTCTATGCGACTCGTCTGCATGCCGATCAGACCCGCAAAGGCTCGGCGATCCCGTACGTTTCGCACCTGATGACTGTGACCGCGCTGACGCTGGAATACGGCGGAGGCGAGGATGAAGCGATCGCGGCGCTGCTTCACGACGCAGTGGAAGATCAGGGCGGCGCTGAAACGCGCGCCGAAATCCTGCAGCTTTTCGGACCGCGCATCACCGCGATCGTCGATGGCTGCACCGACACCGACGCGCATCCCAAACCGCCGTGGCGCGCCCGCAAGGAAGCGTATGTCGAGCACATCCGCACCGCGCCGCGATCGGTGCGCCTGGTTTCGGCCTGCGACAAACTGCACAACGCGCGCAGTTTGGCTCGCGATTATCGCGCCTGCGGCGAGTCGCTATGGATGCGCTTCAGCGGCGGCCGCGAAGGAACGCTGTGGTATTACCGCGCCATCGTCGCCTCGCTGCAATTGCATGGAACCGATTTGCTGCTCGAAGATCTGGACCGCGCCGTCACCGAACTGGAACTGTTAGCGGAGGGCGGGCTTTAGCGCCGCATTTTCACTTCTTCGCAATAACAAGCGACCAATCGCTCCGTCATCGCCCGCATATCGCGCTTCTCTTTCACAAACGACCGCGCCCGCCGAGCCATTTCCGCGGCCTTCGCCGGCTCCTCCATCGCCCGCAGTACGCGATCCGCGAAGCCTTGCGGATCGTCCGACAATCCGCACACATCGCCGTCTTCTGAAGCGAGCCCCTCCGCGCCGATCCGCGTCGACACCACCGGAATCCCCGCCGCGAAGGCTTCCAGCAACTTCACCCGCACGCCGGATCCGCTGAGAATCGGGCACACAAACACCGAGTATCGCGACAAGGGCTCCCGTACATCCTCGACGAATCCGATCAACTCGATCGCCTCTGCTTCCGGCAGCGAATGCCGTGGCGGCGGGTCCGACCCGATCACCACCAGCCTCGCCCGAGGCTCCTTCGCACGAATCAGCGGGAGCACGCGATGCACGAACCACTGCAGCGCCTCGACGTTCGGCAGATGCCGGAAGCTTCCGAGAAACAGCATGGTATAAGGCTCGCGACCCGTTTCGCGAAATTCGTAGAGCGACGTATCGATGCCGGCGCGAAAGTTCGCGTCGATCCGGCCGCGCAGCTCCGGCAGAAACGATTCCAGATAGCGCGCATTGTCCTGGCTGCAAACCTGGACGCGATCCGCATGCGGCAGCAGCCGCAGCTCGTAACGAATCGCGCGCAGATATTCCCAGCGAGCCTGAATCTTCGGAATCGCCCCCGTCATGAAAGGAAGCCGCCGCGCGATCGACTGGAAATAAACGTCGTGTTCGAACAGAATGCTGGGGATGCGCCGGAACTCGCCCGCGTATTGCCCCAGCACCGTATATTCGAGCTGCAGCACGTCGATCTTCTTTGTATAAATCTGCCGGTGAATCAGCCATGCGAGGTCCGGATTGCGGAACTCGCGAACGGCGTGCGGTTCCATCGACCCGATCGCCTTGGTGCGACCCTCCATGCGCACGATGTACTCCACCGATCCGCAGATTCTTTCCAGTTCCTCATGCGCCTTGCGCTCATGCGGAAAGTCGAGCAGCACGATGAGATGCAGCTCGCACAATCGCGCCAGCTCGCGCACGGTCTGATACATGAACACCCCGCCGCCGTGCACTGGAGGACAAATCGGATAGGGCGAAACAAACAGCACGCGCAGTTTTTCATCGCGCATGTCCGCGAACGCATCGCGAAAATACCCGGCCAGCGGACGCCGGAACGCTTCCGTATCGCTGATTGCCGAAAGCCGCCGGGCCCGCGCGCGCGATCGCATCGCCTGCGGAAGCTGCACAAAAGCGCGCGCGATTCCGGGGAGGCTCGACCGTTCCGGTGAATCGCCGAACACCCAGCTCAGCGTCGCATCGGCCCACGCGAAGAAAAAATGCGGGATCATCCGCCGCCATTCGTGGACGTTTTTCCAGATGAACAGCAGGAAATTTTTCTTGAGGACGGACTGGATGTAGGCCTCGCTGAAGCGCTTCCCGATCGTCCCGCGATGCTCGTGATAAACGACGCTCGCCGGCTGATACAGGACTTTCCAGCCGCGCTTCCACGCCATGTAGCCGAGGTCGGTGTCTTCCAGGTAAAACGGCGCGAGCAGCTCGTCGAATCCGCCCAGCTCCAGAAATTTTTTTCGATCGAAGGCGCACGATCCGCCGCCGCCGTAAAAGCACGGATACGGTTCGCGGATCGCAGGTTCGATGCGATGCCCCACGCGCAGGAATCCGTTGTGCCACCAGCCCTGCGTCAGGCCGGTCTCTTCGCGCTTCTTCTTTGGATCGGAAAAAAAGATCTGGCAGGAGACCGCGAATACTTTTTCATCCGTGAACCCGTCGAGCAGGGGTTGCAGGAAGTCCGGCTCGACGCGCATGTCGCTGTTCAGCAGCACGACGATATCGTTTTTCGCGTGCCGGAAACCCGCATTCGATCCGCCGCCGAAGCCCAGGTTCTTGTCGAGTGCCAGAACATTTACGACAGAAAATGTTTCACGGAGAAATTGCGCGCTTCCATCGGTCGATCCGTTGTCGACCACGATCACTTCGGTCCCCGGACATCGCTCTGCCGCGGCGAGAACCGACGGAATATATTTTTCGAGCAGGTCGCGCCCGTTCCAGTTGGGAATGACGATGGACGCGTGCTTCTGCGGGCTTTGATCCGCCGCGGGCCGGCGGGGACGGATCAGCAGATCGACCAGAAACAGCGTGACGGCGCTGATGAAGAGAAACACCGGCGCGAGAATCGCCAGCGGCAATCCTTTCAGCAATCGCCAGAGGGTTGCGGCGAAGCGCCGCATCAGCTCTGCACCTTCGGTCCGACGCCCACTATGCGTCCCATCCTGACCCAGCGCGATGCGCGGATCATCTGGAGCTGCGCTTCAAGGATTTCGACGCGCTTCTGCAAGCCCTGCGCCCAGACAGTTCGTTCCGTCACAGTCGCCTCAGCCTGTTGGAGCAGCGACACGGTCTGGAGTAATTCCTCGCACTTCGCCGAAAGCTCCGCCGCGAGACGCGCTTCGGTATCGAGCGCCCATTGCGTCTTCTCGCGATTCTCTTCTTCAAGCTGCGTGACTTTCGCCGCGTACCCTGCGGCGGTTTCCTGCGCCGCGGCCTGCTCGGCCCTGAATTCTTCCTGAAGTTGCACGATGCGCGCCTGCGCCGCGCGCCAGTTCGCTTCCAGTTCAAGCGCCCAGCGATTGCGCTCTTCCAGATGCTCTTTCTGCTCCGCATGCAGACGCATCAAGGTTTGATGATCGTCCAGCGCCTTGGCCAGAAATTCTTTGGTGAGCTGCAGCTCATCCTCCAGCTTATGAATGTGCTGCTCGCGCTCGCGCAGCAGATTCGATGCTTTCGGAAGATAAAGAAAATCGCGAGGCTCGGGCTGTCGTTCGATGCCGCACACGGCGAGAAAAAAATGCGCCTGGTCCGGATCGGTGCGCGTGTTGTCGGCGCGCATTTCAATATGCGCGGGCTCGGCCGAGGTGAAAGCGAACGACTCCGTGCGGTTCTGCTGCAGAATGTTCACGTGAGGAAAATGCTCGCCGAGCGCATCGCGGAATTCCGCGTACGTGAATTCGTGAACGTGGAACGGATTTTTTCCTTCCGCACCGCGCGATTCGGTGTAGTATAGCCGGTTCGGCGTCGACACCAGAAAAATTCCGTGCGGCTGAAGGACGCGCCTGGCTTCGGCAATCAGGTTCGGCCAGTCCTCCAGATGCTCGATCACTTCGAACGCGGTCACCAGCTCGAAACTCGCACTGGCGAAGGGAAGCGCTGTCGCGGAGCCCTGGACGAAGCGCGCGGAGTAGTGCGTGCGCGCATAGTCGAGCGCGTCATTCGAAACATCGAGCCCGACCGCGAACCGGGCCGCGCGCGCGAGTTCCGCCAGACCGTATCCGGTGCCGCAACCCGCGTCGAGGACGCGCGCGCCGGTGGAATATTTCGCGGCAAAGGCGTAACGAGCGATGTGCTCCGCCCATAGATCGTCGTTGACCGCGCCCGGAATGACGCGCTCGCCCGTAAATTCGCTCACAGCGAAGCGGCTCCGGCTCCGATCCGGGAATTAATTTCGATCCGGCAGGGAAAATGGAATTGTCCGTAAATCGGCGCCGCGGCTTTCGACATTTGAAGCGCCAGCGCGTTGTCGATCCAGTCGCACATCACGTAATGTTCCAGCGTCCCATCGGCGACCGCGGGAGAAAAGGAGAATGTGGAGGCGTAGAGCTCGGGCATTTCGATGTAGAAGTCCACGGTGCAGACTTCGCCCTCGGGCAGCGGCGGCAGCACGTATCCTTCGCGCGCGGTGTTGGTGCCGGCGAAATCGACGCCAAGATTGTTGCGGAACATGAACCCGACGATCGGCCGGTCGAGGTTCTTCTTCGCACGGACGCTGATTCTAACTACAACTGTAGTAGATGGGCTTAACTCGCTGAGCTGCTTCCCCGCTTCGGAATAAGCCGCAATCCCGAGAATCTCCGCCCGCCCGTCGCCGAATCGATGATCGATGTTCGGAATTTCAGTGACGATTTCGTCGGGTCCGCGATACTCTCCCGCTTCGGGAATTTCGTGCTCCTGATAGCTGGCGTCCTTTTGCGCCATCGCCGCAAGGTATTTAGATACAACAATATCCGTCTTACCAATCGCTTCGATCCGGCCGTGGTTCAACCACATTGCACGATCGCCGATTGCCTTTACGTCGCCGGTGGAATGCGAGACAAACAGAATGGTGACGCCCCGCGACCGCAGCTCGTGAACCTTGCGCATGCAGCGCTGGCGGAAATAAACATCGCCGACGGAAAGCGCCTCATCCACCAGCAGGATTTCCGGATCGAGATGAATCGCGACGGCAAACGCCAGGCGGACGGTCATGCCGCTCGAGTAGGTTTTGACGGGCTGATGAATGAAGTCGCCGATCTCCGCGAACGCTTCAATCTCGGCGAATCGGTGGTCCATATCTTTCGCCGAAAGGCCGAGAATCGCGCCGTTCAGATAAACATTGTCTTTTCCGGAAAATTCGGGGTTGAAGCCTGAGCCGAGTTCGAGCAGCGCCGCAACACGGCCCTGCACATTCGCCGTGCCGGACGTCGGCTGAAGAATGCCGGCGCAGATCTGGAGCAAGGTGCTTTTTCCGCAGCCGTTCTCGCCGACGATGCAGAACGTCTCACCGCGGTTCACTTCGAACGAAATGTCGCGCAAAGCCCAATAATCGCGATGGAAGCTGCGCTGGTTGAAGGTCGCAAGTTCCTTGAGGCGGTCGCCCGGCGACGCGTAGATCGAATAGGATTTGGAAACGCGCGAGAACTCGACGGCGCGATTCATAGTTTCATACCTGTTTCTCTACTAGCCATCTCCCTGTGCCTTTTGCTACGCTCTTAATTGCGCCGGTGTAGCTCAGGTGGTTAGAGCGACGGTCTCATAATCCGTAGGTCGCAGGTTCGACTCCTGCCGCCGGCACCATTCATCCCTTCAAGATGTGCTCGTAGAGCCGATCCAGCTCCTCCTGGGAATAATATTCGATCTCGATACGCCCGTGTTTGTCGCTTAGTTCGACGATCCGCACGCGCGTTCCCAGCACTCGCATCATTTCATCCGCGGCAGCCTGAACGTTGGGATCCTGCTTGGCGGGCTCCTTTTGTCTCCGGCCCTTACCCTCGCGCTCGGATGTCCGCTCCTGAACGAGTCCTTCGACCTGGCGCACCGACATCCCCTGAGCGGATGCCTTCTCGGCAATTTCGATCTGCTGCTCCGCCGTCGGCAATCCAAGAATGGCTCGCGCATGACCCATGGAGAGCCGCTGGGCGGCGAGCAGAGCCTGGACCTCGTTCGGCAGCCTGAGCAGCCTCATCGTGTTGACGATCGAAGTTCGATCCTTACCCGTGCGGCGGCCGATCTCTTCCTGGGAAAGGCCCAGTTCGCGATGGAGCCGTTCGTAGGCATGCGCAGTTTCGATCGGGTTGAGGTCCTCGCGCTGGATGTTTTCGATCAGCGCCACTTCCAGCATGCGGGGATCGGCGACGTCCTGGATGACGACAGGAACTTCCGTTAATCCAACAAGTTGCGCTGCTCGCCAGCGGCGCTCTCCGGCGATGATCTGATATTCGTCGCCAACTTTCCGCACAATCAGCGGTTGAATGATCCCGTTGGCCCGGATGGAATCCGCCAGTTCCTGAAGTCTTTCTGGCTGGAACACCGTGCGCGGCTGCATCGGGTTCGGCTGAATCGCCAGAATCGGCAACCGGTTGGGAGCGGCTGGGGCCGTTGCGGGGACTGCGGCCCGGCTGGGCAAGAGCGCCGAAAGGCCCTTACCGAGTGCTTTGCGTTGCTTGTCGGTTCCTGTGTTCATTCTCCAGGATCTCCTTGGCGAGCTTGATGTAACTCTCGGCGCCCCGGGAGCGCGGATCGTACATCAGAATGGGTTTTCCATAGCTCGGAGCCTCCGCCAGGCGGATGCTTCGGGGAATCACGGTCTCCAGGACGTCGTCGCTGAAGAACTCTTTCAGGTCATCCGCTACCTGACGGGTGAGATTGGTCCGGTCGTCATACATCGTCAGGAGAATACCTTGGATCTGAATCGGATGCTCGAAAGTCTCGCGAATCCGATCCACGGTATCCATAAGCTGCGAGATCCCTTCCAGCGCGAAGAACTCACATTGAATGGGGATCAGGACGGAATCCGCTGCCACTAAAGCATTTAGAGTAAGCAGATCGAGCGCCGGAGGACAATCGATCAGAATGTAGTCGTACCGGTCGCGGATCGGCGCTAAGGCGTTGCGCAACCGATATTCGCGATCCGAGAGATCAACCATTTCCAGGTTTGCCGCCACAAGGTTCTTATCCGCGGGGATCAAATCCAAGCCAATGCATTCCGTGGTCTTAATCGCGCCTTCGAGGTTTCCCCCGCTAATCAGTGCATCATAAAGCGTGGATGCACCCGCTGCCTTTTCGATTCCGAGACCCGTCGTCGCGTTTCCTTGGGGATCGGAGTCGACGAGCAGAATACGCAGATCATTGGCGGCAAGAGACGCGCCAAGGTTGATCGCGGTGGTCGTCTTGCCGACGCCGCCTTTCTGGTTCGTGATGGCGATTACCTTACCCACTCGTCTGGTCGATTCTATCATGTTCCACGTGGAACATTGCCAGTACCCGATTGTTTCCCCAGGGATATTTTGTTACCGAAACGGGACGCGGGAGCTTTGCCAAATCAGGTTCGCTCATTAGAATCGCATAGTTGCTGGCGAGCGGCAGCCGCAGGACATCCGCTGGAGAGACGGCCCTGGCCACTACCCAATCGAACTGGCCAGAGACATCCTCGGCGCGAGTGTCTATGACACGGAGGTTCGGAATCCCGCGCGCCACTTCCCGCAAGAAGACTGCCTTCCGCTTATGGGACTCAATCAGCGTTACGTCGCACTTCGGGCGGACAATGGCGATCGGGATTCCCGGAAAACCAGCGCCCGATCCGACGTCTGCAATCGACAATGGGCCTTGAGGTAAATCCCGGGCGAGCAGAATGGACTCGCAATAGTGCAGATTGACCGCGTCCGCCAGGTTCTCGATCCGGGTGAGGTTTATTATGGGGTTCCACCGCTGAAGCAGGTCGTAGTGGCGTGTCAGTTGTTCCAGTTGGTCGCGGGATAGCTCGACCTTTTGAGAGAGCAGTTCACGAAAGTTCACGAGAGATACTCAGATATACATCGAGAACTGCGACGGCTGCGGGCGTGACTCCGGGAATGCGGCCTGCCTGTCCAAGGGTTTCGGGACGCACACGCTCCAACTTCTGGCGCACTTCCGTCGACAGGCCGGGAATGTCCGTATAGGAAAAGTCCACAGGTATGCGGCGACGCTCGGCATCCCGCAGGCGTTCGACTTGGCGTTGCTGTTGGGCAATATAACCGGCGTACTTGAGTTCTGTCTCGATGGTATCAAGCAAGCCATGGACCGGGTTTTCATTCAATTGCTGCGAAATCCATTCCGAGATTTGCGCGATTCGAGCTTCCGGACGGCGGAGCCAGATCGAAATGGGGGGCTCACCCGGGAGCGGTCGCGCGGTTTGCATCAGAGTATTAAGGCGAGCCTTCTGTTCTTGTTTGCGCAAGTAGATCGACCAGCGTTCGTCCGTAACGAGCCCCAGCCGCCGGCCAATTGGCGTGAGGCGCTCGTCTGCGTTGTCGATGCGGAGGTGCAGGCGAAATTCGGCGCGGGAGGTGAACATCCGATAAGGCTCGTCCGCACCTTTGGTCACCAAGTCCGCGATGAGGATTCCCGTGTAGCCTTGGGTTCGTCCGATGACGACCGGATCCAGCCCGCCAACATGACAGGCCGCATTCAAACCAGCGATCAGACCCTGGCAGGCGGCCTCTTCGTAGCCGGATGTTCCGTTGATCTGGCCGGCCAGGAACAGGCCATCGAGCGACTTCACTTCCAGCGAGTGTTTCAGCTCGCGAGGATCGATTGCGTCGTACTCGATCGCGTAGCCCGGTCGAATCATCTCCGCCGTCTCAAGACCAGGTACGGAGGCCACGACCCGCGTCTGGACGTCGATCGGCATGCTGGTCGACATGCCGTTTACGTAGATTTCGTACGTGTCGAGACCTTCTGGCTCCAGAAAAATCTGATGGCGCGGCTTGTCCGGGAATTTTACGATCTTGTCCTCGATCGACGGGCAGTA
>JAIQFJ010000587.1 GCA_020073325.1 Terriglobia bacterium | reverse complement strand
TCCACGATCCGCACATCGATTCCCGCCACCGGCAGCCCGTGGCGCGACAGCAGATCGTAGCGCTCCTTGCCGCCGATCATCTGCAGATCCGATTTCAGCGCCATCACCGTCGCGATCGGCGTCGTCTCCGTCATCCCCCACGCGAGCATGAAGCGGATTCCGTAGTGCGTCTCGAACAGCTCGACAAACTGCCGCGGCAGCGCCGATCCTGCCGCCGCGATCGTCCGCAGCGTCGAAATATTGCGCTTGTGCTCCAGCAAATGCGCGTACAGCCCCATCCATAGCGTCGGAACGCCGGCCGTGAACGTCGCGCGCTCCGTTTCGACCATCTCGGCGATGTCGGCCGGCTGCAGATGCCGCCCGCTCAGCACGATCTTCGATCCCACCATCACCGCCGCGTACGGAATGCCCCAGCCGTTGGCGTGAAACATCGGTACAAGCTGCAGCACCGTATCGCGCTCGCTCAGCGCGAACGAATCGGCAGCCGTCAGCGCGAGCGAATGCAGCACCATCGCGCGATGCGAATACAGAACGCCCTTGGGATGCCCCGTCGTCCCCGACGTGTAACACGTCGCGCAGGCTTCGTTTTCATCGAGCGCCGGCCACGGATACGGCTCGGCCGGCGACTCCGCCAGCATCTTTTCGTACTCGCTCTCGTCGTCCAACACAACGACCTGGCGAACATTCTTCAGTTCACCGCGAATTTCGTCGAGCAGCGAACCGAGCGAGGCATCCGCGAAAATCACGCGATCGTCCGCGTGATTGATGATGTAGGCGAGCTGATCCGGCGAGAGCCGCAGATTCAGAGTATGCAGAATCGCGCCATAGCATGTGACGGCGAAATACAATTCCAGATGACGGAATCCGTTCCAGCAGAGTGTCCCGACGAACTCGCCGCGCTTCACGCCCATGCGCTCCAGCGCCCATGCCAGCCGGTGCACGCGCTGATAGAAATCGGCGTACGTGTAGCGATGCATCGCACCGCTCTCGGTTCGCTAAACGATCTCTTTTTTCGGGAATAATCGCGCCGCGCGCTCCAGCACGTGAGGCAGCGTCAACGGCGTCGTCATCATCAGGCCTTGCATTCTCGTTCTCCTTCGAGCACGGCCACATAACCGCACCCCATCACGGCGAGGAACATCGCCAGTACCTCGCTATCGTTCAGATTGTATTCGTAAATCCCGCCCGCCAGCGCGGCGATCATCACGGCGATCGCTCCATGCAGCACCCAGCGCGATCCGCCTTGCCGCAGCGCCTTCACGAAATCGTACAGCATTCTTCCCAGAAACCACATCAGCGCGAGCATCGCAGGCACCCCGCGCTCCGCCGCGTACTGATAGTAAATGCTGTGCAGATGACCGTAGTAGCCCTCGGGCAGCGGGAGCCGCGTGCCCGGCGGCAGATAATTCAGATGCTGCGGACCCACCTCTTCCGGGCCGACGCCCAGCAGCGGATGCGCCTTGATCATCTCCCAGCCAATGGCGCGGCACATCGCGCGATGCGCGTTCGAATCGAGTTCCCCGTGCGGCTTGAACGAAGATTTCAGCCGATCCCCCAGCGAGAACGGATTTGCCACGATCAGCACGCCGAGCAGCGCCGGCAGTGCGATCAGCATCCATCGCTTCCAGAACCACAACAGGTACACCGCGCCCGCCGCCGCGCCCAGCCACATGCTGCGCGTCTCGGCCAGCAGCAAGCCCACGCCGATGATCGCTCCCGCCGCGATCAGCAGGATGTTCGAGCGTCGCCATGCGATGAAAAAGACCAGCGCCCCGACGATCATCAGCGCCATCATCATGTGCCCGCTGAACGTCATCCAATGGCTCATGAATCCGGTAATGCGATGTGAAACGTATTGCGTGTAGAAATCCAGGTGCGCATCCTCCGCGTCCTGGTATTTTTCGTAAAACTGCACCATCCCCCATATCGCGGAAAGCGACGCGGCCAGCGCCCATCCCCACGCCAGCCAGCGCGCATGGCGCGCCGTTCGAAACGCGCTGACCACCAGAAACAGCATCAGGAAGACATAAAACTTCTTGACTTGCGGATAGCCCAGATGCCAACTGCTGTGCGCCATTAGCGACACCATGGTCCACAGAAAAAATGCAGCCAGCGGCCAGATGACAGGCGGGATTCTCCATCGCGTGCGCGTCGCGATCATCGCGACCACCGCCACGCCCATCAGGATTTCAAACGCCGCAATCGACACCGGCGTGCATACCGCGGCGGCTCCGGCCACATACATGGGGACATCTTCGCGGCGTAGCTTCATCCTGACGCACTCATGATACTGTATTAAGTCCATGCCGCCTGAAACTGCCGCCGTCGATACGGAATTTACTCGCGGGCTTGGACTTTTCGATTCGACCATGGTTGTGATCGGGTCCATGATCGGCTCGGGAATTTTCATCGTCAGCGCCGAAATGGCGCGTTTCATCGGCAGCCCGGGCTGGCTGCTCGCGGCCTGGGTCCTGACCGGATTTCTCACGGTGACCGGTGCGTTGTCGTATGGCGAACTCGCCTCGATGATGCCGCGCGCCGGCGGGCAGTACGTCTATCTGCGCGAAGCGTTTTCGCCGCTGTGGGGATTTTTATACGGCTGGACGCTGTTCCTGGTGATCCAGGCGGGGACAATCGCGGCTGTCGGCGTCGGGTTCGCGCGATTCCTCGGCGTGCTG
>JAIQFJ010000173.1 GCA_020073325.1 Terriglobia bacterium | reverse complement strand
GCGGCGCTGATCGATCATGACGACGCCGTCGTCGGTCCACACAATTGTTTCGAGCATGAACTTCCATTATGCTGAAATTTGGATCCGCATCGAGCCGAGCGCGTCTCGGAACACATCCGCGAAGAATTGGAAGAACAGGCGCACCAGCGGCTCGGAAAAAATCATCAGCACCACGATAATCGGAAGCGCGGCGGCGAGAATCACCAGTGCGTAGCTGCGCAGGCTATGGCGAATATGTGCCCAGTCGGCTGTGACGGTGAGTTTGGAAAAATGCGGAAGAATCGCGGTGGAGACGGCGCTGGGTCCGACGGCCACCAGCACGACACTCAGGCGGGTCCCGTAGTTCAACGCCGCGACGCTGCCCGATCCGAGCATCGCCGCGATGGCCTGATCGATCAGCGGCGCGCCGCCGAGCAGCAAGACGCCGGCCATCACCGGTCCGTACTGGCCGATCACCTGGTCCAGGGCTCGATTGCGTCCGCTCCATCGCGGAAGGATCGGGAATCCGTAAAACATCATGCAGAGCGCGAGGAAAAACATCTCCAGCACAGAGCCGACCAGCGTTCCCGCCGCGAGCGAGTACGGGCCCCATGTGCCGCCGAACCGCAGCAAAAAGACGATGGAAGAAAGCGGCGTCAACGCCGGAAGCAGCGCGGGAATCGCGAATTGTCCTTCGGCGTTGAGAATCGATCTCCACGTGACACCGAATGCCGTGATCGGCACCATCGGCAGCATGATCCAGAACATCGAAACCGTGGTGCTGAGCTTTGTGGCATCGAAACTCGATGCGAGCAAATGAAAAATCCAGCGCGCGGAAATTCCGAAGACGACTGCTGCAACACCCAGCAGCGCTCCGGCCGCGGCGAGCACGTTGCGATACAGCGTTTTCGCCTGCCCGCGTCCTTCGACTTCGCGCACCTCGATGAACGTCGGGACCAGTGCCGAGGTCAGCGATCCCGCCAATGTATCGCCGATGAAGGAGGGCAGCAGAAACGCGATCAGGTAGGCGTCCAGGCCGTCGCTCATTCCGAACGCGCGGGCGGTGAACACGACTTTCGCGGCTCCGGCGATCTTCACCAGGCCCGTGTACGTGCCGACCAGCGCCATTTGGAACAAGACGCGCCACGAGACGGCGCGGCCGTGCGGTGAATCCATGCGGGTAACTTCAGGCTAACAAATGCCGGGACATTGCTCAGATGTTAGACTGCCAACACAGGTGCGGGTCGCAATCGTTCATTACTGGCTGCTGGGGATGCGCGGCGGCGAAAAAGTGGTCGAGGCATTGTGCCGCATTTTTCCCGACGCGGATATCTTCACGCTGTTCTACGATCCGGAAAAAATCTCTTCCACGCTCCGCTCGCATCGAGTTACCGCGTCGTTTTTGAATCCGCTGCGGAAACATTACCGGTCGCTGCTGCCTCTGATGCCTTACGCGCTCGAAAGTTTCGATCTGCGCGGATACGATCTGGTGATCTCCAGCGAATCGGGACCGGCCAAGGGGGTGCTCACCGGATCCTCGACGCGTCATGTTTGTTATTGCCACACGCCCATGCGCTATTTGTGGGATCTGTACCCGGCCTATCTGCACGAGTGGACGCGATCGCGTCTGAAGCGTTTCGCGATGGCTCCGCTGGCAAGCTGGCTGCGTCTTTGGGATTACGCGAGCGCCGCGCGTGTCGACGATTTCGTCGCCAATAGCGAGAACGTCCGGCGCAGGATTCGCAAAACGTATCGGCGCGAATCGACGGTGGTCCATCCGCCCGTGGATGTCGAGTCGTTTCGATGTGAGCGCGCGGAAGACTATTTCCTGATCGTCAGCGAACTGGTGGCGTATAAACGGCTCGACACAGCGGTTCGGTGTTTCGCGAAGTCGGGACGCAGGCTGCGCATCGCGGGCGACGGTCCCGAGTTCGCACGGCTCCGCAAACTTGCCGCGCCTAACATTGAATTCTGCGGCCGCGTTTCGGACGAAGAACTGCGCAAGCTTTACGCGCGATGCCGCGCGTTCCTGATGCCGGGTGAAGAGGATTTCGGGATGACGATCGTCGAAGCGATGGCCAGCGGAAAGCCGGTGATCGCGCTCGGGCGCGGTGGCGTCCTGGAAATTGTTCCGCCCGAAGCAGCGTTTCTTTACGACGCGCCCGAGGACGCGTCGCTCGAGACTGCGGTGAAGAAATTCGAAGCGAGCCACGTGTCGTCCGATGTATTGCAATCGGCCGCGAGAAGATTCTCCCCCGCGGAGTTCGATCGAAAAATGCGAGAGGTAATCTATAGGAATGAGTAATCGACGGATCATTCGTGCACCTCGCGGCTCCCAGTTGCGCTGCAAGGGCTGGCGCCAGGAAGGCGCGCTGCGAATGCTGATGAACAATCTGGACCCCGAGGTGGCCGAGCGTCCCGACGATCTGATCGTCTACGGCGGCACCGGCCGCGCGGCGCGAAGCTGGGAGGCGTTTGACGCGATCGTGCGCTCGCTGGAATCGCTGGAAAACGACGAAACGCTGCTGGTGTCGTCGGGAAAGCCGGTCGGTATTTTTCGAACGCACGACGATGCGCCGCGCGTGCTGATCGCCAATGCGAACCTGGTGGGCCACTGGTCCAATTGGGACGATTTTCATCGTCTGGAACGGCTCGGCTTAACGATGTACGGCCAGATGACTGCCGGATCGTGGATCTACATCGGCAGCCAGGGCATCGTGCAGGGAACGTTTGAAACATTTTCGGCCGCCGCGGCGCGCCACTTCGGAGGATCGCTCAGCGGGAAGCTGGCGGTTTCCGGCGGCATGGGCGGCATGGGCGGAGCGCAGCCTCTGGCCGCGACGATGGCGGGCGCGTGTTTTCTCGGCATCGACGTCGATCCGACGCGCATCGAGAAGCGCATCGAAACCGGATACTGCGATCGCATGACGACGAGTCTCGACGAAGCGCTCGCGATCCTCGGCGAGGCGCAGCGTAAGGGGCAGGCGATCTCCGTCGGCCTGGTCGGCAACTGCGCCGACGTTCTCCCCGAGATGGTGCGCCGCGGTGTGGTTCCCGATATTCTGACGGATCAAACCAGCGCGCACGACGAGTTGAACGGCTACGTGCCGAACGGTATGTCGCTCACGGAGGCGCGATCGCTGCGCTGCGAGCATCCGGAAGAGTACATCAAGAGGTCGATCGAGGCGATGGGCGTACATGTCAGCGCGATGCTCGCGCTGAAGCGTATGGGCGCCGTGACGTTCGATTACGGCAACAACATTCGGACCCAGGCCAAGAAAGCCGGTGTCGAGAACGCGTTCGACATACCCGGCTTCGTCCCCGAATATATTCGCCCGCTGTTCTGCGAAGGAAAAGGCCCGTTCCGCTGGGCCGCGCTGTCGGGCGACGCCGAAGATATTCGTACGACGGATCGCCTGGCGCTCGAAATGTTTCCGCAGAATGAAATTCTCAAACGCTGGATGCGGCTTGCGTCGGAGAAAATTCACTTCCAGGGATTGCCTGCGCGGATCTGCTGGCTCGGCTATGGTGAACGCGCCGAGTTCGGCCTCGCGATGAACGACCTGATCAAGAAAGGCAAGGTGACCGCGCCGGTGGTGATCGGCCGCGATCATCTGGATACGGGTTCGGTCGCGTCGCCGTATCGCGAAACGGAAGCGATGCGCGACGGCTCCGATGCGATTGCGGATTGGCCTCTGCTCAACGCGATGGTCAACGTGGCGGCCGGCGCGTCGTGGGTTTCGATTCACAACGGAGGCGGCGTCGGTATCGGATATTCGCAGCATGCCGGAATGGTGGTGGTCGCTGAGGGAACCGACGACTGCGCGCGCCGTCTGGAACGCGTGCTTACGACGGATCCGGGGATGGGCGTGATTCGGCACGCCGATGCGGGCTACGAACGCGCTCGCGAAGTCGCTCACGAAAAGGGAGTCAAGATCCCGATGGACACTGCTTCCTGATGCAGTTCGCTGTCGTCGGATGTTCGGAACTCGTCACGCTGGCGGGGCCCGCGCGGCCGCGCATCGGGGCCGAACTGCGCGAACTCGGGATCGTCAAGAGCGGCGCAATGCTGATCCGCGACGGACGGATCATCGAGGCCGGCGCGGATTTGAAGTTCGACGCGAAGACCGAAGTGATCGACGCCGGCGGGCGCGTCGTGATGCCTGGCTTTGTCGATGCCCACACGCATCCTGTATTCGCCGGCAACCGCGCAGACGAATTCGAAAAGCGCGCCGAGGGCGCCACCTATCAGGAAATCGCCGCGGGCGGCGGAGGCATCCGGTCTACCGTTCGCCGCACGCGCGCCGCGAGCGAAACGGAATTGTTGGCCGCCGCCGCGCGCTACACCGAGTGGTTCCTGCGCAACGGTACCACGACGATCGAGGCAAAATCCGGCTACGGCCTGTCGCTCGACGACGAGTTGAAGCTGCTGCACACCATCGGCCGGATCAGTCCGCTGCGCACGGTGCCGACCTTTCTCGGCGCGCACGAAGTTCCCGATGAATATCGCGGCCGGCGCGCCGAGTATCTGCAACTCGTGATTCGCGAAATGCTGCCGCGCGCGGCGTCGCTTGCAAAATTCTGCGACGTGTTCTGCGAGCCGCGCGTCTTTCCGGTCGAGGAGGCACGGCAGGTGCTGCTGGCCGCGCGATCACACGGGCTTGGGCTGCGCATGCACGCCGATCAGCTCGAAAACGGCGGCGGTGCTCGTCTGGCGGCGGAACTTGGGGCGGCGACCGCCGATCATTTGGAGCACACCGACCCCGAAGGGATCGCCGCGCTGCGCGAAGCGCGCGTCCAGCCGGTGCTCCTGCCGGGTGCCGTCTATGCACTCGGATCGCGACATTATCCCGATGCGCGCGCGATGATCGCGGCCGGGTTGCCGGTGGTGCTCGCCACCGACTTCAACCCAGGGTCTTCGCCGACGACGTCGATGCCGATGATTCTTTCCCTCGCCGCGACGCAGATGAAGATGACGCCCGCGGAGTCGATCACGGCATCGACTATCAATGCGGCGTTCAGCCTGGGGCTCGGCGCGGAGATCGGGTCGCTCGAACCGGGCAAGCGCGCCGACTTCGTGATCCACGATTGCGCCGATCATCGCGAACTCGCGTACTTCTTCGGAATCGAATTCGCCCGTGAAGTCTACATCGATGGGAAACGCGTGTGGAGCCGGCGTCAAGCCGCCATCTGAACCTTCGGCCGGCCCGAGGGAGCGAACTTCAGCTTCGGCTCGCCTTCGATCGCATCGTACAACGCCTTCATCACTCGATCATCGGTGGCCGCGGCCTGCTTCAGCTCCGCGGGATACCGGACGATGAACTCGATGCCGGCGTCTGTAAACCGCAGCCGCGTCTCCGGACGCGGAGCCGACACGTCCACGTCGATCGACTGCTCGAAAGTTCGATGCTGCCTGACTATTCTTTCGCCGTACTGCTGATACGCCGCGTCCACGGCACTCTTCAGCTTCGTCTCGGCGAGCTGTGCGTCGCTATCGCTCGACAGCGTCAACGTCGCCGTGTGCCACACATAATCGAGCCCCGGCATCTGCTTATACAGCGCCGATGGCTGGAAGATCACGGAGTTGGAGAACACCACGACGCGACCCGTCGAGCGCAGATCGGGGCCCAGTTCCATCAAGTAAATCCGAACCATGCCGATCTCGATCACCTCGCCGGTGACGCCCGAAATCGTCACGCGGTCGCCGACGCGAATCCCGTAGCGGCCGATCAGGAAGAAATACGCGACCACGGACAGGATCGGATTCTGCAGCGCCACCGCAAGTCCGGCCGTGACGAATCCCGCGTAGGTCGCCAGCGATCCGAACTCGGTGACGAATCCCATGACTGCCGCAAAGATTACGGCGCCCGTCACCACGACGCGCCGCAGCATCAGGAATTGCCGCCGTCGCCTGGTGTCGCTGACGTAGCGGAACGTCGCGCGGCGCCACACTTCGGAAAGCCCCAGGATCACGAAGATCGCCGCGGCCAGCATGATGGCCCGCAGCAGCAGGTAGCGTCCCGCCTTGGAAAAGTCGTCACTCAGATCGTCTATCGATTCCTGCAGGTAGCCTCGCGTCGAGCCCACCGCGATGTTCTGTTCGGAAAGCGGCACCATCGCTTTCGAGACCTGCTTGAACCGGGCTGACAATCCGGTCAGTTCCTTTTGTGCGTCGCTTGCGTCGCCGGTGCTTGCGCCAATCTCGTCCGCGCGCCGCGTTGACGCGCGAATCTCGTTCAGCAGCGGCGCGCGCAGCTTCGTGATACTCGCGATCAGCGCGTCTGTTTCTTTGCGAAGGTCCAGCACTTGCGAGCGGCGCGCGTGCACACTCAGCACGTCGCCGATCAGTCCCACGATCCCCCGCGACTCGGGCGGAGTCTGCACGGCGGTGTTCGCCGCGGGCGCGCGGGGCGAAGCGGCCGCGGTCGCGCCCTTCTGATGCATCGCTTCCGGAACGGAGCGCTCCAGTTCGTCGATCTGCGCCGCCAATCCGCTGCCGCCGCCTCCCAGGTTCCCGCTGAAAGTTACCAGCGTCTGGATCGTGGTCTGAATCTCCTTGGCCAGATCGATTTCCGCCAGGATCTCTTTCCGCTGCGCCTCGAGCGCGGCTCGCTGCGACCCGGGAGCTTTCGCCAGCGACGCCTCCACCGTCGACAGGCGCAGCTCCAGGTTCGTCACCCGGTCCGCCGCCCTCACCAAAGCCTGCTGCAAATTTCCGGATCCCGGATTCGATCCCTGCGGCTGCGCTTCGGGCGCGATCAGTCCCGCTTCTGCGCGCGCGAAATCGAAAGCGAGCTGCAGACCTTTGAGCGACGCCTGATGCACGCTCTCCCGGATCAGCAGGTCGGAGGACGCCTGTTCGACACCTTGCAGGTGCCGGTACCAGGCAATCGTCTGCTGGAGATGGTCGGTTACATCGTCCACGCGAATATTAGCCTGCTGCGCCGCGCCGATCGCCGGCAATGCCGCCAGCGCCGCCACCAGACCGCCCATTCGAATCTTCACACTGAGGGGATGCGATCGGCGGCATTTCCGTTTCTGTGACGTTTCGCGCGTTTTGCGGCCTCCGTGATCGCGCTTCCGAATTGTTAGAATGAAACTTCAGCCGTGCCCCCAAGGAGTATTTTTGAGCGCGAACAGGACGAGCATCGTCGCAGTCTATCCAGGCTCCTTCGACCCGATTACGAACGGGCATCTCGACATCATTTCGCGCGGAAGCCGGCTGGTGGAACGTTTGATCGTCGCGATCCTCAATAATGAGGCGAAGCAGCCGCTCTTCTCCGTCGAAGAACGCGTCGCGATGCTGGAGGAAGTGGTGCGTCCCTATCCGAACGTGGAAGTCGGCTCGTTCGAGGGATTGACGGTGGAATACGCGATGCAGCGCGGGGCGAATGTGATCTTCCGCGGGATTCGCGCGATCTCGGATTACGAATACGAGTTGCAGATCGCATTGATGAACCGCCGCCTCCAGCCTGCGATCGAGACCGCGTTTTTGTTGTCCGGCGAGGCGTACTCGTTCATCAGCTCGCGGCTGGTGAAGCAGGTGGCCGCGCTGGGCGGAAATATTTCGGGCCTGGTTCCTCCGCTGGTGGAGGAGCGGCTCAAAGAGCATTTTCAAAAGGTGAGGTTAAAGGATGCACACACTGCAAGACTTGGCTGAGAGAATTTCAACCATCAGCGTCTCTTCCACCATGGCGGTCGCGGCCGAAGCCGATCGTCTGCGCCGCGGAGGCGCGGACATCGTGGACTTCAGCGCGGGCGAGCCCGATTTCGCGACGCCGGATAATATCAAGCGCGCCGCCTTCGACGCCATCAATCAGAACTTCACCAAGTACACCAACTCCGGCGGAGTCCTGGAGCTGAAGCAGGCCATCTGCGAGCGCCACAAAAAAGATTACGGGACGAATTACGTCCCGAAAGAATGCATCGTCACCGTTGGCGGCAAGCACGCCATTTTCGAGCTGATGCAGGCGCTGGTGGAGCCCGGCGATGAAGTCATCATCCCGGTGCCGTACTGGGTGACCTACAAGGACGTCGTGAACTACGCCGGCGCGTCGTGCGTGTTCGTCGACACCGACGAAAATGAAGGTTTCGTTCTGCGCGCATCGATGGTCGAAAAGCATGTCACGCCGAAGACGAAGCTTGTCATCATCAATTCGCCGTCGAACCCCAGCGGCGCCGTCTTCGCGCGCGCCGAACTCGAAAAGATCGCGCAACTCGCGAAAGATCGCGGCTTCTGGATCATGACCGACGAGTGCTACCATCGCTTCCTCTATTCAGGCGAGCCGTACTCGATGGCGACGTATCCCGGAATCAAGGACAACATCGTCATCGCGGGCACGCTTTCGAAAACCTATGCGATGACGGGATGGCGCATCGGCTTCGCGCTCGGTCCTTCGCAGGTGATCGACGGGATCAACAAGCTGCAGAGCCACTCGACCTCGAATCCGACGTCGATCGCGCAGAAGGCCGCGATCGAAGCGTTGAGCGGTCCGCAGGATTCGGTGGACGCGATGCTCGCCGAGTATCGCAAGCGGCGCGATTTCGTGGTCGCGCGGCTGCGCCAGATCCCCGGGGTGAAGGCGCACGAGCCGCAGGGAGCGTTCTACGCCTATCCCAACGTCAGCGCGGCGTTCACCGGCGGAATCACCACCTCGCTTCAGTTCGCCGAAAAACTGCTGGCTGAGGAGTACGTCGCGGTGGTGCCCGGCGAAGCGTTCGGCACGCAGCAGCACGTCCGCATCTCCTACGCGACTTCGATGCATGAACTCGAACGCGGCCTGGACCGCATGCACAAATTCATCGCGGCACGTCAGTCATGCGGCCGCGGCGCCTAGCTCCGCGATTTCTTGAAAAGATCTGGGGTTCGACTCGCCTCGAACCCTGGTTCCAAAGCGGCGGCGAAAAGATCGGTGAGGTCTGGTTTGAAACGCCCGACATCCCGCTGCTCGTAAAATTTCTCTTCACTACCGACAAGCTTTCCGTGCAGGTCCATCCTGGCGACGATTACGCGCGCCTCCACCACGATTCGCGCGGCAAGACCGAAATGTGGCACGTCCTGGCTGCCGGGCCCGGCGCGAAAATCGCCGCCGGTTTCCGCGAGCCGATCACCCCGGAGCAATTCAAATCCGCCGCGGCATCGGGCGAAATCGAAGATCTGCTGCAGTGGTACGAAGCTCGTCCGGGCGACACGTTCTTCATTCCCGCCGGAACCGTGCACGCGATCGGCGGCGGGCTCGCGCTGTGCGAGGTTCAGCAGCACTCCGACGTAACGTATCGCCTCTATGACTACGGACGCGCCCGTGAATTACACCTGGAGCGCGGCACTGCGGTCAGTCATCTGGAGCCCGTTCGCGCCCGCGCCGAATCCGCCGGAGAATTGCTCGTCGCGTGCGAGTATTTCACCACCTCGCGTTGGGAAATCCGCGGCTCGCGCCAGCATCGTCCGCAGGGAGCGGAATTGATGATCGTGATCGCGGGCAGCGGTCTCATCGACGATCAGCGAACGTCTCCCGGCGACGTGTGGCATCTTCCCGCCGGCACCGGGCAGGTCGCGTTACAAGGCGACTTCAGCGTCCTCCACACGCGATAAACCCACGCGAAAAAAAAGCTGCATCCGGACGGTCAAGAGAAGAACACTCTCCACGTGGTGACGACCAGCGCATGCGCCACCATCGAGGCGCGGATGCTGCGGGCTCTCTGGAACGCGAGGCCGTAGAAAACGCCCGCCAGCCCCGCCATGATCGCGAATCGCCAGTTGGGAAACGCGCGAAACCATAGATGGACCGATCCGAACAGCATCGACGTCACGATCAGTCCGGCCGTCTCGCTCGACAGCCACCGGGCCGTCCATTGTTGCAGCAAACCGCGAAAGAAAAATTCCTCGCCCAGCGCGACCACCCACAGGATCCCGAAAAACGTCGCGATCGCATAGAGGGTCGTCTTTTCCCATCCGTGCGGAAGCCGCGGCTTCCCGAATCCGATCCACCACGCTACGCCGATGGCCACCACCACGAACGCGGCGTAATACGCGACGCCGATCGTCCAATCCCGCTTCGACGGCCAGAATCCGAACCCTACGCCGCTTACGCGCCGGATGCAGAGCATCGCCATGGCTCCCGTGCGGATCCACATCAATTGACCGAGCACCGGAATTTGCAACTTCGGCACCGGATTCGGGTAAATCCGCGGAAAAACATGCGTCAGCATGACGGCACCCATCAGGATCAGAAACAGGATGTCGACCGCCGGTTTGTGCGGCAAAATCACGTACCAGAACGCGACCACCGCGGCTAATCCTGCCAGCGCGAAGAATTCCGTCCGCCCGAACGACTTCAACGCGAGCGTCGCTTCAACGTAAGGCGCGACGGCTGCGCCAATCAGCGCAAGCGCGGTCACGGACGAAGGCCATTTTTCGATCCGGCCCCGAAGTTTTTCCGATCCAAGGACATAGAAGAACGACAGCTCCAGCAGAAACGCCGGCAGGACACGCATCGCTGTCGCGACGGGTATATTCTGTTGAAGAGCAAAGACGTATCCTGCGATGGCGCCGATCGCCCACAGGGCCGGGAGGATCATTCGGGTCCATCGTAGCACCTGTTCCGGCTGTAACCTTCTGAGCAAATAAAGGTATCCACTATCGAGACGGTGAACGCGACAGACAACAGCTTGATGGCCCAGGTCGGGTCGGGCGATGTCGCCAAAATGGCGGTGTTGTTTGAGCGCCATAACCGGGGTCTGTTCCGTTATTTCGTCTCGCTGAATCGCAACCGGGAACTTTCCGAGGACCTGGTGCAGGACGTGTTTTTCAGAATGCTCAGATACCGCGCCAGTTACGACCCGAACCAGAGCTTCACGGCCTGGATGTACCAGATCGCGCGCAACGCGAATGTCGATCAGGCGCAGAAGCGGCGCGCGGAGGTGGTCGGCATCGATGAGTTCGACGATCGCCGTCCGGAGCCCGCGAGCGATGCGCCGGGGCCGGAAGAGACGGTCGCCAAGGGGCAGGATGTCGCGCTGCTGAAGCGCGCCCTGGACCGGCTGCCGTCGGATAAGAAGGAGCTCCTGGTGCTCGCGCGGTTTCAGGACATGAAGTACGAAGAAATCGCCTCGCTGCTCGGGTGCGAGGTGGGAACGGTGAAGGTCCGGGTGTTTCGGGCGATGCGTGCGCTCGAAGAGATTTATCACACGCTCTCGAAGGAGAGGACGGCATGAACTGCGAAGAATCCAAGATGCTGCTCGCCGATTACTGGGCGCAGACGCTTTCGGAGACGAAAGAGCTGGAGTTCGATGCTCACATCGCGACGTGCGATTTGTGCCGCACCGATGCGGAGCGGCTGGGCGCGCTGTGGACGAGTCTCTCGAAAATTCCGGCCGAGGAGCCGAGCCCGGCGCTGCGCACGCGCTTCTACGACACGCTTGCGGCGTACCGCCACGGGCTGGAGGCCGCGCCGAGAGCGTCGTGGAAAGAGCGGATTCTCGCGCTGTGGCCGAGGCAGCCGGCGTTTCAGATGGGCCTGAGCTTCGCGCTGCTGGCGATCGGCGTGGGGATCGGATATACGGCGAGGCCGGGGGTGAAGCCGGTCGAGCCGGAAACTCAGGAGGTGGCCGCGCTTCGCGGTGAGGTAACGAATATGCGTCAGATGGTGGCTCTCTCTTTGTTGCAGCAGCAATCGGCCAGCGAGAGGCTGCGCGGTGTGAGTTACGCGGTGCAGGTGCCGTCGTCCGATACCGAAGTGCTTTCGGCGCTGTTGAAGACGGTCAATCAGGATGCGAACGTCAACGTGCGGTTGCAGGCGGTGGACGCGCTGCATCAGTTCGGCGCGAGCCCGGTGACACGGACGGCGGTGGCGCAGTCGATTGGGAAGCAGGATACGCCGCTGGTGCAGATCGCACTGATCGATCTGCTGGTGGATTTGAAAGACAAGGATTCGGCGCCGGAGTTGATGAAGGTGTCGAGCGATGAAAAGATCGACGCCGCGGTCCGGCAGCATGCCAAGTGGGCGCTGGGGAAGCTGCAATGAAAAACCCGCTCGTTGTCACTCGCGGCTCTGTGCTGGGACTGACGTTGTTGCTCGCCGTGGCGGCGCAAGCACAACAGCTCGAGGATCGGTCGACTGAACACAAGTCCTATGCAGGCGTTCGCGAGCTGATTATCGACAACGTCACCGGCGCGATCGACGTGAGCGCGTCCACTGGCAGCTCCGTCGAAGTCGAGGTCGAAAAGACCTTGCGGGCGCGATCGCAGGATCGCATGGCGCTGGCGAAGAAAGAAGTGGTTTTGTCGGAAACGCAGCAGGGCGGGTTGGTCCGGCTGATGGTCGACGGTCCGTTCCGGTGCGGAAGCGGCGTGTGCTTCCACGGCGGCGACGCCTATGAATTCGAGTACAACTTCAAAGTGAAGGTCCCGCGCAATATCAACCTGGATCTGCGGACGGTCAACAAATCGCACATCTTCGTTGAAGGCACCTCAGGCGAATTTCGCATCAACAACGTGAACGGCGGAATCGAGATGCGCGATGTGGAGGGCTCGGGTTCGGTCCACACGGTGAACGGTCCGGTGAAGGTGCCGTTTGCGAGGAATCCGACGGGGCCGGCGTCGTTTAAATCGGTCAACGGAGTCCTGGATGTTTCCTTTCGCAGCGGGTTGAACGCGGACGTGAAGATGAAGACGCTGAACGGCGGGATGTATACCGATTTCAACGCTTCGGTTTCTTCCCGGAAGGTCGTCTGCAGAACGCCCGCGCGGGTCGAGCCAATGCCATGAGCGTAGGCCAGCGCAAGTTCGTGAGCGTGGCCGCTGGCATCCTGATGGAT
>JAIQFJ010000586.1 GCA_020073325.1 Terriglobia bacterium | reverse complement strand
CATGTCGCGGTGGGGACGGACACGCCGCACACGCATCCCGGCGCGGACGGATCGGCGATCGGGTCTACGACGCATCGCGATTTCCGGCTGCTGTGTTCGCTGGTGCGGGGGCTCGACAAAGGCGGCGTTTATATCAACGCCGGGTCGGCCGTAGTGCTGCCCGAAGTGTTTCTGAAGGCCGTTTCCGTGGTCCGCAACCTGGGCTATTCGCTGGGCGAGTTCACCACGGTCAATTTCGATTTTCTCCAGCACTACCGTCCCAAGCTGAACGTGGTGGAGCGTCCTCATGCCCGGTCCGGCGGCCGCGGGTTTGCGATCACGGGACATCACGAGCTGATGATCCCGCTGTTGGCCGCAGCGCTGATCGAAAGCGATCGATAATGACGAACTATGGGGAAGCGTTCTGGTCCTGGGAGGACCTGATGCTGTTCCTCGGCGCGACGCTTCCGGCATTCTTCATCGCGGTCTTCATTACGCGGCCGATCCATTTTTCAAGCGACGGAGTGCGGCAGATCGCGTTTCAATCGACGTTCTACGCATTGTTGGTCATCGTGCTGTATTTCCTGATCGCGCGATATCGGCATCCGGTGTGGCGATCGCTCGGGTGGACGTTTTCGTTTCGCTGGGCGTCGCTATGCGCGATCGCGGGACCGCTGCTGGCGCTGACGCTTTCCGCGCTCGCATCGCTGATGCACGCGCCCGGGGAAACGGCGATCGAGAACCTGGTGACAGACCGAACCTCGCGCGTGGTGGTGATGCTGTTCGTGGCGATTTTCGGACCGCTGTTCGAGGAACTCGCATTTCGCGGATTCCTGCTTCCGTTGTTCCAGAAAGCGGTGGGAGCATGGTTGTCGATTTTCCTGACCGCAATTCCGTTCGCATTGCTGCATGGGTCGACGCTGCACTGGTCGTGGCAATCCATGATGGTCATCGGGCTGGCAGGCGTGGTGTTCGGATGGGCGCGCGTGAAGACAGGCTCGACTACCGCGTCGGCGATGGTACACGTCGGCTACAACTCGACCTTCGCGGCGTTCTTTTTGATTCAGCAGGCCGGAGCGAGGTGAAGTGAAAATTCTCGGGCCAGACGGCTCCATGCGACCGGAACTCCAGCACACGGTGGTGCTGGCTTTTGTGAATCCGGCGCCCCAGGATCGGGCCTTACGTAAGAGCAAGAAATTACGGGGTCCGCTTGACATGGATTCGCAACTCTCATAAACTTAACAGCGTTAACATGGGTGTCCAGGAACGGCGTGCCCGCGAGAAGAAAGAGCTGCGGCAGGAAATTTTAGACGCTGCCCGAGACTTGTTTGTCCGCGAAGGCTTCGAGAACGTTTCGATGCGTAAGATCGCCGAGAAGATCGAATATTCGCCGACCACGATTTATCTCTACTTCCGCGACAAGAGCGATCTGCTCGATTGCATCATCGAGGAAACGTTCGCGCGGCTGGTCCGCAAGCAGACGTTGCTGGAACAAACTGTCGCCGATCCGGTGGAACGGTTGGAAAAAGGTCTGCGGTCGTACGTCGAGTTCGGGCTGAAGCATCCGAATCACTACAAAGTGACGTTCATGATGCCGGAACCCCCGGTGACCGACCCGGAACTTTGCCCGCGATCGCGCGAGATGGGGCAGAAGGCGTTTGCGAATCTCCGCAACATGCTGGCCGAGTGCGTCGAAAAGAAACTCCTGGAGATTGACGACCTGGAAGCGACCGCGCAGGCGGCCTGGGCCATGGTTCACGGACTTACATCGCTGATGATTGCCAAACCACACTACAAGTGGGCGGAGCGCAATCACCTGATCGATACGCTGCTCGGCACGCTGATGCGCGGGCTCACCGCGAAGTCGCCGGTGGCGGTGTAAGCTCGCGATATCCGGTCAAGCGGACGTTTTCGTGTTCCAAAGCGCGGCGGACCGAGGGCGCGGTCAAGGCTCGCAATTCGGCCTCGCGGCTTTCCTTCAAACGAGTGCGCGCGGCGCGCAACTCATCGGTGCAGATGCCGGGGTGGCACATGAACTCGGTGGATCCTTCGGGCAGCTCGTGAATCAGGCGCTCCAGATACGCGGCGTCGTAGTTGCCGGTCATCTGGAATCCGGCGAAATGATCGGTGGAGCGGCAGGCGTGTTTCGCGAGCACGCGCTCAAAGCGTCCGCGCACGACGTGAAAGGCCTGGCTCACGGCGCGTTTCTTCCATCCGATGCCTCCGGCTTCCATGGGAAAATCGAACGGGCGGCGGACCCACGGAATTTTGTACTCCTCTGAAATTCGCGCGACGGCTTCAAGCACCGGCGGCAACAGATGCGTGTGCTTGTGCGTGTCGAGATGCGTGGGGACGATACCCGCGTCGAGGATCTTGCGAACCTGCGCGGAGAGCAGATCGTAGACGGGCATCTTCCGCACGGCGGCAATGAGCTGCGAAACGGTATCGGGAAATCCGGGCGACCCGACCAGCACCAGGTGGCAGCCGACGTCGAGGCTCGGATTTTCGCGGGCCAGGCGAGTGGCGTCGTCGAAGGCGTCCTCGCCGTGTGCCAGGGGATCATTCACGGGCACGGTGGAGAAATTCGTTTCGGAAGCAACGCGGGCATGGCTCGCTTCGAAGTCGACCTGCCGGTGACGCGCGCAGCGGACCCGGCGCCCGCGCCTCGCGTGCCGCGCCACGGGGGCGCGCTGACGCTGATGC
>JAIQFJ010000585.1 GCA_020073325.1 Terriglobia bacterium | reverse complement strand
GGATCGTCGAAGGTGATTAGAGCGATCTGATCCGGGCAGGCCAGCCTCAGTTCCCGCAACGCGCGCAAAAAACCGAGCGCGAGCATCGAGTTCGCAGCCATCACCGCCGTGGGCCGATGATCACCGTTCATGAGCTTCAGGCCGCCGCGATAGCCATCGGCGTCGCGTAGTCCGCCCGCGACCACCAGCCGGTCGTCAGGCTCGATTCCGTCTTCAATCAGCCCGTGCCGGTAGCCGAGCCACCGGTCGCGTGCCGTTGCAATTTCCAAATCGCCGCTGATCAGACCGATGCGGCGATGGCCTAAATCCACAAAATGCTTCACGCACTCGCGCGCCGCCGAAAAATTGTCGGCAACCACACAATCCAGGTCGACGCCGGGGAGTTCCCGCGCCAGGCAGACTACCGGAGGGCCGGATTCTCTCAGCGCGGCGATATGACTGGATCCGGCGCGGCCCGCGGCGACCAGCAGAATGCCATCGACCTGCCGGCTGCGCAGCGCGGTAAGCAACTGGCTTTCACGCTCCGGCTGATCGTCCGAATTGAAGATAATCAGCATGTATTGCTCGCGCCACGCGGCATCCTCGGCGCCGCGAACCAATTGCGGAATAAAGGGATTGGTGAGATCGCTGACCAGGATTCCAATCGTCTTGGTCTGCCGGATTTTCAGGCTCCGGGCAACGTAGTTTGGATGGTAGTCGAGCTGGCGGACCGCTTCCTGGACGCGTTCCTGCAGGCGCTTACTTACGGGGACCGTGCCGCTCAGAACGTTGGAAACGGTTCCGACCGAGACATGAGCTCTTTTGGCAACCTCTTTAATCGTCGCCACGGTTATACGTTTAGAAATGGAAATGAAATACGAAACATCTACTGTACAACACAAGGATGCCCGTCGGGTTGCGATTTGAGTCATACCCCGCGGGATTTAGGATTATTTTATTCTTTGGGCGCGATCCCCAGGGCTTTCATTTTGCGATACAAATGACTGCGCTCCAATCCGAGGAGTTCGGCGGCGCGTGTCACGTTACCTTTGGATTCCTCCAGCTTCTTGAGGATGTAGTCGCGCTCGGCGGCTTCACGAACCTCCTGAAGACTCCCAAAGCGATCCATAGGCCGGTCGAAAACGGCGCGTCGCGCACGGTCGAGCGGAATATGACGGGCCTCGATACGCGTCTGCGGATTCATGATCACGATTCGCTCCATTAAGTTGCGAAGCTCGCGCACATTTCCGGGCCAGGGATAAGATTCGATCGCTTGCAGCGCTTCTTCGGCAAGTTCTTTAGGTTTGCGGCCATATGCCGTCGTAAATTCCTTGAGGAAATGATACGCAAGCAATCGAATATCTTCCACCCGTTCGCGCAGCGGCGGCACGTGGAAGGGGATCACGTTGAGCCGGTAGAACAAATCCTCGCGGAAATTCCCGCGCTCGATTTCTTCCTCCAGATTCTTGTTGGTGGAGGCGACCACCCGCACGTCCACCTGAAGCGATTCGGCGGCGCCTACCGGCTCGAAACGCTGCTCCTCCAGCGCTCGCAAGACTTTCGCCTGTGTTTTGAGCGACATATCGCCCACTTCATCCAGGAACAAGGTCCCGCCGTGCGCCTTTTGCAATTTGCCGATCTTGTCTTCCATCGCGCCGGCGAAGCTGCCTTTGCGGTGGCCGAAGAGCTCGCTTTCGATCAGCTCTTCCGGAATCGCGGCGCAGTTGACTTCGACAAAAGCCTCGGAGGCGCGTGGACTTGCCGCATGAATTGCATGCGCGATCAATTCTTTTCCGGTTCCGCTTTCGCCAAAAATCAGGACGCGGCCGTTGGTGGCAGCCATCAGGGAAAGCTGCTGGCGGAGAGCCTTCATCGGGACGCTTTCGCCGATAATTTGCGGATGCGCTTCGCCCGAATCGCGCAGGCGGCTGACTTCGAGCTCAAGGTGCCTCTGCTGCAGGGCGTTGTAGAGAACCACCGCGACTTTTTCAATGGTCAGCGGCTTTTCGAGAAAATCGAACGCGCCGAGCTTGGTGGCTTTTACCGCGGTCTCGATGGTGCCGTGCCCGGAAATGATGACCACCTGCGGGCGATCGTCGAACGGAATTTCCTGGATGCGCGCCAGCGTTTCCATGCCGTCCATTCCGGGGAGCCACACGTCGAGCAGGACCACCTCGTAGCTATGGCGCGCCAGTTCTTCCAGGCACTGCTCGCCGCTTTCGACGGCCTGGCAGGAATAGCCCTCGTCCTCGAGCACGCCGCGCAGCGATTCGCGGATGCCGGGCTCGTCGTCGACGATCAGGATGCGCGCGTTCTTCACGCGCGAGCCTCCGCCTCGCTGGGAGCTTCCGCCGGGACCGCGACCGGCACTTCGACGTAGAATCGCGCGCCGGCCGGGCGATTATCCTCCACGCGGATTCGCGCGCCGTGCTCGGAAAGAATGTGATTGACGATCGCCAGGCCCAGGCCGGTGCCGCGTCCCTTGGTCGAAAAATAAGGCAGGAACAATTTTTCCTTGTCTCCGGCGGAGATGCCGCAGCCGGTGTCGGCCACCAGCAGTTCGACGGATTCTCCCGCGTTGGTGTTCGTGACGATGAGCAGCCGCTTGAGCGCGGAGTCGCGCATCGCTTCGGCGGCGTTGTCGACCAGATTGACGATCACGCGCTTGAATTGTTCGGGATCGACGTTGACCGGCGGGAGATGCGGCGC
>JAIQFJ010000172.1 GCA_020073325.1 Terriglobia bacterium | reverse complement strand
GTTTCGGGCACGGTCGACATGCCGACCAGGTCCGCGCCGATCGTCCGCAGGAAACGAATCTCCGCCGGAGTCTCATAGCTCGGACCCGGCATCGCCGCATAGACGCCTTCTTTCAACTCGACGCCGATCGACGCGCCTGCCGCTTTTGCGATTTCGCGATACTCGCGCGAGTAAGCCTCGCTCATATCGGGGAATCGCGGGCCGATCTTTTCATCGTTAGGACCCATGAGCGGATTCGCGCCCAGCAGATTGATGTGATCGGAGATGAGCACCAGGTCGCCCGGTTTGTAGCTCGTATTGACGCCGCCCGCCGCGTTCGTCAGCACGACGCTACGGACGCCGCGCCGCGCCAGTTCGCGGATGCCGAACACAACCTGCGCGGCCGTGTAGCCTTCATAAAGATGCGCGCGCCCGGCGAGCACGATCACCGGAGTTTCTCCGATGCGTCCTTCGACCAGCTTGCCTGCATGTCCGACCGCCGTCGATGCGGGCCATCCTGCGATTTGCGAATAAGGCGTTTCTTTGCGATTTTCGAGAGTATCGGCAAATGCCCCGAGTCCGCTGCCGAGCACAACGCCGACCGCCGATTGGTTTGTCATTCGATCTGGAACCGCTCCCTTCGGTCACGGCTCGGTGTGGTCCGGATTGCGCGGGCGAGCCGCGACCACAGGGAGCGGTTCAGCACGGATTCGCGCACTACAGCAGCATCCCCGCGATGCACGCCGACATGAAATTCGCCATCGTCCCCGCCGCGACCGCTTTCATTCCCAGCCTTGCCAGATCCGATTTTCGCGACGGAGCCAGCGCGCCGATTCCGCCCACTTGAATCGCCACCGAGCTGAGATTCGCAAATCCGCACAGCGCATACGTGCTGATCACGAACGACCGCGGGTCGAGCGTCTTGGCGATCTTTCCCAAATCCACGAACGCCACAAATTCATTCAGAATCAGCCGTTCTCCCAAGAGATTGCCGACCGTCGCGCAATCCTGATACTTCACGCCGAGCATCCACGCGATCGGCGCGAAAATGCGGCCGAGAATCGCCTGCATCGATCCCGGGATCCATCCGATCCGGTCGTGCCCTGCCTGCAGAATTCCGTTCACCAGCGCGATCAGCCCGATAAATGCGATCAGCATCGCGCCGATATTCAACGCGAGTTGCAATCCATCGGACGCGCCGCGCGAAGCGGCATCGATGATATTCACGCCCGGTTTTTCGACCTCGACGTGCACTCCGCCCGCCGTCGCCGGCTTGTCGACCTCGGGAAAAAGCATCTTCGCCAGCATCAACGTCGCCGGCGCGGTCATGATTACGGCCGTCAGCAAATGCCGGATCTCGACGCCCGCGATGATCACATACGCCGCCATCACCGCACCCGAAACATGCGCCATGCCGCTGGTCATGATGGTGAACAGTTCGCTCTCGGTTAAACCTGCGAGAAACGGACGGATCGTTAGCGGAGCCTCCGTCTGCCCCATAAAAATACTTGCCGCCACGTTCAGCGATTCCGCGCCGCTGGTGCCCATGACGCGCTGCATCACCACGGCCATTGCCTTCACCACCACCTGCATCACGCCCAGGTAATACAGGATTGCGAACAGCGACGCGATGAAAATCACGATCGGCAAAACCTGAAATGCGAAGATCACGCCGAACTGGTCGTTTTTCACGCCCAGTTTGTCGCCGAAGACGAACGAGCTTCCGGCCGCCGCGTAGTCCAGCAGATGCGTGACGGCGGCGCTGGCCCCTTCAAATCCCCGTGCGAGCGGCGTCTTCAGCACCAGAAACGCGAAGCCGAATTGCAGCCCGAGCCCCCACAGGATCACGCGGAGTTTGATCTGGCTGCGGTGCTTCGAAAATACATACGCCGCCAGCACGATCACGGCCAGGCCGATCAGGCCCGTGAATCTTTCCATGAGAAGGAGAAGTTTACCAGAATATGCGATCCTATCGTGATGTTGAATACTCGCTTTGCCGCGTTTGCCGTAGTTTTCGCCGCGTCCGCGTTCGCTCAGGCTCCCGCCGAATTCGGCATGGGCTGGGTGCCCGAGTTCCACGCCAGCACGAAGGAATTGGTATCGCTCGCCGAAGCGACGCCCGCTGAAAAATTCGCATGGCGGCCGGCCCAGGGAGTGCGCTCGATCAGCGAGGTCTACGTGCACATCGCGGTCGCGCACATGTTCTTCCTGACGACGTGCGGCGTAAAGGCCGATATGTCCAAAGTGACTCGCGACGCGGAAAAGAAAATTACTTCCAAGGCCGATGTGATCGCGTTCCTGAAGGAATCGATCGCGGCGGTGGACGAGAACTATCCCAAGCTCGACATGCACAAAAAAGTGAAGTTCACGGGCGCCGACACCACCGTCGAGGGCATCATGGTCCACCTGATCAGCCACACCAACGAGCATCTGGGCCAGTCGATCGCCTACGCCCGCATGAACGGCATTGTTCCGCCCTGGTCGAATTGATCCATTTCCTGCTCTGGCAAGAATGTGGGGCCGCTCGTCGAGCGGCGAGCCGGCAGCCGTGCCGGCTGATGTGGATGGGTTACGAGCCCGCCCGGACGCACATCCTCGCGATCCGAGTTTCACCCGCGCTCTTACTTAAACGGCGGGGCTCGAAACGCGAAGGATCGGGCCGGACAAGCCGCGCCAGTGATGCCGCGAGTCGGTCGTGAGCTTTCACGCAGACTCTGACGGGCGGGGCTTTCCACGCTGTTGGATCGCGGGTTGGTCCGCTACGCCGGTTTTGCTTTCTTGAACACGCGATTGAGCACCGCAATCCCGCGATCGACGTCCTGTTCGGTCAGGATATACGGCGGCAGCATGCGTAGCACGGTCTCGTGCGTGCAGTTGATCAGGACGCCTTCTTCCATCGCGTCCAGCACGATCTGCTTGCCGGGCATGTCGAGCTCGACGCCGATCATCAGGCCGAACCCGCGAACTTCCTTGATAAAGGAATAATGCTTGGCAAGATCGGTGAGCCGCATGCGGAAGTAGCTGCCGACTTCGGTAATGTGCGGCAGCAGCGGATCGAGAATATCGAAAAATTCGAGCGCGACGCGACAGGCCAGCGGTCCGCCTCCGTAGGTCGAGCCGTGCATGCCCGCGCCGAGGCCGGTGGCGGCGCGTTCATTCGCGGCAATGAAGCCGAGCGGCAATCCGCAGGCGATCGGTTTGGCGGCGATCATCACATCGGGCAGAATCGCCGGTTCGAACATCTGATAGGCGAAGTGCGTCCCGGGGCGGCCGACGCCGCACTGGATTTCGTCGAAAATCAGCAGCGCGTTGTGCTTCGTCGCGAGTTCGCGAGCCTTGCGCACGTACTCAGCCGTCAGCGGAAAAATTCCGCCTTCGCCCTGGACCAGTTCGAACACGATCGCGGCGGTCTTGTCGCTGACCGCGTGCTCCAGTCCGTTGATGTCGTTGCGATGGACGAAGCGCGCGCCGGGGACCAGCGGCTCGAAATCGCGGCGGTATTTTTCCTGGCCGGTGATGGAGAGCGCGCCGAAGGTGCGGCCATGAAACGAATTTTCCAGCGCGACCATTTCGATCTTCTGCGGATCGATCTTGCGGCCATGCGAGCGCGCCATTTTCAGCGCGGCCTCCATCGCCTCCGCGCCGGAGTTGCAGAAGAAAACGCGGTCGAGTCCGCTGGCGCCTGCGATGCGGGCCGCCAGCGGTCCCTGATATTCGTGGTAGTAAAGATTGGACGTGTGCAGCAGCAGGCCGGCCTGCTCGCGGAGGACTTTCGTGATGCGCGGATGCGTATAGCCGAGCGCGTTGACGCCGATTCCGGCGATCAGATCGAGATAACGCTTGCCGGAGGTGTCGTACACATAACAGCCTTTGCCGCGATGAAGAACCAGCGGATAGCGCGCGTAATTCTGCAGCAGATACTGCTTTTCTAAATCGATCACCGAGGGTGACACGGACGTTGCCATCCCTTCATCATAATAGGACCGTGTTCGTTACACACCTGGAGTGCCTTCGCTGCGGAGAAAAATCCGCCATGGATCCCCGCGCCTATCTTTGTCCGCGCTGCGGCGGGGATCATGAGGATCCCGGAATCTTCGACGTCCATTACGATTACGCGGCGGCGCGGGGCCAACTGGCGCGGCGCGCGGACGTGTTTCGCTACCTGCCCCTGCTGCCCGTGCGCGGCGTCGGAGCGGTGCTGAACGCGGGCGGAACGGCGATGGTCGAGGCGCCGCGCCTGGCGAAACGGCTCGGGCTGCGCGCGCTGTATCTCAAAGACGAGACCCGCAATCCGACGCGCTGTTTGAAGGATCGCGCGACGGCGATCGCCACGACGCTGGCTCTTGAATTGGGCGTCCGCGATGTGTATTGCGCGTCGGCGGGAAATGCCGCGATTTCGCTGGCCGGGTTCGCGGCGCACGCGGGCCTGCGCTGCCATGTTTTCGTGCCGAGCTATGCGTCGCCGGTGCGTCTCGACTGGCTACGCCGGTTTGGCGCCGAGGTACATGTGTCGAAGGGCGACTACGATCAGGCCTTCGCCGAAGCGGAGGAGCAGGGCAAGGCGCACGGCTGGTACAGCCGCAACTGCGCGTTCAATCCGTTCCTGGTCGAAGGAAAAAAGACGTGCGGCCTGGAGATCGCCGAGCAGGTGCCGGCGGATTTTGTCGTCGCGCCGGTGGGCGACGGGTGCACGCTCGGCGGAATCGGCAAGGGCTTGCGCGAGGCGCGCGAGATCGGTCTGACGGATCGTGTGCCGAAGCTGATCGGCGTGCAGGCCGCGGGCGTGCAGCCGATGGTCGCGCGATTTCGCGGTGTGCAAGCGGAAGCCGGCGATACGAAAGCGGCGTCGATAGCGGTGCGGCGTCCCCGCAATGCTCTGCGGCTGATGCGCGAGCTTCGCGAATGCGGAGGCGAGATGATCGCGGTGAGCGATGTGCAGATCGGCGAGGCGCAGCGGGTGCTTGCCGAGGACGCCGGAATCGTCGCCGAATTCACCAGCGCGGCAACGCTGGCGGCGGTCGAGTCGATGGAGTCGCTTCGCGGGAAGACCGTCGTGTTGGTGATCACGGGCGGCCGTCCGGATTGAAAGCCCCGTGTTGAGCGCACCACCGGCCCGCGCCATTACGAGTCTGTGTGAAAACTGAACGTTCGCCGCTTCCTGCGGTCGCGGTTCATTGCCGGCATCCAGCTGAATCAGCCGTTTAAGGAACCGCGACCGCAGGAAGCGGCCGACGCCGATCATTTTCACACAGACTCTCACTGGCGGGGCTTGTCCGGTCCCACGCCCCGCCAGTCAGGGTCTGTGTGAAAAGCCGCCGCGGCTTGTCCCAAGCCCCGCCGGTGAGAGTCTGTGTGGAAAAGGGGTGCCCGCTCGTTGTCACTCGCGGCTCTGTTTCGGCACTGCGCAGAATCATCAAGTTGCCGGTGCCCCGACACAGAGCCGCGACTGCAAGGAGCGGGTTGCCGACCTTTTCACACGGACTCGTGATGCGGGGTCTGGGCCGCCATGCGAGGCACCAAATGAGCAACACGTTGCGCCTGAGCGCGAACCCCGGGGTTGACGGGCGCGATCCTTCTCGTCTCGAGCCCCGTCGTTTAAGTAAGAGTGCGTGTGAAAACCCGGATAGCGCGAGTTGGGCGGGCGTTTTCCCAACCAATCCCCATCAGCCGGCACGGCTGCCGGCTCGCCGCTCGACGAGCGGCCCCACATTCTTGGTCGAGTTGAGTTTTCACACAGGCCCGTCTTGGCGGGCGCGCCGTCCGTTAGTTTCGCAACCTGACTGGCGCGCTCACGAACACCGGTCGCGGACTCACGACCGTCTTCGCGATCCACGGCGAAAAGAAGTGCGACTCGTAGTTCACGATCGCCACGCTGATCGTCTGATCGTCCGGCCGGTCCGGCGGATCCTGATAGCGCACCTGAACGTTCGCGCGCGTCAATCCGAGATACGGCGCCGCCGCCGACCGCGGTTCGCCGGTCTGGTGATAGAGAATCAAATTCGCGATCTGGTCGCCCGAGCCGTCGTAAGGATGCACCGATCCCCAGCGGACCGCTTCCGTTACGCGCGCCACCAGCGCCTGATGCGCGAACATCACCTGTCCGCAATCGACGACGCCCAGCAGGAGCGCGAAAAACACGATCAGGACCAGCGTCGCCTCGACTAAACTCTGGCCGCGCCTCACTGCTCGTGCTCCGACGGAGCAAATCGACCGACGTAGGGAAACTCGACGCCCGGCCGTCCCTCGAACGTAAACGTCTTGAACACCGCGTCCACCTTATATTCGCGAATGGCGACATCCACGGCCGTCGGCGCGCCCGACCCGTCGCGGACCCAGCGCACGTCGACCTGCTCCGGCGTCAATCCCGCGACCACCGGCGCCGCGCCGGTTGCCGGTTTCGCGTCGCCGTACACGACCATATTGCGAATCGCTTTTTCGGCTTTCTCCGGTTCCGCGCGTAGCGTGCGCGTCGCGGCATAACGACCGCCATTGCCGATCGCCGTCACCAGCTGGTTGTAGACGTAGAAGGTGTATCCGAACTGAAAGGTCCCGGCCAGACACGTGATCATTACGGTCGCCGACAGCGCCAGCTCGATCATCGCGTGTCCGCGTTCGCGTCTCATTCGACCAGCCTCACCGGATTCGCCGCCGCCGCGGAATGCGCCGGAACGGTGAACGATGCCGGTCCGCCGACGGCTCGCAGAAACATAATTTCGACCTGATTCGCCGGAGCCGAGACGCGAGCCATGGTCACCGCCGCAAAATCCTTCGGCGATTTTTCCCACTTGACGCCGTCGCTTGAAAATTCCACGACGACGCCGGTAAATTCCTTAGTGCCCAGGTTCCACCGCATCGGCACCTTCGCCACCGCGTCGCGCGCCCGGTCGAGTCCTTGAGCCGTCCCGTCGATTTTCGAAGCCGCCGCCATCGCCGCCGCGTCGCAGAACACCTGCGCCTCATTGCGCGCGATGTAGACGCGCCCCAGATCGAACGCCAGCCCGATCACCGCCAGCAAGAGCAGCATGGTGATCGACATGGCGATCAACACAAATCCACGCTGTCGTGAGACACGCATCCTGATTCATCTAACGGCAGAAACAGGAATTTTCTTTATCGGCGTTTATCTTCGTTCATCGGCGGCCATTTTACGCCGCGAGCGGTGGACTCACTTTGGTCGGCACCGTCGGCCGAACCAGCAGCAGCACACCCGCGACAGCCAGCGCGATCGAGATCCACTGGGTCCAGGAAAGCCCGTAATGCAGACCTTGTTCGTGGAACCGCGTAAATTCGATCCCGAACCGCGCAATCGAGCTGAGCAGCAGATACGCGCCCATCACCTTGCCCGCCGCATGCGGCCGGGTGAACCACCAATACAGGAATGCGAACAGCGCCAGTTCCGTCAGCATTTCGTAAATCTGCGACGGATGCAGCGGCACGCCGAGCGGCACCCCGGTCAGTTCCGCCGCTTCGGGGTTCTTGAACGTGACCGCCCATGGCAGCGAACATTCGTTCCCCCAGCAGCACCCCGCCGCGAAACATCCGATGCGGCCGATGGCATGTCCCAGCGCGACGCCCGGAGCGAATGCGTCAAAGGTTCCCAACAGAGGCAGCTTGTTCACCCGCATATAAAGGAACGCGACAACGATCGCGAGCACGAATCCGCCTTGCCAGACTCCGGCGGCCTGCAACGTCGCGAGAGAGAAAATCGGCGGCTTTTCCGGCGCTCCCCAGTCGAACAGGATCATGAGGATTTTCGCGCCGAGCAGTCCCGCAAGTGCGCTATAGACGGCGAGATTCGTCACCAGCTCGCCATTCAGCCCGCTGCGCTTGGCGAGGCGCACGGTGACCCAAAGCCCCGCCAGAAATCCCAGGGCGACCAGGACTCCGTAGGTCGGCAGATAGAAGCTTCCGATGGAAATGATTTTGGGAAACACGGCTCTACTCCGAGAATAACATCGCAGCCTAAGACTCTACACCGAACGTGGGGCGGCTGGTCAGAGCGGCAAGCCGGTTGTCAAACCGGCTGCCGTTCATCGACCTGCTGCTCTGACCGGCCGCCCCATGCCTGCTAAGCTATAGCTAGAGTGCGATTCGGACGCATCCTCCTCGCGAGCCTCACAGCGCTTGCCGCGTATTCCTACACGCAGGCCGCGCCCGAGGTCCGCCATTACGACTCGTTCCCGCGCCTGCTGCAAGTGGTGGTGCCGCTGTTCGTCGCTGCCGAAGCCTCGATCAATGCTCCCATCGCGAAAGCGCCTGCACAGTCCGTGCTCGCGCTCGAAGCGTTGGCGGAAACCCGGCTCGCCGGATCTTTGATCCTGCTGGCCAGCGTCGTCGCGATCAGTCTGCGCTTCCGGCGCCACCAAAGAACGTTACTCCGCTGCTGAACTCCGCGTTTCTCTGCGCTCTTTGCGTCTTTGCGTGAAATGTTTTGTCGCGCATAGCCGCACGTCCTCTCAGCAGTTAACCGGAGACCCTCAAATGATCGACCAATATTTCGCTAAGATTTTCGGCACCAAGCACGAGCGCGAAGTGAAGCGCATGCGGCCGATGATCGTCGCCATCAACGACCTGGAGCCGCAGATGCAGCAGCTTTCCGATCAGGAACTGGCTGCGCAGACCGTCCTGTTCCGCGAACAGATCGACCGCGGCGCCACGCTCGACGACCTGCTGATCCCCGCCTTCGCCACCGTGCGCGAAGCCGGACGCCGCATCCTCAACATGCGGCACTTCGATGTGCAGCTCATCGGCGGCATCGTTCTGCATCGCGGAAAAATCGCCGAAATGAAGACCGGCGAAGGAAAGACGCTGGTCGCGACGCTGCCTGTCTACCTCAACGCGCTCGACCGCAAAGGCGTCCACGTCGTCACCGTCAACGACTATCTCGCCCGCCGCGACTCGGATTGGATGGGCCGCATCTACAAGGCGCTCGGCCTGGACGTCGGCGTCATCGTGCACGATCTCGACGACGAAGAGCGCAAAGCCGCCTACGGCGCCGACATCACCTACGGCACCAACAACGAGTTCGGCTTCGACTATCTGCGCGACAACATGAAGTTCCGCATCGCCGATTGCGTGCAGCGGACCATCGAACCCATCTCTGTGCCGACCGCCGATGGCAGGGGCACCCAGCTCAAGACCTTCAACTTCGCCATCGTCGATGAAGTCGACTCCATCCTGATCGATGAAGCCCGCACTCCGCTCATCATCTCCGGACCGAGCGAAGAATCGACCGACAAGTATTACAAGATCAACCGCATCATCCCGCGCCTGATCCGCGGCGAGGTGATCGAAGGTAAAGAGCCCGGCCAGAAGTACACCACCGGCGATTACACGGTCGACGAAAAACACCGCAGCGTCGCGCTGACCGAAGAAGGCTCCATCAAGGTGGAAAAACTTCTCGGCATCAATAATATGTACGACGCGGTGAACATGGAAATCAATCACCACGTCCAGCAGGGACTCAAAGCGCACGTGTTGTTCCTGCGCGACCGTGATTACCTGGTCAAAGACGACGAAGTGATCATCGTCGACGAGTTCACCGGACGCCTGATGCCCGGCCGCCGCTGGAGTGACGGTCTGCATCAGGCCGTCGAAGCGAAGGAGGGCGTGAAGATCCAGCGCGAGAATCAGACGCTGGCCACGATCACGTTCCAGAATTACTTCCGCATGTATAAGAAGCTCGCCGGCATGACAGGAACCGCCGACACGGAAGCCGCCGAGTTCGACAAAATCTACAAGCTCGAAGTCACGCAGATCCCCACCAACCGCAAGCTGCAGCGCCTGGAGTACCAGGACGTCGTCTACCGTACCGAGGAAGAAAAATTCCGCAATGCCGCCAAGGAAATCAAAGAGCGGCACGAAAAAGGCCAGCCGATTCTGGTCGGCACGGTGTCGGTCGAAAAATCCGAGAAATTATCCAGCATTTTGAAGAAAATGGGCGTCCGGCACGAGGTTTTGAACGCCAAGAATCACGAGCGCGAAGCCTCGATTGTCGCGCAGGCGGGCCACATCGGCGCGGTCACCGTTTCCACCAACATGGCGGGCCGCGGCACCGACATTCTGCTCGGCGGCAACCCTGAATTTCTGGCGAAAGAGTTCCTGCGCAAGCAGACCAAAGATCCGGATTACATGCAGACCTGCGCCGTCGGCAGCCCGGAGCGCACCGAATGGGACGATGTCTACGGCCGCTTTCGCACCGAATGGCAGAAGGATCACGACGAAGTGGTGACCCTCGGCGGACTGCACATCGTCGGCACTGAACGCCACGAATCGCGCCGCATCGACAATCAGCTTCGCGGACGGTCCGGCCGCCAGGGCGACCCCGGCAGCGCGCGCTTCTACCTTTCCCTGCAAGACGACCTGATGCGCATCTTCGGCGGCCAGCGCATGCAGAACCTGATGCTGCGGCTCGGCATGGAGGAAGACGTGCCGATCGAGTCGAAGCTGATCACCAAACGCATCGCGGCCGCGCAGAAGGCGGTCGAAGCGCAGCATTTCGCTTCCCGTAAGCACATCCTCGAATACGACGACGTGATGAACAAGCAGCGCCAGGCCGTTTACGGCATGCGCCGCAACCTGCTCGAAGGGCAGGACCAGAAAGAACGGATCGTCGAAATCATCACCGGCATTCTCGGCAGCTTCATCGATGCGCGCTGCCCGGAAAAAACGCACCCGACCACCTGGGACTGGCATGGCCTCGAAACCGACATCCTCACGCAATTCGGCGTGAAGATCCCCACCGACGAATTGCAGAACTTCGACCGGCGTCAAATGGAAGAGGAAATTAACCAGCAATTAGTCGCGAAATACGGCGAAAAAGAGGCCATGGTGGGCCCCGAACTCATGCGTGAAACCGAGCGCATGATCATGCTGAACGTCATCGACAACCAGTGGAAAGATCACCTGCTGTCGATGGACCACCTGAAGGAAGGCATCGGCCTGCGCGGCTACGGCCAGAAGGATCCGCTGGTCGAATATAAGAAGGAATCGTACGTTCTGTTCCAGGACATGATGGATCGGATCGAGGACGAAACCATCCGCTGGCTGTTCTTCATGCAGCGCACCGAGGCTCCGTCGGAGGCTCAGGTTCCGCATCCGGAATTGTGGGCCGATGAAGAGGAAGAGACGGTTCCCGAGCCGGTGGCGGTGGGGCCCAGCCAGGCGGCGCAAAACTCGGTGATGGACCTGACGCGCAACATCCAGCGCAAGAAAGAAAAGGAACTGGCTGCCCTGCAATTCGTCGGCGGCGAAGCGTCAACGGCGCAGCAGCCAAAGATCGCGCAACACAAAGCCGGCCGCAATGATCCATGCCCGTGCGGCAGCGGAAAGAAGTACAAAAAATGCTGCGGAGCATCGTAAATCCAGCCCGACGCGTGGGGCCGCTGGCCACCGCGGCAAGCCGGTCGTTGGACCGGCATTTTGAAGACCAGCCGGTCGCGCGACCGGCTCGCCGCTTTGTCAAGCGGCCCCACATGTTCGCTTTCCTGCTCCTGGCCGTGACCGCCTCGGCGGCCATCCTGCCCGATCAGGTCGGCGAATTCAAAAAACAAGCCCCGAAAACTCTGGCGGCCCCTGACCAGTCCCTGTATGACGAATACGGGTTCGACTCGACCGAGCAGGCTGACTACGTCGCCGGCACACGCCGGTTCGCCGCTACAACGTGGCGCTTTCACGATTCCACGGGCGCCATGGCGATGTTCGAGGCTCGGCGGCCTGCTTTAGCCACCCGCAGCGCCGTCGCGAAATTGGCCGTCCAGACGTCGGATGGGATAATCTTCGCTTACGGCAACTATCTTTTCCAGCTCACCGGAGCCGTACCTCCCGATGTTTCAGTATTTTACGCGGATCTGCCGAAGCTGGAGCAATCGCCCCTGCCGGCTCTCTACGGCGACCTTCCGCCCGAGGACCTGATCCCCAATTCCGAGCGCTATGTGGTTGGTCCCGTGTCGCTTGACCGGTTTTTCCCCGGTCTTGCCCCGTCGCTGGCAGCGTTCCATCTGGGTGCCGAGGCGCAGATTGGGCATTACAGTACGCCTAAGGGTCCTCTGCTGTTGGCGATCTTCAATTACCCGACTCCGAACATGGCTCGGGAGCGGGTCGCGGAGTTCCAGAAAATTTCCGGCGCGATGGTTAAACGCGCGGGACCGCTGGTGGCCATGACGCTCAATCCGCCCGACGCCGACGCCGCGGAGAAGATCCTGAGCCGGGTGAAGTACGAAACGAATATCACCTGGAATGAAAAAGTTCCGGAGAACGAAGTGCGCAACACGGCGCGCCTGGTGCTGAACATTTTCGTCTTCTCCGGCATCCTGATCGCGCTGGCGGCGACCGCGGGTGTGCTGTTTGGCGGGTACCGGTTTCTGTTCAGAAAGCTGCACAAGGGCGAGGACCCGGAAGCGATGATCACGCTCCATCTCGAGGGCAAATAAGCCTCGGGAATTCGGGATCTTAGACTGGAAACAGCGGCGCTTTGCACGCGTTCCCAACAGGATTTTCACAGCGGGCGCAATCGCGAGTGAAACGGTAAATCGTTTCCAGACATGGAGTTGAAGGGGAAAAATGAATCGGTAGTTTTTTCCTTGACATCATTCGCCGCACGCCCTAAGATCCAATCACACAGGTTTTGACGGTTGCGATGCCGTCGAATCTGATTCTCCCATGTACATCACCCTGCCTAAGAACAGGGAAGCGTAAAATGCTCACCTCCGGGTGGGCATTTTCGTTTTAGGGCATCTGGGCATCGGGAGGGGCCGGAGAAATCGTCTGGCGTCGCCGCAGGGGGCTGTGCTACTATCCTGGTAAGCTTCTTAGACCTCCGGAGAGGTGGCTGAGTGGTCGAAAGCAGCGGTTTGCTAAACCGTCGTAGGGTCAAAAGCTCTACCGGGGGTTCGAATCCCCCCCTCTCCGCCA
>JAIQFJ010000584.1 GCA_020073325.1 Terriglobia bacterium | reverse complement strand
GTATCGAGTGGCCTGCGGATATCAAAAAGCCGATATTCGCGGTAATTAAGGATTATCAAAAATATCCACGTTGGACGAAGAATATTCGCTTCCTTGAGAATAACGGTTTTTCTTATGAAATTTTTGACTTGAATTCCTATGGCTGGTTAGAAAGAGCAAAGCAATTTGATGGGCATGTCGTTCAGCTCGGCGACGCGCTTCGGGCTGCCGTTCAGATCCACGTCGTATTCGAACTGCCCGATCTTCGAAGTTCCCGCCGGCAGGATCAGGTTTTGTTGCGTCACCGCGGTGACGACGTCGCCGGGGGCGAGTCCTTTGGCCTGCAGCAGATCGGGCCGGATGTCGACCATCACCTGGCGCTGCTTGCCGCCATAAGGCCACGGAATCGCCGCGCCCTGCACCGTCGCCAGCGAGGTGCGGATCTGCTGCGTCGCGAAATCGAAGAGCTGCTGCTCGTTCAGTCCTTTGCCCGAAAGACCGAGCTGAAGAATCGGCACGCTGGACGCGTTGTAAACCAGAATGTAGGGAGGCGTAATTCCCGGCGGCATCTGCCGCAGCGCGGACTGGGCCAGCGCTGTCACCTGCGCCACGGCCATTTCGGCCTTGACGCGCGGATGAAAGAAAATCTTGACGATACTGCGCCCGTTCACGGTTTGCGACTCGATGTGTTCCATGTCGCTGACCGATGTCGTCAGGTTGCGTTCGAACTGCGTCGCAATCCGCTCTTCCATTTCCTCCGCGCTCAGGCCGGTGTAATTCCACAAAACCGCGACCACCGGGATGTTGACGTTGGGGAAAATGTCGATGGGCGTTCTCAAAATCACCAGCGGGCTGATGATCAGAATCAACAACGCGAGAACGATGAACGTGTAGGGCCGCTCCAGCGCAATTTTAACGATCCACACGGCCGATTACTCCTGATAACCCATTGTAGATAGCGAAAGTGGGGCCCGTCTCTTTGCCGTTCGGCGTATTCTAACTGTCGCTCCGAAGGCTTCTATCGCGCGATCGATTTGATCTGCAGGTATTCCTCGAGCCCGTAGACTCCCATTTCGCGACCGATGCCCGATTGCTTGTATCCGCCGAACGGCGCCAGCGGATTGTAACGGCCGCCGTTGACGTCGACCTGACCGGTCCGCATCCTGCGCGCGACACGCAGGGCGCGCTCCGGGTCGCTCGACCAGACGCCGCCGGCCAGGCCATAGATGGTGTCGTTGGCGATCCGCACGGCTTCGTCTTCGGAATCGTAGGGCAGGATCGACAGCACGGGTCCGAAAATTTCTTCCTGCGCGATGGTCATGAGCGATTTCACGTCGGCGAAAATGGTCGGCTCCACGTAGTAGCCTTTCGGCAACGCGGCGGGACGTTTTCCGCCCGCCACCAGTTTCGCGCCTTCCTGCTGGCCTTTGGCGATGTAGCCCTCAACGCGTTCGCGCTGCGTGGCGGAAACCAGCGGACCCAGGCGTGTCGCCGCATCCAGCGGATCGCCCACCGTCAGCCCTCCGATCGCTTTCAGCGCCAGATCGATCGCGTCCTGCTGGCGCGCGCGCGGAACCAGCATGCGGGTCCATGCGGAACAGGTCTGACCCGAGTTGAGCATCGCATTGCGCGCGCCGCCGGGCACGGCTTTTTCAAACGGCGCGTCGTCCAGAATCACGCAGGCCGATTTTCCGCCGAGTTCGAGCGTCACGCGTTTGATGGTCTCCGCGGCCAGCGCCGCGACGCGTTTTCCCGCGCGAACCGAGCCCGTAAAGCTCACCATATCGACCAGCGGATGCGTCGCAATCGCTTCGCCGACCACGGGTCCGTATCCGGTGACGATGTTCAAAACGCCCGCGGGCAGGTTGATCGCGATGCACGCCTCGGCGAGCAGCATCGCGTTCAGCGGAGCCACCTCGCTGGGCTTCAGCACGACGGTGCAGCCCGCCGCCAAAGCCGGCGCGACCTTGGCCATGATCTGATGCAGCGGATAATTCCAGGGCGTGATCGCGCCCGCCACGCCGACCGGTTCGCGCACCACCAGCGAATTGCCGATCTCATGCTCCAGCTTCGCTTCGCGCAGAAGATTCGCGTAGCTGGCCGTAACCGTGACCGGCAGTCCGGCCTGGATCGACGTCGCGATGGAGATGGGCGAGCCGACTTCCATGGCGATCGTTCTGGCGATCTGTTCGGTCCGCTCCTTCAGCGCTCCTGCGAGTTTTTCAAGCCACTGGGCGCGCTCCTCGCGCGGCGTTTCGCTCCAGGAATCGAAGGCGCGCCTTGCGGCCGCGGCGGCCTTGTTCACGTCCTCGGACGTGCCTTCGGGGATGGATCCGATGACTTCTTCGGTGGACGCGGAAAGGACGTCGATTTTCCTGTTCCCGGCGGACGGCTGCCAGCGGCCGTCGATATACAACTCGGCGTAGTTCATCATGAATCGTCTATTGTCGCTCTTTCTACCGCTAGGGTGTATAAAACCCACGACCGGCCCGCGCCATCACGTCTGCGTGAAAAGTATCAACGTTGGCCGCTCCCTTGTATGTTGGAACCACGGAGTAAGCCCGGCTCCGTGGCTGCGGAGCCGGGCGGACGACGCAGGATCGACCGCTCCCCGGTTTCGTTGACACGATCCGTACCAAAGCTGGATCTGCGCCGTCATCCGGTTGTACCCGAACAGTCGCTAGGGCCGGCTCGTCCGAGCCCGCATTTTGCAAG
>JAIQFJ010000171.1 GCA_020073325.1 Terriglobia bacterium | reverse complement strand
GGGTACTGGTGTCGGAGCCGCAGGCCCCGGCCCGATCATAGGCGACGGAAATCCCCGCCAGTTATGGCGGGGGCTCGCGACCTGTGCGGTCGTGATGCTTCGGGAGCCCCCGCCATAACTGGCGGGGCTTGCACCGCCTGCTGTTACCCTAATCCCATGGGTCAGGAACTCCCCTGCACAGCACGGCTCGGCAAACAGGAATCCTCGGGCAGAGCGCAGCTCGAAACGGACTACCTGCTCTTCCGCGGCGACTTCCGCGTCAGGATTCCGTTCGCGTCGATGAAGTCCGTCACGCCGCGCGACGGCCGGCTCGAGATTAAATCCCCCGAAGCGACGCTTTCGCTCGACATCGGCAAGTACGCGGAAAAGTGGGCTGAGAAAATCCTCCATCCGCCGTCGCGTCTCGATAAGCTCGGGATCAAGCAAGGGACTCGGGTCGCGATCGTTTCTCTGAAGGATCCCTCCATCGAAGCGGAACTCACCGCTCGCGGTGCCGAAATTTCGAGAAATCCCGATGTGCTGCTGTTCGGTGTTGAGAAAAAAGCGGGCCTCGATCGATTCGCGAAGCTGAAGGCTCCCGCGATTTGGATCGTCTATCCAAAGGGCGTCAAAGCGATTACGGAAATGGACGTCATCGGCGCGATTCGGGCGGCTGGCCTGGTCGACGTGAAGGTCGCATCGTTCTCCGCGACGCACACCGCGTTGAAGGCCGTCCCTCCCAAGTCCAAGTAGCTCTTGTGGGGCCGCTGGCCACAGCGGCAAGCCGGTCGTCTGACCGGCTTTCTCCCGGCAAGTCCGCACTCACGCGCTTCGAACCGACGTTGCCCAAATCAACCGGATCAGGCAAACGACGATCGCGAGGGCAATGGCTCCCACTGTAGCGACGGGAAATAATTCCAGGCCGGCTTCGAATGTGAAGTCCAACGCGAAATCCGTAAGAAGGTCCTTCGTGAGCGATCGGCGCATACGATTCTATACGGACAAATCGGCATTCGCGTTCCTTCGCGTGCATTCGCGGCCACATCTAAGCGATCATTAGATTTCGTGCGTCCGGGACTCTTCGACGACATCCTCGATCTCACCTCTCAGCACCTGGTGCTCGTGCTTACGGCCATGACGATCGCCATCGCCATCGGAGTCCCGCTCGGCATCCTGCTGACGCGCCGCCCGCGCTGGCGAACTCCCGTGCTCGGAATCGCAAACGTCCTGCAAACCATTCCGAGCCTCGCGCTGTTCGGATTTCTGATTCCGATTCCGTTCATCGGCGGCATCGGACCCCGCACCGCGATTGTCGCGTTGATTCTCTATGCGCTGCTGCCGATCCTGCGAAATACGCTCGCGGGAATTCTTAACGTCGACGCGGCCGTGCGCGAATCCGCGGTCGCCATGGGCATGACCGCCATGCAGGTGCTGAAACAAGTCGAGCTTCCTCTCGCCTCCCGCACGATTCTCGCCGGAATCCGCGTCGCCACCGTGACCACCATCGGCACGGCGACCATTGCAGCCGCCATCGGCGGCGGCGGACTCGGCGTGTTTATTTTTCGCGGCGTCGCTTCCGTCGATACAGTGCAGATTCTCGCCGGAGCCATTCCCGCCGCTTTGATAGCATTACTTTCTGACGGAGGATTAGGATGGATCGAACGAAAACTTTCGGCCTCGCACTCTTATTAGCGCTGGCCTCGCTGACACTCGCAGCCTGCGGCTCGAAACAAAAAGCGATCGTGGTCGGCTCGAAAAATTTCACCGAGCAGGTGGTCATGGGAGAAATCATCGCGCAGCATCTGGAGCATCGGCTCGGCCGCCCCGTCACCCGGCGCCTGAACCTCGGCGGAACGCTGCTCACCTATCAGGCGATTCTGAACGGCGAAATTTCCGTCTATCCCGAATACACAGGAACCATCGAAGCGGAGATCCTGAAAGAAACGCCGGCGACCGATCCTGCGCAAGTCTACGAACGATCCCGTCTCGAACTCGCGCGCCGTTCGCAGATCGAACTGTTGCCGCCGCTCGGCGTGGATAATTTCTTCGTCATGGTGGTTCGCGCGCAGGACGGCGCGAAGAAAAATGTCACGACGCTCAGTCAGGCCGCCGAGGCGAAACCAGGCTGGAAGCTCGGCGTGGGCTACGAGTTTCAGCAACGGATCGACGGCATGCCGCTCCTCAATCAATACCATCTGCCCTTTTCCGCGCCGCCGCGCAGCATGGACCTCGGTCTTCTTTATAAAGCGCTCGACGACGGCGACGTAACGATGATCGCCGCCAACGCCACCGACGGTCCGCTCGCCGCGCACGATTGGACCATCCTGAAGGACGACAAGAAGGCCTTCGGCGCCTACCAGGCCTGCATTATGGCTCGTCAGGACATGCTGACGGCGGAGCCCGGGCTTCGTCCCGCGCTCGCCGAGCTTTCCGGAAAACTGAACAACGAAATCATGCGCAAGCTGGACTCCGCGGTCGACGTGGATCATCGCCAGCCGAGCCAGGTCGCGGCGGAATTTCTGGCGCAGGCCGGCCTGAAATAGGTTAGCGCTGCATGCGCAGACGAGGCGAGTCCAGAACCGCGGGGTTGACCACATTGACCGGCTTCCCCGCCGCGAACGCCGTGATCTGATCGAAGATATCCGAGAACTGGATCTCGTATTCGTCCTGAGTCACGTAGCCGATGTGAGGCGTACAGACCGCGTTGTTCATCGTCAGGAGCGGATGACGAGCGTCGCGCACAGGCTCTTCTTCAAATACGTCGACGGCCGCCATACCGGGACGCCCTTGTTCCAGCGCCCGCGGCAGCGCGCCGGGTTCGATCAACGCGGCCCGGCTCGTGTTAACCAGCAACGCCGTCGGCTTCATGCGCGCCAGATCCGGGCTCGTGACGATTCCGCGGGTCGCCGGTACCAGCCGCATGTGGAGCGAAACGACGTCGCAGGTTTCAAAGAACGACTCCTTGGAGGATGCCGTAGGATAGCCGTCCGCCTGGGCACGTTCGCGCGAGCGTTCTCTAGCCCAAACCAACACCTTCATGCCGAACGCTTTCCCGTATCCGGCCACCGTTTCGCCGATACGGCCGTATCCATAGATCCCGAGCGTCAGGCCGCGTAAAGTCCGGCCCACGCCGATCTGCCAGGTCCCGGACTTGAGCGCTGCCGCCTGCTGCGGGATCTGCCGCATCGCGGCGAGGATCAGTCCCCAGGTGAGTTCGGCCGCGGCGTAAGACGGCGTGCCCGCGTGCATGTCCGAAGACACGACGATGCCGAGCCGCGTACACGCGTCGATATCGATGTGCGGATACACGCTGCGCTGGCTGATCAGCCTGAGCTTCGGCAGCCGTTCCAGCAGCGGAGCGGAAACTTTGGTCCGCTCCCGAATCAGAACCAGCGCCTCCGTCCCGCTCAGCCGGTCTGCGAGCGCCTCGACATCGTCGACGTGATCCTTCCATATCTCCACCGCGTGCCCGTCCAGCTTGCGAAAGCAGGGAAGCGTGCCCAGCGTATCGAAATAGTCGTCAAGGATCGAGACGTTCATGGGTGCGAATCCCATCCTAGCGGGATCGCGACCCTATGGACGATGTACCCCCGGAACGGCGCATCGTTACATCTGAAAAATTTTTAAATTGGAACAAACCTAAGGCGGGCTTCGTCCGTCTATTTAAGCAAAGCAGCTAGCCTCCGTGCGGAACCCTTTCCCCAACAACAAACCCCCGCACGGAGGCCGACTCATTTCCCACAATTGCTGATAGTCTACTCTCGATTTCAAACCCGGTCAACGGGTGGGGATTGCTAATCTATTCCCTGTGACCCCAGCATCCGGTTTCCTTCCGGACCTTATTTATACCGGTGAAAAATTTGAATCGAACCTCGCGCTGTGCACCGAACACGGGATCATCACCCGCTTCTCCCGCGACCCCGCCGATCTCGCCCGCGCCACGCGGCTCCCCCATCAAGCCATCGTTCCCGGCTTCGTCAACGTTCATTCCCACGCCTTCCAGCGCGTCATCCGTGGACGCACCGAAACCAGAACCTCCGATCGCGACACCTTCTGGACCTGGCGCGTCAGCATGTACCACGCCGCCAATCGAGTTTCGCCCGAAGCGATGTTTCACGTCGCGCGCATGGCATTTTGCGAAATGGCGCTTTCGGGCATCACCACCGTCGGCGAGTTTCACTACGTCCATCACGCCGAGGGCGGCAGACCCTACCCGGACCGCAATCTTCTGGCGAAACAAATCCTGAAAGCCGCCGAAGACATCGGCATCCGCATCGCGCTGCTCCGAACGGCATACGTGCGGGCCGGATGGAACAAAGCTCCCGACCCCGGACAATCCCGTTTCATCACGCCTCGCGCCGGGGATTTTATCGCGGATACCGAAACGTTACGTGCCGCGCTTCCGCCGCGAGCCACCGTCGGGGTCGCTCCGCACAGTGTGCGGGCTGTGCCGTTAGACTACCTGAGGCAAGTGGCCGCCTATGCGCAGTCGCATCATCTTCCCCTGCACATGCACGTTTCCGAACAGCCCGCCGAAGTGGAAGCCGCGCTGGGAGAATACGGGCTTCGCCCGGTCGAGCTGCTGCATCGCGAAGGGATTCTCGACGAGCGATTTACCGCCATCCACGCGATTCACATCACCCCGCAGGAAGCCGGGTACCTGGGCGGATCCACCGTCTGCGCCTGCCCGACTTCCGAACGCAATCTAGGGGACGGAGCCGTTCCTGCCGATCTTCTTTACAACGCCGGAGCGCAAATTTGTTTCGGCTCGGATAGTAACGTGCAAATCGACATTCTGGAAGACGCGCGCCTGCTGGAGTACGACCTCCGCATGAACCAGTTGCAGCGCGTGATTCTTTCCCCATCCGACGATCTTTCCAAGCGCCTGTTCCGCAGCGCCACCGCCAGCGGAGCCGCCAGCCTCGCCCTCAACACGGGCATCCTCGCGCCCGGCCGGCGCGCGGATTTTATTTCCGTCGATCTGCACGATCCTTCGCTCGCCGGGGCCGACGCCGGGTCGCTTCTCGATCATCTGGTCTTTTCTTTGGAACGCACCGCGATCCGCAATGTGTGGGTGGATGCCGAGCCCATCATCCGCGACGGCCGCCATCGCCTTCAGGATGAAATCGTCCAGCAGTTCACAGCCGTGCAAAGGAGCCTGTGGTGACACACGAAGTCGAAATTCTTCGCGAACTGGTCGCGATTCCCTCCGTCTCATCGCTCAGCAATGTTCCCGTCGTCAACTGCGCGTTGAAACATCTCGAAGGCTGGCATATCGAGCGCTACCCCTACACCGACGCCGCGCACACCGCGAAGGTCAACGTGGTGGCGACGACCGCGCGCACCAGGGACGCCGAACTCGCTTTCATCTGCCACACCGACACCGTCCCGTTCGAGCCGGATTGGGCCGACGCAGTCAGTGGACGCGTCGCCAACGGCAAACTCTACGGCCGCGGCAGTTGCGACGTCAAAGGATTTCTTGCCTGCGTCCTGGCCGCTGTCTCTCAGACCGACGTTGCGACGCTGAAAAAACCGCTCGCGATCGTGCTCACCGCGGACGAGGAGATCGGCTGCGTCGGAGCGAAATATCTGGCGCGAAAAAAAGCGCTGCGCTCGCGCCACACGATCGTCGGCGAACCCACAGGACTACAGCCTGTTCGAGCCGGGAAGGGCTACGCTCTTGCCGAGATCGTCGTGCATGGCAAGGAAGCGCACAGCGCGTTTCCCGCTCAGGGCCGATCCGCGATTTTCGATGCGGGCCGCGTGCTGATTGCGCTGGAGCGCGTCGCGAAGAAGCTCGCTTCGAAAAAGAATCGCGATTTCGATCCGCCCTGCACGACGCTCAACGCGGGCCTGATCCGCGGCGGCTCGGCGAAAAATATTATTGCGGGCGAATGCCGCATCACCGTCGAATGGCGGCCGGTGCCCGGTCACGACCCGGAATGGGCGGCCCACTTGATTCGCGAAGAAATCGCGCGGCTCGGGGAAGATTTTCGAGTCGACTTCGAGGTGAAGCGCCTCGATCCGCCGTTCAGTCCGTCGCCGACGCATCATCTCTCGAAGCTGCTGGAATCTCTCTCCAAGCGGCCCGCGACCACGGTCTCCTTCGGCACCGAAGCCGCGCATCTACCTGGATCGGAAACGGTGGTGTTCGGACCCGGGACCATGGCGGTGGCGCATCAATCCGGCGAACATGTCCCGCTGGCCGATCTGAAAAAATGCGTCGCCTACTTCCGCGCGACGATCGATCGCTTTTGCAAATAGGATTGGGAGGCGGACCGCCTACTGCAACGCGTTCGCCCACACCGGCTGATAATTATTGCCGGTAGTCGTCAACTGACGCGCGTTCGACCCATCGGCGAGCATCACGAAAATCTGCGTCTTGCCGCCGCGCTTCGACGTGTACACGATATGCAGCCCGTCCGGCGCCCACCATGGATTCTCGTTCACACCGCTCGCCTTGGTGAGCTGCACCGGCTTCCTCTGCGCGACGTCCATCACGAAAATGTTGAAGCCGCCCAACTCGAACCCCTGCGTCCACGCGAACGCCACCATCTGGCCGTCCGGACTCCACGACGGATTCGCCACCTCGCCCTCGCCGGTCGTCAGCATTTCCGCATCGCCGCCTTCGATGTTCATACGCCACAACTGCTGCTTGCCGCTGCGATCGGAAATGAACAGCACATCGGTTCCGTTTTTCGGATTCACGCGCGGCGAAAAATCGATCGCCTTGGAATTGGTGATCTGCCGCCGGTCTCCGCCCTTGAGATTCGCCGAATAAATCTGCGTGTACCCCGTCGCGCTCGACGCAAACAGCAGCCGCTGCCCGTCCGGTGTGAACTCCGGCCACCCGTTGGTGGGCGCCGCCGGATTCGAAAACGGAGCCTTGATCTTCGTTTCCGTCGACTCCAGCATCACCTCATACGACGGCGGATTCTTCTTCAGCAGCGTCGAGAACGCCATCCATTTCCCGTCCGCCGACAGCGCGGGCAACTGCGTGATGGTCCCGAAATTGGTCAACTGCGTTTGATTCGACCCGTCGTAATCCATGGACCAGATCTCTTTGGCGCCGCTCCGGTCCGATACGAAATAGATCCTCGACCCGATCAGCGTCTTCAGGCCGAAAGATTGCAGAATGTCCTCCGCGAACTCGTGCGCCACCTTCTTGGCGCCGTCCTTATCGAGCGATCCGAAATAAACCTTGCCCAGCACCTTCGCCGAGGCCGGATCCGGCTGCGCCAGATTGAACAGCCATCCGAACAGCGCGAGCCGGTCCGATTGCACGCCCGCGTATCCGAACACCAGATGCGTCGCCGAGACCGGCGGCGACGACCACTCCGTCAGCCAGGGCGACGGCTTCCTGAAATCCTGCGGCGTCTGCGGAACCTTGATCGGGTAAGCGCTCTTGTCGACCACCGTCAGCACGCCCGCATCCTGCAACTGCGCCCGCAGCGTCGCGTTGAAGGTCGACATGAACCCTTCGGCTCCGCCGGACCCGCGAAAATCCGGCACAGCGATCTTCCACTTCTCTTGAAATTTCGAGATGGTCCCGCCGATCTCGGCCTGCTGCGCCTGAAGGATCCCGCACCCCAGGACTAAAAAAATCGCCCTCATTGCGCACTATCTTACCTTGACTGCGGTCGCGACACCGCCGCCATCGGACCCTTTCCCGCCATCTCTAAGTATCTTTGGAAGCACGCACCTCCAAGCCGCCGATGGGGGACTTCGACCGTTGCTGCTATACTGTCGAAACAGCCGAAGTAATGAAACTGTTGTTGAAATTCAGCCTGCTGTTCGTGTTGGTGTTCGGTGCGGGCATGTATGTCGTGGGAAGGCTCTGCTACAGCTTTCTCCAGCAAAGCGCACGCGATCAAGTCACCCAACAGGCGCAGCTCATGATGGAATCCGCCACCGCCATGCGGAGCTATACCACCAAGCAGATCAAGCCCTTGGTGGGCGCTCCCAAGCCCGGCGATGCATTCATCCCGCAGACCGTTCCCGCCTACGCCGCCACCGAGAGCTTCAACTATCTGCGCACGAAATATCCCGAGTACACCTATAAAGAGGCGACCCTCAATCCGACCAACCTGCGCGACCGCGCCGTCGATTGGGAAACCGATGTCGTCAACGTGTTCCGCAACGATCCCAAGATCCGTGACTTCACGGGCGAGCGCGACATGCCCACCGGCCGGTCGCTCTTCTTCGCGCGTCCCATCGCCGTGGCCGAGCCGTGCCTGGAATGCCACAGCACCGTCGACGCCGCTCCTCCCGCCATGGTCAAGCTCTACGGAACCGCCAACGGCTACGGCTGGAAGCGCGAAGAGATCGTCGCGGCGCAGATCGTTTCCGTTCCCATGTCACTGCCGCTCGCAATGGCCGATAAGGCTTTTACACGGCTGATGTCCTCGCTTGGCGGAATCGCGCTGCTGACTCTGGTGCTTCTGAATCTCGTGCTGGTTTTCACGGTGATCCGTCCCGTCAGCCGCTTCGCCGCCAATGCCGACGAAATCAGCAAAGGCAATCTGGAGATCCCCGAGCTGCCCGTGACCGGCCGCGACGAGATCGCCATTCTCGCCGAATCCTTCAATCGCATGCATCGCAGCCTGATCCGAGCCATGAAGATGCTGGAGCGGTAAATGTCCGATTCCGCCGGTCATCAGGCAAAGCTCGATCAGGCCAAGCTCGATCGTACCTGGCTCTGCAGCGTCGTCTTCATGGATGTGGTCGGCTACTCGTCGCGCTCCGTTCAAGTCCAGATGCATTTGAAGCATCGCTTCAATGAATACTTGTCCGAAGCGATCAAAGACGTCGCCGAGAACGACCGCGTCATTCTCGATACCGGCGACGGCGCGGCGATCTGTTTCCTGGGCGATCCCGAAGTCGCCATGTTTTCCGCTCTGAAACTGCAAAGCTGTTTTGCGCGCGACGATCGTGAACATCAACCCGGCCTGCGCGTCCGTATCGGCGTGAACCTCGGACCGCTGAAGCTGGTCCGCGACATCAACGGCAACCTTAACGCCATCGGCGAAGGCATCAACAGCGGCCAGCGCGTGATGAGTTTTGCCGGCGAAAATCAGATTCTGGTTTCGCGATCGTTTTATGAAGTCGTCGGCTGCCTGTCCGACAGCTACGGCCGCCTCTTTCGCTTCGAAGGCGTCAAGAAAGACAAACATGTCCGCGAGCATCTGGTGTACGAATTGGTTCCGCCTTCCGCCGACAAGAGCGCTGATCAGGCGTGGGAGCAGATTGTCGCCGTGGCTCCGCCGGAACCGGCGATCGATCCGGAGATGCTTCGCAAGCTCGAAGCGGTGATGCTGCCCTTGCTGGGACCAGTGGCTCGCCACATGGTGAAGACCGAAGCGCAGACACAATCGAATTTCGACGCACTGGTCCAGAAGCTCGCCGATCATTTTTCCGTGAAGCACGAGCGCGAAGCGTTCCTCGCCGCGGTCCGGGTGGAATTCAACTTCGGACTTCCTCCGCCGGCCATCGCCGTGCCGCTCGCCTTCGATGTGAACATGCTCGAAAAAGCGCGCCACGAGCTGGCGGCCCACATCGGTCCGATGGCGAAGCTGATCGTCGACCGCGCGATCAAGCAGGCGCGCTCTCCCGAAGAATTTCTGGACGCGCTCGCCATCGAAGTCCCGCCCAAGGATCGCGATCGCTTCCGCTCGAAACTCGCCGGCCGCTAGTCCGGTCCCGGCTCGGCGTAAAATACCCACATGCTCCGCCGACTCACGCCGTTCGCACTGCTCGCATCCCTGACCTTCGCCGCCGTCACGCGCGTCGAAGTGACCAGTCGCGCCGATGCCCCCAACAACTATGAACAGATCGTCGGCAAAGTGTATTTCGCCGTCGACCCGAATCTGCCGCACAACAAGATCATCGTCGACCTCGACCGCGCCCCGCGCAACGCGAAAGGACAAGTCGAGTTTTCCTCCGACGTCTTCATTCTGCGCCCGAAAACGAACTCCAACGGCACGGCGCTGCTCGAAATCTCCAACCGCGGCGGACGCGCCATGACAAACATGTTCGACGTCGGCGATCAGCTTCTGTTCGACGCCGGCTACACGCTGGTGTGGGTCGGCTGGGAGTTCGACGTTCCCGACCGCGCGGGAATCATGAAGCTCTACGCGCCGGTCCTCGATGGCATCACCGGCCCGGTGCGCTCGGAAATTCTGGTCGACAGGAAAACGACCACGGTCAGTCTTGCCGATCGCGCGCAGATCCCCTACGCTGTCGCCGATCCTTCGACCGCGACGCTCACCGTCCGCGACACCCCCGTCGGCCCGCGCACGCCGATCGCGAAAGACAAATGGAAAATCGTCGATGGCAAGGTCGATTATCCCGACGGATTCGAGCCCGGCCGCGTCTACGAAGTGGTCTATACCGGAAAAAATCCCGCCGTCGTCGGCCTCGGCCCCGCCGCCATTCGCGACTACATCTCTTATATGAAGTCCCACGGTGAAGCCAAACGAGCCATCGGCTTCGGAACGTCGCAGTCCGGCCGCTTCCTCCGCAAATTCCTCTACGACGGTTTCAACGCCGATGAACAGGGCAAAAAAGTGTTCGACGGCCTGTGGGCCCACGTCGCCGGAGCAGGGAAGGGCAGCTTCAATCACCGCTTCGCCCAGCCCAGCCGCGACGGACACACCTGGATGAACTTCGAATATCCCACCGATCTTTTCCCCTTCACCGACGAGCCTGAAACCGACGCCGGCATCACCGACTCGATTCTTGCCCGCGCGAAAAAGGACGGCGTCGTTCCGAAAATTTTCTATACGAACGGTTCGTACGAATACTGGGGCCGCAACGCGAGCCTCATCCACACCAGCCCCGACGGTAAGAAAGATGCGCCCATCCCCGCCGACACGCGCATCTACTATCTAGCCGGCACACAGCACGGCGCCAACGCGAACCCGGTCAAGTCGGTCACGCAGAACACGCCGAACCCGATGGATTACCGCCTCGCCATGCGGGCCCTGCTCGTCGCGATGAACGGCTGGATCACCGACAACGCCGCGCCTCCCGACTCGAAATATCCGCGCGTCGATAAGGACCAGCTCGTCTCGACCAAAGCGCTCGCCTTCCCGAAAGTCCCCGGCGTCGCATTGCCGAAGGATTCCTATCATGCATGGAAGTTCGACTTCGGCCCCGACTTCCGCACCCAAGGCATTGTCGCCTTCGAACCCCCCAAAGTCGGCGACCCCTTCGCGACTCTGATCCCGCAAGTCGACCAGGACGGCAACGAAACCGCGGGCATCCGCCTCCCCGAACTCGCAGTGCCGCTTGCGACCTACACCGGCTGGAACCTCCGCGACCCGAAAATCGGTGCCCCGGATCAAATCCAAAGCATGGTCGGCAGCTTCATTCCGTTCCCGAAAACCAAAGCGGAACGCGAGTCGTCTCACGATCCTCGCCCCTCGATCGAAGAACGCTACAAGAGCAAGGACGACTATCTGAACAAAGTCGAATCCGCCGCAAAGCCGTTAGTCTCGCAGCGCCTGATGCTGAATCAGGACGTCGCGAAAGCCAAAGAAAAAGCCGCGACCCACTGGGATATGGTGACCAAATGAAACGTCGACTCGCGCTCCTCGCACTCTTCACCGCCGCGCTCTTCGCGCAATCCACACAGACATTTCTCGTCGTCTACAAACCCGGCCCGAAATTCATCGCCGGAAAACCGATCGCCGCGCAACCTCTCGGCGAGCACGGCCGCTACATGATGAGCCTCTACCAAAAAGGCATCCTCAAAATCGCCGGCCCCTTCACCGACGACGCCGGCGGAGCCGTCATGTTCTCCGCCGCAACCCCCGCCGACGCGAAATCAATCGTCGAGCACGACCCGGCAGTCATCAACGGCATCTTCAGCTACGACCTCCACCCCTGGGGTCTGGTCGACTGGCAATCCCGCGCCAATAAGTAACAGGGGAATATGCCATCATGAAACCAAATGAAAGCGCTCGAATTCGAGAGCAGCCGTTCCTCTTCCGGCGACATCGCCCTACCGCCCGAAGTTGCTGCTGAGATTCCCGCAGGCCAACCGCTGCGCGTCGTCGTCATGTGGGATGCAGACCACGACCCGGCATGGCGCATGGCCGGAAGACGAGTCTTCGAAGCCGCCTACGTCAGCGAGGATGAGGTCTACGAGCAACTGCTGAATGACGCTCCAAGCCGGTGAAGTCGTCCTGATCCGCATGCAGTTTCACCAGGCGGCAGGAGCCAAGATTCGTCCCGCGCTTGTCCTTTTCGACCCAGGCGATGACGACTTCGTCGCTGCTCCGATCACATCACAGCCACGTTCGTCGCAATACGATCTCACCCTCCAGGACTGGCAATCAGCCGGACTCAACGTGCCCTCGTTCACTCGCGTCCACAAGCTGACAGTACTGTCGAAATCCGACATTGCCCGCAATCTCGGGCGGCTTTCAGACCGCGACCGTGAATCGCTTCTCGCAATCCTGTGTCGCGCCTTCTGCCCCAAGCCCTAATCCGATTTCTTCAGCGTCCCCTTCTCCTTCGCCACCGGCAACAACGTCGGATAAAACTGCACGAACGTATTCTCCACCGCCCCATTCTTCCCATGACACGCCTGGCACCCCGCCGACCTCGGCAATTCCCCCGACGCACCCGCATCGCTCAACGGAAAGAACGCCCAACCGTCCCTAAATCGCGACGACTTCACCTCCGCCGACATATGATTCACCGACCCCTGAAAATGGCCGCCCTGATTGATCGATTCCTTCGACGACGAGTTCCTTACTTCGAGTACGAAGATCGTCCCCTCCGGCCATTTCCCCGTCTTCATGAATTCGCGATACGCCGGAGGATTCACAAAAACGTTGTCGAACAGCGGATTCGCCGGATCCTGCGCGCCGCCGCCATAGGTCATGCCCAATCCCGAGCTCAAAAAGACCCACTCGCGATAATCCGAGGGCTTCACCAGCTTGTTGTCTTT
>JAIQFJ010000170.1 GCA_020073325.1 Terriglobia bacterium | reverse complement strand
CGTGGGGCGGGTGGTCGACCCGCAAGCCGGTTGTGAACCCGGCTGTTTTTTTTGGTCAACCCAACACAAAGACCAGCCGGTTTCACAACCGGCTCGCCGGTCTCGCGACCGGCCCCACGTTACAATGGTCCACGGGCTTTAGTTTCCGAAAATGAGCACTGTGATCGTGCTGGGTGCGCAATGGGGCGACGCAGGCAAAGGCAAAGTGGTCGACCTGTTTTCCGAGCGCTTCGATATCGTCGCGCGCTATCAGGGCGGCCATAATGCCGGCCATACCGTCTTCATCGGCGAAAAAAAGTTCGTCCTCAAATTGATCCCGAGCGGAATTCTGCGGCCCGGCGTCGAGGCCGTGATCGGCAATGGCGTGGTGATCGACCTCGCCGCGCTGCTTCAGGAAATGGAAACGCTGGAAGCGATGGGAATCGCGGTTTCGAAGAACCTGCGGATCAGCAATCGCGCACACGTGATTTTTCCGTTTCACCGGCTGATCGAAAAAATGTCGGAAGCGCGCGAGAATCGCGTGCCGATCGGCACCACCTCGCGCGGCATCGGACCGTGCTACGAAGACAAGACCGGACGCCGCGGCATCCGCATGGCGGATCTGTTCGACCCGGAAAGTTTTCGCACCATGTACGACGTGCTCGCCGCGGATAAGAAGACGCTGGCCGACACGTTTCAACTCAACGAAGAGATCGACTACGCAGCGATTCGCCAGCAAACCGAAGAATACGCGGCGCGCATCCAGTCGCTGGTGTGCGACACCGCCGTTCTGCTGCACGACGCGATGTCGCACGGCAAGCGCGTGATGTTCGAAGGCGCGCAGGGCACCATGCTCGACGTCGATCACGGAACGTATCCCTTCGTGACGTCATCGAGCGCGGCCGCCGGTGGAGCCTGCACCGGAACCGGTGTTCCGCCGACGAAGATCAACGGGATCATCGGCGTGTCGAAGGCTTATATTACGCGCGTCGGCTCGGGCCCGTTCCCCACCGAAAGCAAGGACGCAGCCGGAGACCTGCTGCGCCGCGAAGGCAACGAATTCGGCGCCGTCACCGGACGTCCGCGGCGCTGCGGATGGTTCGACGTGCCGCTGCTGCGCTACACCGCGATGGTCAACGGATTCGACTCGCTGGTCATCACGAAGCTCGACGTGCTCGATCATCTGGACGAGATTCCCGTGTGCGTCGGCTACAAACTTTGCGGCGCCGACGTGCACGAAATGCCCGCGACATGGAGAGCGCTCGAAATGATCCAGCCGGTGTATGAGAAGCTGCCGGGCTGGCGCACTTCGACGCGAGGCATCGCGCGCTACGAACAGCTTCCCGAACGCGCGCAGTCGTATCTGAAATTTCTCGAGGGGAAAACGGGTGTCGAAGTCGGAGGGATTTCCACCGGACCGGAGAGGAATGAAACCATCATCCGGCCCGGGAGTAAACTGGACGGTCTGATCTAAGAATTAGCGGTGTCCGCCGCCGTGGCCGCCGCCAAAGTGTCCACCGCCACCGCCCGCGTGTCCGCCACCGCCGAAATGTCCTCCGCCACCGCCGAAGTGCGCGCCGCCATAATGGCCGCCGCCATATCCGCCGCGGTAGCCGCGTTCAAAGTGTCCACGATCGTGATCGTGCCCCCAATGGCCGCCGTAATAGTAGCCGCCGCCGTAAGGATACACAGGAGCCGCATAGTACGGGTCCGCGTAATAATCATCGGGATACGAATACGGGTTGTACGCGTACGGATCGTAGGGCGTGGTGTTCGGATAAGGATACGAGTAAGGCGCCGGATACGCGTAAGACGGGCCGACCCCGATCCCGAAATGCACACCCGCTTTCGCCGGAGCCGCCCCGGCAAGAGCCAACATCGCCGCTACTGCCAGCGTCGGAATCCCAAATTTCTTTAGCATCGTTTTCTCTTTCCGAGGATTGTTTGCTCTCGATCCTCTGCTCTTTGGATGCCTGTAACGGATTCGCGATTCTAGCCTCGGGAGGTGTCTGGTCGTAGCCTCAATGCCTGAGGAATGACGTTTTCGGGCGGGGCCGTTTATCTCTTCGCGATCAGCACGCGCGACGGGTATCCGGTCTGCCGCACCGAATGCGTCGTCTCGATGCGCAGGCCGGCTTCTTTCACCAGCTCAGGAACCGCGTTCGCCACCTGCCGTCCCCAGAACGCCGGGACCAGTTTTCCCGCAACGTGATAAAGCTGGTTGAAGATATTCGCATTCTGGCCGATGACCACCAGTCCAAACGTTCCGCCGCCGCGCAGCACACGGCGGATCTCGCGTAGCGTTAACCGAATGTCGTTCTGCGACAACAGCTCGAACAGGTAGCAGCACACCACCGCATCGAAGCTCGCATTCTTGAACGGCATGCTGCGGACGTCGACCGCTCCACAGTGCGACTGCGCATGCGGAAATTGCTTTCGCGCCAGGTGCTGCGTACGGGCCGCCATGTTCGGCGACAAATCCAGCCCGAACGTTCTGCCGTCCGGATTCGACTTCACCAGCCGGCGGAACATTTCTCCCGAGCCCGTGGCGATCTCGAGCACCCGCATTCCATTTGCGATCCCCGCGTTTCGCAGCAGGCAGGCATGCGCTTTCGAATGAAAGAAAAACGTGCTGACCGGATAAATGGCGGCGACGTTGTCGTAGATACGCCGCGTCCGCGCCGCGATGGTCTGCGGCATCCGGTCCGTGCGGGACAGGAGAATCGAATAGTTCAGGTCGCTCAAGAATTGCTCCCGGTGGTTGCTAATTCTTCCACTGCTGTGCCGCTCGCCTGCTCCGGGATCTCGATCCCGGTCGAGGTGCCTTCGCCCGGCCGGCTGTCGATCCACATTTTGTAATCATCGCCGAAAAGGACCTTCAAGCGCTCGTTCACGTTACTGACGCCGATCCCCTGCTCGAACAGCGTCGCCAGTTTTGCTTCCGGAATCCCGACGCCGTCGTCTTCCACCAGGATTTGCAATCGCCGGCCCACCATCCTACTGCGAATCTTCACCGTTCCGCCATCCACCTTGCTCGACAGGCCGTGGCGGATACTGTTTTCCACCAGCGGCTGAAGCAACATGCTGGGCACCAATGAATCGAGCGTTGCCGGATCGATTTCTTTCACCACTCGCAGTTTCTCACCGAAGCGGACCATTTCAATCGCAAGATAATCCTCGACAAATGACAGCTCCTCGCCGAGCGCGGTTAAATTATCCTGCTGGCGAAGCAATCGGCGCAGAATTTTCGAAAGTTTATAGACCACCTGCCGCGCCTGCTCCGGATCGCTGCGGATCAGCGAGGTCACCGAGTTTAACGTGTTAAACAAAAAATGCGGATTGATCTGGCGGCTCAGCGCGGCCAGCCGCGCTTCGTTCAGGTGAAGCTGCTGCTGCTCGAGCTTTTTTTCATTGCGATTGCTGTTCCAGATCTTGATCGGCAGCGCGGTCGCGAACAGCGTCGTGGCGTAGACGGCGACGATCATCCACGGGCCGTCCTGAAACTGCGGTTCCAGCGCAAAGACGCTTTTGAAATTATGCGAGATGATGTGCCGCAGCGCCTCGGCCAGGAAAATCACCAGCACGCAAGCCAGGCTGAACAGCGGCAGCCGCAGATCGCGCCGGCGGATCAGCCGCCACAAACTCAGGTCGGGAAACGGCGTGAACGCCCAGATCGCTTCTTTGTCGGGAGCCAGGTCGCGCAGCAGCCCGCCGAGCACGCCCACCGCGCCGAACAGCACCAGCGACATCCATTCGCTGTGAAACATCGCCGGAACGGAAATCAGCACGCCCGAAAGAAGTCCCGTGACGTAGCCGCCCAGCATCCCCATGACGAGGCTGCCTTCGAGTCCCAAATCGAGCGCCTGATACGCCTCCGGCCCGACCAGGCGGGCCGCGACGCCGGTCGCGAAAATCACCGAACACACCAGCGCCATCTGGACTCTCTGGGCGAGTGTGCGTTCTTCGCGCATCAGCATCCGTTGGAAACGGCCGCTGCGCGTGAGGATGCTCGCGAGCGACGCGGCCACGGCGAGCTTCACCAGCAGAATGACCAGGTGCTGTGGAACCAATTTAAATTCGCGCACAAACCGCCTGTGCGCTCCTGCGACAATTATAATGAAAGTACCCGCCTGCTCATGTCTGCTGCATCCCAGGTGAAAAAGGTTGCCGAGGCTGACTTCCCCAGCCGCTTCGGGCATTTCCGCATCTACGGGTTCACGGATGGCACCGAAGAAGCTGTCGTATTGAAAATGGGCGACTTGACGGGGGCGCCGCCGCTGGTGCGAATCCATTCGCAATGCCTCACCGGCGACGTTTTTCATAGCCTGCGCTGCGATTGCCGGGCGCAGTTCGAACTCGCCATTGAAACGATCGCGCGCGAAGGCCGGGGCCTGCTGATCTACGAAAACCAGGAAGGCCGCGGGATCGGGCTCTTAAATAAGTTGCGCGCCTACGAGCTGCAGGACCAGGGCGCAGACACCGTCGAGGCAAACGAGCAGCTCGGGTTCGAAGCCGATCTTCGCGCCTACGAACTGGCCGGCGGGATCCTGAAATACTTCGGGCTCAAAGCGGTGCGCCTGATGTCGAACAATCCCGAAAAAATTGACGCTTTGGAAAAAGCCGGAGTGCGCGTCGCCGAACGAGTCCCGTGCCTTGTGGCTCCGGTCGAGTCGACCGAGGATTATCTCCGCACGAAACGCGAAAAGCTCGGCCATCTGCTCGACCCGGTGTAAACGTGCGCTCGTTATTGGTGGCTGCATCGCTCGTGCTGACGGGCTGTGCCGTGTCTCTGTCTCAACCGCGGCCGCAAAAATTCACAGCGGGATTCTGGTTCTGGGACGCCTCTCCAAGCGACCTTTCGTGGTCCAGGCGAACGATCGACGTGATGTTCGTCAAGACTGGAGACATCGAGCACGAATCCTTTCTCAACGTCGACCGCGGCTGGAACGCGTACGGAAGCTGGCCTTCGGACGTTCCGAATGCAAAGGAATACTGGCTCGTCTGGCGCTACACACATCTGGGAGTGCCGGATCCCAAGGTCATCCCCAAATTTTCGGAGGCCCTCAAACGCGTCGTGCGCGAAACGCGCGAGCGCAACATACCGGTTGCGGGCGTTCAGCTCGATATCGACAGCCCCACATCGACCCTCGCTGAATACGCCGCGTTCCTTCGCGAGATCCGAAAAACGCTGCCCGCGGGTTATCAGCTTTCGATCACCGCCCTGCTCGACTGGTTCCGACCAGGTACCGCCGTCGGCAGCGTGATCGATCAGGTGGACGAATTCGTCCCGCAATTCTACGATCTTGGGAATCCGCGAAACGGCGACGACAGTGCGATCGCCGCGAAGATCGACGCCGCGCGCTGGGGTCCGGTCTTCAATCGATTCGGCAAGCGGTTTCGCATCGGTATCGCGACCTTCGGCCGTGGCACGGTGATGCGCGCATCGAAGGAACAGAATCTCGGAATCATTGGATTCCGCGATCTCAGCCCGATCGATGTCTCCGCGAATCAGGCGTTCGATCTCGTCGTCACGCGCAACGATGCAGGCGAGCGCGTACTGACGTATCGCGCGACGCGGCCCACGCGGATCAGCTATATGAATTTTTCTCCGGGCGACACCGTGCGCTTTATCCTGTCGTCGCGCGACCAGGTGCGGACGGCAACCATGAGCGCGCAGGCCATGGGCGGTCATCTCGCTGGGGTGCTCTATTTCCGCTGGCCCGCGCACGACGAATCGCTCGCCATGCAGCCGGACGAAGTCCTGGAAGCGGCTGCCGCCGCGCCGCCGAAAGCTCGGGAAAACCGGATCGACACGATCGACGGGCGCTGTGCGTCCGTTTATTGTGCCGATCTCTATCTCGAAAGCCCGACGGATTCGGAAAACGAGATCCAGGCGATCATCCGCAGCTCGGCCGAACTGGAATACTTCCTGCCGTCGCAACGAGTCCCCGTTCGGATGACCGGCCCGTCGCGGCTCGAGCTTTCCATTCCCGCCTTTGGCGCGCGCGGCCGAATTTATTTAGGCCGCGCCGTCAGCGCGTCGCGCGTCAACTTCACGGTGGCGGCGCGATGAAGCGGATCTGGATTCTCGGAACGCTCGGCCTGCTCGGCGCCTGCGGGTTCGACGACAGCCTGCGCGAATATCTCAGCGCACGGTTCTGGCTTCCGTTCGCGAAACACGCATCGAATTTCGAGAAACCGAACATCCGCCGCATCGACGCACCCTTCGCCGGCATGGCATCCGGCGATCGCAATACGCCGCTTGAAAAACTCCGCTACGCCTATCTCGGCGTTCCGCAAGACCGCGCTTTTGATGCTGCGCCCGCCCGGGCCGCCCTCGCTGCAGCCCGCGCGGATTCTTCTCTTTCCCCTCGCGAAAAAGAAGAAGTCGATCTGATCGACGCCAAAATCCAGATGCGCGCCGCCGAAGCCGACGACCAGCTTTCTCTCGAACCGGTCGAAGCCAAATTCAAAGCCTTTCTGAAAACCGCCCGCGACCCCGCGTTCCTCAGCGAGGCTCGCGGCTGGCTTGCCCACGTCTACTATCTGGAAGGCGACCAGACCCGCGCGGGCAAAATTTATCTCGACGAGCTGAATCGCAGCGGATCGAACCTCAGCCGCGAAACGCTGCTCACCTCTCTTCGCATGAACTATCGCTATAACCGCGGCGAGGAGCTTCGTGCCCATCTGGAAGAATATTTCGACACGCCCGAGCATGCCATCTTCGCCATCCAACTCGTGACGAATCCGCGCTGGGGAGGGCCGCGCGCAGACCAACGCTTCCAGCCCGAAGATACGGCGATCTACACCCGCATCCTCGATCTCCTCCAGAAGCACGGCTCGCTGCTGCGTTCCGAGCCGCTCGCGATGCTCTCGCTTCGCACCGCGCTTCGCGCCGGCGATCCCGCGATGGCGCGAACGATCGCTGAAAAAATCCCTGATAGCTCGCCCGTCCGGAGCGATCCCGACTTCCTCTGGATGCTCGCCTCGGCCGATTTCCTGTCGCACGACTTCGCCGCCGCCGAAGATCCGCTGCTTGCCCTATTCGCGTCTTCGCGCGCCAGCATCGATCAGCAAGCCGCGGCCGCCTATGGACTCTGCGGAGTCTATCGCAAGCTCGATAAGCCGGTCGAACAGATCCGTTACGCTCTCTGGCTTCATAAACGGGTGAGCCATGAAGGAAGGTTTTGGGGAGCCGTCGAATTCTCGGATTTTTCAATCTATTGGGGTATGTCCGGTTTCGACTTGAACCTGCTGCTCGAAGCCGAAGCCTCGATCGACACGCTGCGAGCCTTCATCGAGCAAAATCCCGGTCTCCCCGATCTGCGCCTCGTGCAATACGCACTCGCTGTGCGCCTCGCGCGCGAAAATCAATATGACGAGTCGGCCTCGATCTATGAATCGATCCACGCCAAACGCCGCGCCCCGCGCATGCGCAAACTCGCCGACCTCTATCGCGGCGCAACCACGCCCGAAGGCAAATTCAGGCTCGCCGAATTCATCGCGGCGAATGAGAACGGCATCTACTTCAACGACTCTCTGTGGAGCGGTCTGCAGCGCTACGGTCTCACCGCCGAGGACGAATATCGCTTCACCCGAGCCGAACGTGACCGCCAAATCGCCCTCGAACGCGAACTGAAAGACGACGAGGAAGAATACTGGCGCGCGTACCTTATCCTGCGCGATGTGATGAAAGAAGCCGATCCGAAGCTTGCACGCCGGTCGGCGGAACTGGCGCGGCGTTCGCTGCGTCGAATCAGTGAACGGTTCGGGCGACGCGACGAATTGCTGGCGGCGGATCGGGAACTTTCTTTATGGCTCGCAAAGCAGCGCTGATCTTTGTCGTCGCAGCCGCTGCCTGGGGGCATCATTCCTTCAAGGCGGAGTACGACAGCGACAAGCCGGTGCACCTCGAAGGTGTAGTGGCTCGGTTCGATTTCATCAATCCGCACACTGAAATTTTTCTCGACGTCGGCGGCGTCCGCTGGTGGATTGAAGGGGCCAGTCCGCAGATGCTGGTGCGGCGCGGGATTTCGAAAAACACGCTGAGGGCCGGGATGCGGGTTTCGATCGACGGATTCCAGGCGAAAAACGGGTCGCGCAAGGCGATCGGGCGGGCCATCACGTTTCCGGATGGCCAAAAGATATTGCTTGATGCCTCCGGGACCGGGTTAGAATAGACGGTCAAGAATACCGAGGAAGGTGCACCCCAAAATGAGAGTTCGCACGCATATCATCGCCGCCGTTGTCCTGCTCGCCGCGGGCGCGGCTCTGGCGCAGTCTCCCAAGGCGGAGCAGGTTTTCAAAAATATCCAGGTGCTCAAGGGGATTTCCGTGGACGACTTCATGGGGACCATGGGCGTGATGTCGGCGGCGGTCGGTTATGACTGCTCGGAGTGCCATGCGAACGCTGGCACCGATAAAGTCGACTGGGCGGCGGATACGCAGAAAAAAGTCGTGGCGCGCAAGATGACCACGATGGTGCAGACGATCAACGCGCAGAATTTCTCGGGCCGCCAGATGGTGACGTGCTGGAGCTGCCATCACGGCCGGGATCGTCCATCGACGACGCCGCAGATGGAGTTGGTGTACGGTCCGGCGTCGCAGGAAACGGACGACGTGGTGCAGCCGATGCCGGGACAGGAATCGGCGGATGAGATTGTCGCGAAATATCTGAAGGCGCTTGGCGGGGAACAGAAACTGGCGGCGGTGAAGAGCTATGTCGCCAAGGGGACCAGCGTCGGGTTCGGCGGGTTCGGTGGCGGCGGTCGCGTGCAGATTTTCGCGAAGTTCCCGGATTCACGCACCACGCTGATGGAATTTCCGGACGCTCTGGAGCGCGGCGACAGCATCCGCACGTACAACGGCAGCGTGGGCTGGATCAAGACTCCGCTGACGGTGCTCGGCCAGTATGAGCTGACGGGCGGCGAACTGGATGGCGCGAAGTTCGATGCGGAGCTCGCGTTTCCGCAGCAGTTGAAAAGCGTCCTGACGAATCTGCGGGTGGGGCTGCCGATCACGATCAGCGATCTGCCGGGTCCGTCGAGCCAGACGTCGCAGGAAAAGGCGAACGGGATCGGGCAGGACAAGCTGGTGAACGTGCTGCAGGGGACGGGTCCGCGCGGACTGCTGGTGTCGCTGTTTTTCGACAAGCAGACCGGGCTGCTGCTGCGCATGATCCGGTATGCGAAATCGCCGATCGGAAGGATTCCGACGCAGGTGGATTTTTCGGACTATCGCGATGTGGACGGGATCAAGATGCCGTTTCACCTGACCTTTGCGTGGCTCGACGGACGCGATGCGATCCAGTTGAGCGAAGTGAAGACGAATGCTCCCGTGGAGGCGTATCGTTTCGGGAAGCCTGAAGGCGTGAAGGGGAAATAGTTTTCATCGGAAGCGCTTCCTGCCGGTTTTTTGCCCTGCCGGAACAGGTTGTCGCCGATTGACGCTCAGCACACGTCCATTCCGCACACACGTTGCCGGCGGTGTCTAGAACACCGGCGCGGTGGAATCGGTCCTTTGAATGGAACAGCACACGATCTCCTCGACTGCGAGGGTACGCCGCGGTTTCGCGACGGGGTGCGGATCGAAGCGGTAAGTTGCGGAAAACCGGGGTATTGTTGAACGGTGAGGACCGTAAAAATCAGCCGCAAGGGTGCGGATCGGGTGGCGAGCGGGCATCCCTGGATTTTTTCAAGCGACGTCACCGATCGCGGCGAGGCGGAGCCGGGGGATGCGGTTCGCGTTGCCGATCCGCGGGGGCGGCCGATCGGCGTGGCGCATTACAGCTCGACTTCGCAGATCACGCTGCGGATGCTTTCGCGCACGGTCGAGCCGGTCGATAAAACATTTTTTCTGAAACGGCTGAGCGCGGCGATTTCACATCGGGCGCGCATTGTCGAAAATTCGGATGCGTGCCGGCTGGTGTTTTCCGAAGGCGATCTGCTGCCGGGATTGATTGTCGACCGGTATGGGCCGTATCTGGTGATGCAGACGCTCGATCAGGGGATGGAGCGGTCGCGCGATTTGATCGTGCATTGTCTGACGGAACTGCTGGCGCCGGCGGGGATTCTGGCGCGCAACGACGCGAGCGTTCGCAAGCTGGAGGCGCTGCCGCTGGAGACGGCGGTGCTGGCGGGAGAGATTCCGGAGCGCGTGTCGATCGCGATGAACGGGCTGAAGCTCGAAGCGGATCTGCTGCGCGGGCACAAGACCGGGATTTATCTCGATCAGCGCGAGAACTACGTCGCGGCGTCGCGGTGGGCGCGCGGGCGCGTGCTCGATTGTTTCACGTCGACGGGCGGATTTGCGCTGCATGCGGCGGCGCGGGCGGAGGCAGTGGAGGCGATCGATTCGTCGGCCCCGGCGCTCGAAACAGCGGAGCGGAATGCGAAAGCGAATGGGATCGGGAATATCCAGTTTCGTCAGGCGGACCTGTTTGAGTTTCTGGCGGGGATCGACCGGCGATATTCGATGGTGGTGCTGGATCCGCCGGCGTTTGCGAAGTCGCGCAAGCAGTTGGACGACGCGGCGCGCGGGTACAAGGAAATCAATCTGCGGGCGCTGCGGCTGCTGGATACGGGCGGGGTACTGGTGACGTGTTCGTGCTCGCATCATGTGAGCGAGGCGATGCTGTTTCAGATTGTCGCGGAGGCGGCGCTCGATGTGGGCAAGACTCTGCGCGTGCTGGAGCGGAGATCGCAGGCGGCGGATCATCCGATCTTGCTGACGGTTCCGGAGACGCTTTATCTGAAGTGCCTGATGGTCGAAGTATTGTGATTGGCTGTTGAGGTGCATCGTGGACCCGCGTGGTTGCGATCTTTTTTGTTGTGACGTGGTGGGCGAACGATGTAGTCACTTCGGTCGCGATTCGCGGGGCGAGTCCGGACGTGACGCTTCAAACACAGGTGGGCCGGGATTTCGACGAGAGGTCGATTGAACGGGACGTGCGTGAGCTGTGGGCGCTGGGGCGATTCGAAGATATTCGTGTGGAGACGGCTCGGCACGAAGGTGGAACGGCGGTTGTTTTTCAACTCGCTCCTTCGCCGCTGATCCGGCTGCATGAGGTGCGCGTCGCGCCGACGTCGTATTCCCTGCGCATTCAGGCTCCGGAAGGCACGCCGCTGAATCGAATGCGCGCGGAGCAGCTTGCTGCGCAGGCTCGGGAGCAGTTGGAAGCGCATGGGTATTTGAATCCGCGCGTCGATTGGTCGGTGGCGCCATTGGCCAACGGGCTCGCCGATTTGAAGCTGACGGTGCGGGCGGAGGATCCGGTGCGCGTGAGCGGCGTGCGGTTTTCAGGAGACACGGCGCTGGAGGAAAAAGATCTGCGGCGCGAATTGCGCGCGCTGCATGCGCGGCGGATTTTGTTCTGGAAGCTGGCGCCGTCGTATAGCGATCGGGCGGTGAATGCGGACCTGGCTCGCATCACATCGCTGTATTTGTCGAAGGGATATTTTGACGTGACGGCTCGGGCGGAGGAGCCGGAGTTTTACCGGGATCGCGCCAGCGTGTCGATCGCGATCGATGCGGGACGTCGTACGGAGATTCGGAATCCGATTTCGTGCGGCGACCTTCTGGCGCGGCGTCGCGAGGCGCAGACGCAAGGCATTCTCGACTTTTCCGTTCGGGGGGAAATCGCCGGCGATGAATTGCGAACCTCGATCGAGCGCGGACCCGCGTATCGAGTGCGGCGCATTAATTTTTCGGGATCCGGTCATTTCCGCGATGCGGCGATCCGGCGCAGGTTCGTTCTGGATGAGGCGGCTCCGCTGGATGAATTCAAGTTGCGCAAGAGCATCGCCCGGCTGAACCGGTTGAATTATTTTCAGCCGGTGGATGTGAAAGATGTCGCGATCGCGACGCTTGGGGAGACAGCCGACGTGAACGTGCGGTTGACGGAGAGGAAGGCGGGAAGATGGTCGCTGTCAGGGCCGGTGGGGACGCCGAGCTTCGCAGGTTCGTTGCAGGCTGCGTTGACCGAGCGAGTGCCATGGATGCCGTCATTCGTTGCGTCGGCGACGGTAGTGGCGCTGCATCCGCCGCTCTATGGATTGATTCCGGTGAAGAATTTCATTCCGGTCGCGGCGGTGGAAAGGCCGTTCAATGGCGGGCTGTGGAGTGGATTTATCGTGGCGCCGCAGCTCGGGTGGCCGGTCACGGCGATCACTTATGGCGCGACGCAACTGCGGGAACGGCTGACACCGGTGCTGCAAGGGAGTCGCGGGCTGGTGACGGAGTTGCCGGTGACGATCGAGACGCGGACGGGGGAGAAGGTCCTGTATTGCGAGCCTGGGAATCCGCGATGGTGGCCGGTGCGGGCCGCGGCGATTGCGGGTCTGCAGATCATCGGCGCTTTGCCGGCGTTGTAACGGTGCGCGGCAAAGCAGCTTTTCGGGTCGCATCGACGCGGGCCGCTCCCTATGGTCGCGGTTCATTGCTGGTGGGAACCGCGACCGGAGAGCATCGACGCGTTGGGGTGAAAAAGCGGCCAGCGTGGGCCGTTGATGCGATACTGCAAGGAACATGGTTCTTTCCGACGTCGACATCCGGAAGTATATCGATCAGGGCAAGATTAAAATATCGCCGCCGCTGCCGCCGGAGCAGTTCGGGAGCTGCTCGGTCGATTTCCGGTTGGGCAGCGAGTTCAGCGTGTTCGAGCACAGCCGGCATGCGCTGATCGACCTGAAGGAAAAAACCGCGATTCAGGGGCTGATGCGGACCATCACCGTGCCCGCGGGCGAGGCTTTCATTTTGCAGCCGCACGAATTCGCGCTGGCGATCACGGAAGAAGTTCTGGAACTCGACGACGACGTGCTGGGCCGGCTGGAAGGACGGTCGAGCCTGGGGCGGATCGGGATTATCGTGCATGGGACCGCGGGACTTTTCGATCCGGGATGGACAGGGAAGGCGACGCTCGAGTTGAGCAATCTGGGCCGCATGCCGGTGGCGTTGTATCCGGGGATGCGGATCTGCTCTTTCACGTTCGAGC
>JAIQFJ010000169.1 GCA_020073325.1 Terriglobia bacterium | reverse complement strand
ACGTCATCATGCTGCTCGTCGGGTTGTTCGCGGCAGGCATGCCCGTCATCCACATGAGGGGGGCACATTACGGCGAGATCGCCAAGTCCACCGGCGGCTTCTTCTTCGTCTGGACACTCTGGGCGCTCGGCGCGCTCGGGGGCTTCACCTTCATCCTCTCGGCGCGCGGACTGTGGAGCCCGCAATGGGGCCAGTCCCGCGTGGGAACACAGCCGTAAAGTTTAAATATCTGTTCAGGAGAAAACATGGAACCACTTATTGATGTTAACTGCTCACCGATGGAATGTACTTCTCTCTCGCCGAGTGCCCCGATTTGGCAGGACATCTTGGCACAGGCAATGACCGGGGAACTACTCGCGGCGATGAACTACGCCTCCTTATCGGAGATGTGTGAGGATCCCGCAGAAATAGCCGATGCATTGGAACATGCGGAAGGTGAACGTGGCCATGCTGCTTCGTTCGCTGCCGAGGGCCGCAAAATTGGAGTGGACGTCGCCAATAACGTCGACGCCAAACATTGGAAGCGGCTCCGCGAAGCATTCCTGCGTTGCATCGCAGCGCGTGACTTCATTGGCTGCTTAATCGTCCAGGAAATCATGCTGGAATCCTTCGCCGTCGCAAGCTATTCACGCGTCGGGAAGGTGGCACCAGGGAGTCTAGGCCAAACCTTTGCCCGCATCGCAGCCGAGGAAGAGGATCACATCGATCACGCCATGTCGATTCTGAGAGCAGAGCGAGCCCAGGACGCGCAACGCTTCGACGACAAGGTCTACCGGCTGCATCTGGAGGTGATGACCACCCTCGCGCAGATGCTGGCGAAGGAATGCAAGGATGGACATTGCGAAGTCTGCCATGCCAGCTGTGTGAAGCCATCCCTGTTCGAGGTCAGCTTGTCTGCAGCCGAGCTTCGCGGAGCGTCTCTGCAACAGTATCTGAAAACGCTCGACATGCTGGGAATACCTGGGGAGGTAACACTTACATGGGTGGCTCAGTTGCCAGTGTAAATACGCGAGCGCGGACGATCGACGTCGATTTCGCTCTGATCGGCCATCAGGAGAGTTGGCGAGCAGCTGCAGACGTACTTGCTGTCCTGCGCGGACCCCAGCGTACGCCATTGCCGGACGATGAGATCAAGGACATTCTTCCTTGGATTCCGCCCCGAGCAGTCTGCCATGTCGACATTGGTTCGATTGTCGGCGCGAAGTCGCGCGGCCTGTACATCGACTCCTTCATTCCTCCCGACCGCCTGGAAGCCGCCTACGTGCACGAAAACATCGCCCGTGTTCGAAAGGCGGCGTCCTGCGCGATCAAGGCAGGAGCGAAGATCGTGAGTCTCGGCGGATTCAGCTCCATTCTGATCGAGGGCAACTTCGATCAGCTTCCTCAAAGACACGGTACGGTCTTCACTACAGGCAATACGTTGACCGTTGCCTTCATCGTTCAGGGCATCCAGAAGATGTGCGCGCTGGAGGGCCGGGACATCTCAAGATCAACGCCACTCATCGTGGGAGCAACAGGAGATGTGGGTTCCGGCTGCGCCCGTTGTTTGGCGCCTATCGTGAGGCGCGTGCTGCTCAGCGCACGTAATGCAGAGCGACTACGCAGGCTCGCCGCAGAGTTGCAAGCCGATGGTGTTCAGGTGGAGATCGCCACGGATCTCCAGCGATTCTCCGTAGAGGCCGACGTTGTGATCTGCGCCGCGAGTCTGGCGTCTCCGTCGCTTCTGTTGGGCGATACCGGCAACAATCGCGTGCTGGCTTATAAGAACCCCGCCGCTCTGGGAGTCTGCGGGATCAGCAACGCAAGCTGCGGTTTCGCCGACCAGAAGGTGATCGGGCAGCGCGATCTGTTTTCGACGCTCGCCGGCGGTCCGGGAAATCCCGGGCTCAACACCGGGTTCAACCGCCCCACAGCGGTCCTGGTCGATTCGAGCGGTAATCTCTATGTGATGGATTCCGGCAACAACCGGATCCTGCGCTTCCCGGCCCCGTTCCAGCAGACGGGCAGCCTGCTGCTGACGGACCTGGTCATCGGGCAGAAGACGTTCAATTCCGGGGTCCGGCCAAATGAAGGCAACTCGGTGGCGAGCGCAAAAACGCTGTACCTTTCGACCAGCAACACGTTCGCCAACAAAATCGCTTTGGATGGAAGCGGCAACCTGTGGGTCCCCGACCCGGGCAACAACCGGGCGCTTCGTTTCCCGGCGAGCCAGCTTGCGGCAAATACGGTGGAACCGACCGCGGACGTCGTTCTCGGGCAGCTCGATTTTCAAACCAGCCAGGAGCGTCCGGCGCCGCAGGGAAATCCGGGGGGAACCCTGACGTTCAAAGGCAGCCTGCGCGCGCCGACTTCGGTCGCCATCGCGCCTAGCGGAGCGATTTACATCGCCGACGGCAATGCGCGCGTCCTGTACTATCTTGCGGGGATTCAATCCGGCTCCGTCGGAATTTCCGCGTTCCGCATTCTGGGAATCGGCTTCAATCTACAGAACCAGCCGCCGCTCACCTCACCGAATAATTACGCGCTGACCAGCACGGTCCTGGGACTGGGGATGTCCGGCAGCAATCTTTATGTCGCCGACCCGGCCAGCAATCGCGTAGTCAAATACGACGTTCCTGAGAACTGGCCGAACGAGCCCAGGCTGGACATCACGCCAGTGACCACTGAATTTTCGCCGCCAATGATCGACGTGGTCGGGCAGAACAACTTCCAGAACGGAAAAGCCAACAAGGGGCAGGCGGAACCGGACGCCTCGACGGTGAATTTCCCGATCGGAATCGCGTTCCTCGGCACCGATCTCTGGGTGGCGGACTACGGCAACAACCGCGTGACGTCGTTCCAGCAGCAGAGCGGTAAGTATGTGTTGGCGACGCGCCTGGTGGGGCAGCTCGACTGGCCCTACAACTCGCCCAACCTGATCGAGGGCCGCGAGGTGAATTTCAATTTCGGCAGCGCTCTGGCCGGCGTGGCGATCGACACCAGTTCGAATCCGCCGCACATGTACGTGGCGGATACCTTCAACAATCGCATTCTGGCATTCCGGGATGCGCGCAACATCGGGATCGGAGCCAAGGCCGACCTGGTGCTGGGGCAGACGGATTTCTACCGATCCTTATTCAACGGAGCGACCAACGATCCGCAGCTTCCCAATCAGTACGGATTGAACCGCCCCACCGGACTGACCGTGGATTCGAGCGGAAACCTGTACGTCGCCGACACCGGCAATGGGCGCGTGCTGCGCTTCCCCACGCCGTTCAGCCAGGCTTCCGGCTCGCAGCAGCTTCCGAATCTGGTGCTGGGTCAGCCGAGTTTCACCTCGCAGATCGAGGACGCCAGCAGTTCGACCATGGGCGGACCGGTCGGGCTGGTGCTGTTCTCCGACGGCAGCATGGCGGTCTCGGACCTGAATCACAACCGCATCCTGATTTTCAAAAAGGGCGGCGGGGACTTCCAGAACGGACAGAACGCGTCCATCATTCTGGGCCAGCCCGACGCAAACTCGAGCGCGCCGCAGAACGCGACCTCGGCCGCAGGGTTGAACAATCCGCGGCAGATCGCGGTCGACAGCTCGGACCGTCTGTACGTCGCCGACTTCGGCAACAGCCGCCTGATGATCTGGTCGAATGGGTTGGCTCAGACTACCGGTGCCAGCTCCAGCGCGCAATTTCTGGGACTGATCGCGCAGCCGCAGGGGATCATTGTGAGCCAGACGACGGGCGAAATCTGGGTGAGCAATTCGAGCAATAGCCAGATCCTGCGCTTGCCCGAGTTCAACTCGCTGATTGTCAATTCGACACCGACCACGTTCCCGGTGAACCAGATCATCCAGGCGCAGACACCGGCCGCGGCGATCACGCTGGATGCTTCGGACAACCTGATCGTGGCGGAGTCGGCGAATCGCGTGGCGCTGTACTATGCGGCGCTCACCTACACGCATTCGGCGAATTACAACCAGCTTCCGATCTCGCCCGGCATGCTGATCAGCCTGTACCGGCGCGGCCGGGATTTCAGCTTCCCCACGTCGTCGGCGACGGCTTACCCCTGGCCGACAAATCTAAGCGACTTCCAGGTCACCGTCAACGGACAGCCCGCGCCGATCTTCGCCATGGCGGCGTCGGTTCTGAATTTCCAGGTGCCGACGCAGAATGTTCCGAGTTCGGGAACCGTGGAATTCCTGGTGACGCATCCTTCGACGGGCGAGATCCTGGCGTCCGGCCAGTTCCAGATGGCGCAATACTCGCCGGGATTCTACACCTCGGGCGCGGTCGGATCGGGTCAGATCGCGGCGATTAACGACGACAACACCATCAACAGCCCGTCGAATCCGGTTTCGCGCGACGGCACGCACTACATCACGTTCTACATGACCGGCGGCGGAGTCTTCACCGGAGGTCCGGGACCGGTGCCGACCGACGGCATGCCTCCCTCGGACGCGGCGGCAACGCAGGACCGGCCGCAGATCTTGAGCGGAGTTTTCGCTCCGAACGGGATTGTTCCCGACGGCGATATCATCTACTCCGGCGCAGGCGCGTTCCCGGGCGGGTGGCAGATCAGCATGAAGGTCGAGAACAAGTTCGTCCCGACCGCCACCAACGTGATCGCCGTGCAGATCAACGGGTATATCAGCAACACGGGACCGAACGGGCAGAAAATTCTCTGCACGTTCGCGACGAAGTAGTTGACTCTGGCGCGCGCACTCGACGCGTGAGGTTGTTGAAAAGCGAAGGAACCCCGGCCTGACGGCCAGGGATGTCGATGCGGGGTGGTGCGATTTTTTCAGCATCCTCACGAGTGCGTGCGCCACACCGTAGCGGACTGTGGCGCGCGCACTCGACGCGTGGGGTTGTTGAAAAGCGAAGGAACCCCGGCCTGACGGCCAGGGATGTCGATGCAGCCGCGCCCGTCAGGGCGGGGTTGTGCGATTTTTTTCAGCATCCTCACGAGTGCGTGCGCCACATCAGCTTCGCTGCACGACGCTGTGGGCTTTGCTGTAGCTGAAATAAACCATCAGCCCCACCGCCATCCATACCAGAAACGCGGCCCAGGTGATTCCTGAAAGAGTCGCCATCAGCAGCAGGTTGACGAACGCCCCGAAGATCGGCAGAAACGGGACCCACGGCGTGCGGAACGGGCGCGGCAGATCGGGACGCGTACGCCGCATGATGACAATTCCGATGCACACCAGCACGAACGCGAACAGCGTCCCGATGTTGGTGATGTCGCCCAGGTTGTTGATCGGGATGAAGCATCCGAGAATCGAGGTGCAGAGCATCAGCATCAGGTTCGATTTCCACGGCGTCCGATAACGCGGATGCAGGTCTGAAAACAGTTTCGGCAGCAGGCCGTCGCGCGACATCGAAAAGAACACGCGGCTCTGGCCGAGCAGCATCACCAGGATCACCGACGTCAACCCGGCCAGCGATCCCAGCTTGAGCACGAATCCCATGAACGCATAGCTCTGCGGAAAATGATTCACCGCGATCGCCAGCGGCGCCGCCACGTTCAGGTCTTTGTAATTCACCAGGCCGGTCAGCACGAAGCCGTAGAGAATATAGAGAATCGTGCACACGCCGAGTGATCCCAGAATGCCGATCGGCATGTCGCGCTTGGGATTCTTGGTCTCCTGGGCGGCGGTGGAGACGGCGTCGAATCCGATGTAGGCGAAAAAAATACGTCCCGCGCCGCGCACCACGCCGCTCCATCCGAATTCGCCGAACTTTCCCCGGTTCGGCGGAATGAACGGATGATAATTCTGATAATTGACGAAGAAATAGCCGATGCCGATGAACAGAATCACCACGGCGATCTTCACCACCACGATGAAGGCGTTGAAGCGCGCCGATTCCTGCACGCCGACGATCAGGATCGCCGACATCAGCATCACGATGATCACGGCGGGGATGTTCGCGATGCCCGGCGTCGGGTCGAACGGCGAATTGACCAGCGCGGGCGGAAGATGGATGCCGAACGATTGCAGGATGGAGTCCATCGTCGAGGACCAGCTCACCGAAACCCCCGCTGCTCCGACCGCGTATTCGAGTACCAGCGCCCATCCGATCACCCAGGCGACAATTTCCCCGAGCGTCGCGTAGGCATAGGTATAGGCGGATCCCGCGATGGGGATCATGGTGGAAAATTCGCTGTAGCAGAAGCCGGCGAAGGCGCATCCGAAGGCGGCGATCACGAAGGAGATCGCGATGGCGGGTCCCGAAAAATTGGCGGCGGCGGTTCCGGTGAGCGAAAAAATTCCGGCGCCGATGATCGCTCCGATGCCGAGAGCGATCAGTTGTCCGGGTCCGAGCGTTTTCTTGAGCGATTCTTTTTCCGCGTCGGCAAGGATTTTGTGGAGAGGTTTAGTGGCGAAAAGACTCATGAATAAGACGAATCTACCACGCCACGCGGGGCCGCTTTATTCAAGCCCGGTGGTGTGCCGCAGATTGCTTTGCGTTTTCACCGGCACCGCGAGGTCGAACCAGCCGATCATCATTTCATCCCAGGTCTGCGGACCCCAGAAGACGGTCGCGTTCGGGTTGGGATTGAACGGATTGTTCGGCGAATTGTCGAACACGGCGGTCGCTTCGATGCGCGTGCCTTTGGGCAGGAGCTTGGGAGTTTCCAGGTAGTAGTATGGCTGCCAGTTAAAGTCGTACTTCGGAACATTGAGGAGAATTTCCGTGTCGCCATTGGGATAGATGGCGCGGAACATGAAGGACTTACCGCGCAAATGCATGTGCGCGCGCATGCCGACCAGATACGATGTCTCCCGGATGGGCTCCATCGCCTGCACGCGATAGTTCGGCTCGCCGGCCGGAATGGCCAGCCAGTGCGCGGCGGCCTGCATCCCGACAATCTGCTCGGCCGCCGGCTTTTTCGCAAAGATCAGGCCGATCCTGGTGCGATCCTTAGCCGGCTTTCCGGTCGCCTGATAATGCATCTGGAAAACAAGATAGGAGCCTGCCTTGATCAGTCTCGCCTGCCCCGGCTTCCAGGTCTGCGGCGTCATTCCGGGAGCGTATCCGGCGAGATATTCCTGGCCGCGCTCGCCATTGCCCGAATCGACCATCACGATCGCGTGATGGACAACGCTGCGGTCGCCGGGACGAACCTCGACGGCCGCCACCCATTTGTCTTCGGTGAAATTGGTCGCGACCGGGATGTACTGATAATCGATCGCGCCCTTGGCCGGGACGCTGAATTCGCGCGGCATCTCGAACACGACGTCCGGTTTCGCGATCCGCCAGCCTTCTGTGAACTGCACTGGCTTGGGCGCATCCGAAGCGAGTCCTTCGCGCGCGCCGCCGTCCACCCAGGCCACCAGTTCATCCTTTTCAGCCTGTGTCAGCGAGGGATCGTTCGTAAATTTGCCGTAGTGGGGATCGGCCTGCCACGGCGGCATCTTTCCGGAAAGCACCGCCGCGCGAATCGCCTTGGCCCACGGCCGCGCGTCCTGATACGACAGCAGCGGCATGGGACCCGCTTCGCCCGGCCGATGGCAGCCCTGGCAGCGATGTTGCAGAATCGGTTCGATTTCTTTGTGGAAGGTTGGCGAGCCGCCAAATAACGCAAGGGGCGCAAGGAGCCCCAATGGACCCAGGCGAAAGAACATCAATACCTCGAAGTGTCAATCATACGACGAAATTCCCCGTATCGTTACAGCAAAAGTTGTAAAATCCCGCGGTTGAGGCGAGAATCCGGCAGCACTAGGGTGGAATCCGTTATGCTGAATTTTCCATGACAACCGTCACTCACCTCGAATGCAGTGTGTGCGCAAAACGCTACGAAGCGGGTAAAGTCGCAAACCTGTGCGAATGCGGCGGGCCCCTGTTGGTCCGCTACGATCTTCAGAAAGCAAAAGAGAGCTGGAGCCGGGACTGGATTCCGAACGGTCCGTCGAGCATGTGGCGCTATGCGCCTGTGCTGCCGGTGTCGAAACCGGCGGCGATCACCTCGCTCGGCGAAGGGATGACGCCGCTGATCCATACCAAGCGGCTGGGCGCGCGGCTCGGCGCAAACGATTTGTGGGTGAAGGACGAAGGCGTCAATCCCACGGGATCGTTCAAGGCGCGCGGGCTTTCCTGCGCGATCTCGATGTGCGTCGAACTGGGGATCACCAAGGTGGCGATTCCCTCGGCCGGAAACGCCGCGGGTGCTATGTCGGCATATGCCGCGGCAGCCGGGATCGAGGCATATATCTTCATGCCGCGCGACGTTCCGCAAGCGAACTTCATCGAGTGCTGCGCCACTGGCGCAAAAGTGACGCTGGTGGACGGATTGATCAGCGACGCCGGCAAAATGGTTGCGTCGCGCAAGGACGCCGAGGGGTGGTTCGACATTTCGACGCTGAAAGAACCGTATCGCATCGAAGGCAAGAAAACGATGGGCTATGAAGTCGCCGAGCAGTTCCGCTGGCAGCTTCCCGACGCGATTTTCTACCCGTGCGGCGGCGGCGTGGGGATGATCGGCATGTGGAAGGCGTTCGCGGAAATGGAGACGATGGGGTGGATCGGCCCGAAGCGTCCCAAGATGATCGCGGTGCAGGCCGAAGGATGCGCGCCGATCGTCAAGGCGTTCGACGAAGGCAAGTCGAAGAGCGAATTTTTCGAGCACGCCGAAACGGTGGCCAGCGGGCTGCGCGTTCCGAAAGCGCTGGGCGATTTCCTGGTATTGAACGCCGTTCGGGAGAGCGGCGGCGCGGCCGTGGCGGTGAGCGACGACGACATGATCCAGGCCGGCGTCGAACTGGCGACCGATGAAGGAATTTTCGCGGCTCCCGAAGGCGGCGCGTGCATCGCGGCGCTGAAGAAACTGCTGGCCAGCGGGCTCCTGAAGTCGAACGAGCACATCGTGATCTACAACACCGGAACCGGCTTGAAATATCTCGAAGCCTACTCGCCGCGATTCCCGCGATGATTTTTTCCGTCGACGGACATGTGGCGCGCGTCCGGCTGAATCGTCCGGCGGAGCACAATCGGATCGAACCGGCGGATCTGGATCTGCTGGCGTCGCACATCGCGGCCGTGAATGCGAATCGCGACGTGCGCGTGATGATTCTCGAAAGCAGCGGCAAGACGTTCAGCTCGGGCTTTCACCTGGGCGCGATCGGCGCGGGCGCTCCACAGCGATTCGAACAGGTGGCCGATGCACTCGCATGGTGCCGCGTTCCGACGGTCGCCGCGATTCAAGGCAGCGTCTACGGCGGCGCAGCGGATCTGGCGCTGGCGTGCGATTTTCGCGTCGGCGCGCCGCACATCGAGCTGATGGTTCCGGCGGTGCGGCTCGGGATTCCGTATTATCCGAGCGCGATCGAGCGCTTCATCCACCGGCTGACGCCGCGGGCGGTGAAGCGGATCCTGCTGCTATGCGAGCGCGTGAACGCGGCGGAACTGCTCGAGTGCGGATATCTGGATGAGGTGGTTCCAGCGGAGGAACTGGACTCGCGCGTCGAAGCTCTGGCGGCGCAGATCGCGGCATTGGCGCCGATGGCCGTCCAGGCACTGAAGGCGCAGTTCAATCGTTTCGATCGCGCGGCGGCGTCGGAAGCGGTGCGCGCCTGTTTGGCGTCGGCGGATCATAAAGAAGGCCTGGCCGCGTGGCTGGAAAAACTAACCGCCCGGTTCACGGGTGCGTAGTAGCATTTTGTGGACGAATCCGCACGAGGCGAGTGCGTGCGCCACGGGAGAGGAAGAATATGGCTTTTTGCACACAATGCGGCGGAACGCTGGCGGAAAATGCGAGATTCTGCACGTCCTGCGGGCAGCCGGCAGGCGGACCCGGCGCAGCGCCTCCGCCGCCTCCGCCACAGGCCCAGGTGTCGGTTCCGGCGCTGAATTACACCATCCAGGGCGATAATCTGCAGGTCATCCGCATCAAGCTGCAGCCCGGCCAGGAACTGTACGCCGAGGCCGGCAAGATGATCTACAAGCAGCCGCAGGTGGTGTGGGAAACGCGCATGAGCGGTGCGTCGATCGGCGAAAAAATCTGGGGCGCGGTGAAGCGCAAGCTGATGGGCGAATCGCTGTTCCTGACCTACTTCCATTCGCCGGTCGAGGGCGAGATCGGATTCGCGGGATCGTACCCGGGGCGGATTCAGTCCTTCGATTTGAAACCCGGACAGAACATTTTCGTCCAACGCGATAGCTTTCTGGTGGCGCAATCGACCACGCAACTGAACATCGCCTTCGTGAAGCGGCTGGGCGCGGGATTTTTCGGAGGCGAAGGATTCATCCTCGAAAAACTGACCGGGCCGGGAACGGTTTTCATTCACGCCGGTGGCGATTTTGTCGAGTTCACGCTGGGCGCGGGCGAGTCGCTGCAAGTGGATACCGGCTGCATCGTGGCATTCGACGACGGCGTGGATTACGACATCCAGTTCGTCGGAGGAATCAAGACGGCGCTGTTCGGAGGCGAAGGATTTTTCCTGGCGACGCTGCGCGGGCCGGGGCGCGTGATCATCCAGAGTATGACGCTCGAAAAGATGCGTCGCGAGCTGGCGCCTTTCAAACGCGGCGGAGACGAGCACAAGGGGCTCGACGCGATCACGAGTATTTTCGACAGCGACGATTGATTGCGAGATACTCCGGCCTGACGGCCGCGGTTCCCATTCATCGGCGCGGGTTGGATAGGCGTTGAGCCTCAACGGGAGCAAGAGCTCCGGCAGGGGTGTCACGGTTTTTCCGCGCACGACGAAACCCGATCGTCTGTGTTACAGTCTTTAAACTATGAGCCTCTCCAGAAAGAAGCCCTTAGCGGTGCTGTTGTCTCAGGTTGCTGAACATGAAGGCGGCCTGAAGCGCTCGCTGACGTGGCCCGGACTCATTGCGTTAGGCATCGGCGCGATCATCGGTGCGGGCCTTTTCGTGCGAACCGCCGCCGCATCGGGAGAGGCCGCGGGACCGGCCGTCGTGCTTTCGTTCATCGTCGCCGCGACGGGCTGCCTGTTCGCCGGACTGTGCTACGCCGAATTCGCCGCCATGATCCCGATCGCCGGCAGCGCGTACACCTACGCATACGTCACCATGGGCGAATTAGTCGCGTGGGTGATCGGCTGGGCGCTCATTCTGGAATACGCTTTAGGCGCGGCAACCCTGTCGATCGCCTGGACCGAATATCTCAACAAGCTGACCGGCGGCAAGCTGCCGTATGCCTGGACCCATTCTCCGTTTGAAACCTCGCCGACGGGCGAGCATGGCACCATGAACATCATCGCGGTGGGCATTCTGCTGCTGGTGACCATGCTGCTCATCAAAGGAACGTCGGAATCGGCGAAGGTCAACTCAATTATCGTGGCGATCAAAGTCGGAATCGTCATCGCGTTTATCGCGGTGGGCTGGAGCTTCATCAGTCCGGCGAACCACACCCCGTTCATGATTCCCGAAGGCGTCCCCGGACACGAGAGTTTCTTCCAGCACGGCTGGGGAGGCGTCCTCCGAGGCGCGGGTATTGTGTTCTTCGCCTTTATCGGATTCGACGCGGTGTCGACGGCGGCGCAGGAAACGAAGAACCCCGGCAAGGACATGCCGATCGGGATCCTGGGGTCGCTGGCGGTTTGTACGCTGCTCTACATCACGTTCGGTTGGGTGCTGACGGGCGTTTCGCCCTACGGCGAATTTCTGACGTCCGGCAAGGAAGCCTCGGTTGCTTACGCGATCGAACATCACATGGCCGGTTACAGCTGGCTGGCGACGGCGGTGACGGTAGCGATTCTGGCCGGGTTCACCTCGGTCATGCTGGTCATGCTGCTGGGACAAAGCCGCGTGTTTTATTCGATGTCGAACGACGGGCTTCTGCCGAAGCTTTTCTCCGAGGTTCACCCGAAATTCCGCACGCCTTATAAATGCAATTGGGTGCTTTTCGTGTTCGTCGGCATTTTCGGAGCATTCATACCCGAGTCGGTAGCGGGCGACCTGACCTCGATCGGCACGCTGTTCGCGTTTGTGCTGGTCTGCATCGGCGTGATGATCATGCGCAAAACGAACCCGAGCCAGGCGCGTCCATTCCGCACACCGCTGGTCCCGATTGTGCCGATTTTAGGCATGATTGTGTGCGGGACGATGATCCTCTCGCTCGACCGGTTCACACAGTTGACTGCTGTTGTCTGGATGCTGATCGGTTTCGTGGTGTACTTCCTGTACGGAAAGGCACACAGCCGCCTGGCCGGTAAGCAGGTGGGCGACGCGGTCCGAGCCGAAGCAACGGATTAACTAAAGTCCCCATATTGAAGTCCGGTATATGTCTTCCGGCAGGGTTTTACCCTTTGACACGGTTAAACAGCCGTGGCATACTACTGCCGTATTGGAGTGCTCAGTCTGACTCGGTCCGCTCGCTTATCCTGCCTGTTTGGCCTGCCCGGTCTGTGTTTGCCTGTCTCCAGTTCAGTTAAGGGGTGACTTCGTGAAGAAACTTTTCGTGGGGAATTTACCATACTCGGCCAATGAAACGGATTTGCAGAACTTCTTTGCCGAAAACGGCGTGCCGATCGATTCAGTGACGGTCATGCGGGATCGGTTCACGGGGCAAGCACGGGGTTTCGGATTCGTGGAAATCAATGACGACGCGGCCGCTCAGCGGGCGGTGGATGCGTGCCATGGCAAAGATCTGATGGGCCGGACGCTGGTGGTGAATGAGGCCCGCCCGATGACGCCGCGCGAGGGCGGCGGCGGCGGCGGTCGTCCACCGCGGCGTGCATAGCCGATTTATACTCGAATCGAGATGATCACGCTTCCCAAGGAACTCGAAGATCGCCTCGATTCGCTCGCCAAGAGCCTCGGACGGACGAAGGACGAGTGCGCCCGCGAAGCCATCATCGAGTTCATCGAAGGCGAAGAAGATTACCGGATCGCGGTCGAGCGACTGAAGCGGAACGAGCCTACGATTCCGCTGGAAGAGATCGAACGCGAGCTTGGCTTGGCGGATTGAATTCTCAACGGAGGCGCGCCGCGAACTTCGCAGCCTCGACGTGCAGGTGCAGATTCGAA
>JAIQFJ010000168.1 GCA_020073325.1 Terriglobia bacterium | reverse complement strand
AGAATCAGCGGGACTTTCTTGCCGGCCTGATAATCGAGGGGATACGTCAGCCAGCCCTCGACATTGAAATTGTCAGGACCCTTCCAGCGGACGGCTTCCGATTTGGCGACGGCGAAATCCTCAAATTCGGGATTCGCGTGCGAAATGCGCGTGCGGCCGTTGCCGTTGAGGCTGAGCACCCAAATCTCCGCCGGAGCCATGCCGTTGTCGCCGGTCGATGCGATGCGGCTGCCGTCGCGCGACACTTCGAAATCGCTGTAGAGCATTTCGCCTTCGGTGATGTGGACGATCTTGCCGCCGTTCGATGCGACGCGGAAAATATGGCGGCGCAGACCTTCTTCCGAATCCCAATACAGGCTCTTGCCATCCGGCGCCCAGGCAACGGCCGCGGCGGAATCGGGAAAATCCTTGGTCAGATTGCGCGGCGTGCCGCCCGCCGAAGGGATCACGACAAGGTCGGTCTTTTCAGCCCACGACCGCGGATCCATCGCGCTGAGGTAAGCCAGTTCGGTCCCGTCGGGCGACCATACCGGATCCGAATCGGGACCGGGGCTCGACGTCATCTTCCTGGCCGCGCCGCCATCGGCGTTGACGACGTAGATATCGGAGTTGCGATCGGCGTTCAGGTCGAACCAGGAGCTTTCCTGCTGGCCCATGCTCGACTGGACGTAGGCAATCGAGCGCGAATCGGGCGACCAGCGGGGCGTCGAGACAGAAAATGCGCCGTTGGTGAGCCGCTGCTTGGATTTGTCGGCGAGCGCGATGGTCCACAGGTGCGCGTAGGTGTAGTCGGCGTCCATCAGGATCGCGTCAAACTTATCTTTATGACGCTTTTCGCGATCGGCCTTGTCCGACGGCGTGTCGCGGGTAATGAACGCGATGCGCTTGCCGTCGGGCGACCACTGAAACGCCGAGATCGCGTTGTCTTCCGACGTGAGTTTTTCGGCCTCGCCGCCATCGGGACGAATCAGCCAGATCTGGCTGCCGTTCTTCGAGTCCGCCGCGCCGCGGTCGGCAAGGAATGCGAGCTTCGATCCGTCGGGCGCCCACTTCGGCGAAGTCTCGCCTTTTTCGCCATTGGTCAGCCTGGCGGGAGTGGCGCTGCCGTTGGACCGCGCGATCCATAAGTGCGACACCTGGCGATCGTTCTTGCGGTCCCAATCGGTTTGCGTGTAGACGATCCAGTTGCCGTCGGGTGAAAACTTCGGTCCGGCGACGCGGTGGATGGCGAGCGAGTCCTCGACGGTCATCTTCTTCGTGCCGGCGAAGGCTGTAATGGTGAGGAGCAGCGTGACAGCAACGCGCAATTTCATGCGTTCAAGTATATCGAAGAGCCGCTAAAATGAGGGTGACGTGAAGTTCCGCGAATATCTTCCGATCGTGCTGGCCGTGGCCGCGCTTGGACTGGGCGTGGCGCAATCGATTCATCCGTTCGGGAATCGAGTGCCGCCAGGGGTCCTGATCGTCGTAGCGCTGCTCTGTGTCCTGCGATACGTGATGCGAAGGCAGTTGCAGAAGCGAAATCGGATGATCGACGAAGTTCCGGAGCGCCCGCTGGGAATTTTTGAAGATTCAAACCAAAAACAGTAAGTTTCCTATAAACTTCCGGCGATTTCGTTGACCGCTTTAGCAATATGGCTTATCCTTCGTATTCCGGAGGAATCATACGTGTTTCGTTTCGCGCTCTTGGTGTGTGCTCTGCCGCTCATCGTCTCGGCTTCGGTGATCACAACGATCTCGATTGACGTGACTCAAGACGGCCAAGACTATCTGATCATTCAGGGCAATACGCTCGAATGGGAACATTTGAGCGATTTTGCGAACGGAGGCGTTACGGGCGGCAGCGTCTCCGGGCTCATCAATGTCAAGGGGAATACGGTGACCGCCAACAATCCCTACATCCTGGTGAGCGGTACGGATTCCGCGGCCACGGGTTCGAACTTCTCGAATGCGCATTGGTACAACAGAGAGCAGGGCCTGCAATGCGGCGGGGGCGCGAATCTCACCTGTCCATACTTCGACACGCTGGGAGAATTTACGCTTCCCTTCTCGGTGTCGAATCCGACTTTGGCATCGTTGTCCGGCACGACCAAACCGACGCTCGGCATTCTGAACATTCTTCAGCAACCCAACGCCGGAAACGGATACACGACCATCATCAATTTCAACGATTCCGGTCCGCTGGTGACGGGAACGCATGAGTACAAAACCACCATCACCCTGACCGACTCCACTCCGGAGCCGGCGACTTGGACGCTTTGCGGAATCGGACTGGCGGGCGCTGCATTCCTGCGAAGACGCAAACGCTAACCACGACTCCTGTATCCTGCTTGCATGTCCATTTTTCGTGAGCAGGTATTGAAGGGCAAGACCGCGTTCGTCACTGGAGGCGGCAGCGGGATCGGCCAGGGGATGGCGGAGCGATTCGCACAGCACGGCGCCAAGGTGATGCTGGTCGGCCGCAAGCAGGAGAAACTCGACGTGGCAGCGGCGGTGATCCGGTCCAAAGGCGGAGTTGCGGCGACGCATGCCACCGACGTGCGCGACTATAACGGAGTCGCGGCGGCCCTGCAATCGACGCGCGATCAGTTCGGCGAAATCGACATTCTGGTCTGCGGCGCGGCAGGCAACTTCCCTTCCCCGGTCCTGGGGATGTCGGCGAACGGATTCAAGGCTGTCATCGATATCGACCTGTTGGGGACGTTCAACACCTGCCGCGCCGCCTACGAGCATCTGCGCAAACCGGGCGCGTCGGTGATCGCCATTTCGGCGAGCTTTGCCTTTCAGCCGACGGCCCTGCAAGCGCATGTCGGCGCGGCCAAGGCCGGCATCGATATCCTCATCAAAACGCTGGCGATCGAGTGGGGACCTTCGGGGGTCCGCTGCAACTGCATCACTCCCGGCCCGACCGACGAGACCGAAGGCATGCGGCGGCTGGCTCCGGACGACCAGGCGCGGGCGCGCGTCGAACGAAGCGTCCCGCTCCGGAGATTCGGCACGAAAGACGAACTGGCGGATCTGGCCCTGTTCCTGGGGTCCGACGCCGCATCCTATATTACCGGCGGGATTTATCTGTGCGACGGCGGTATGTCGCTTTCGCGCCCCAGTGAATGGCTGGCGCATTGAATCGATAAAGTACTAAGGCGGAACTGCCGATGGGTTAACCATGGGCAATGAGCTGACCGCGGCTGTGCGCCCCTCCGGCGCCAGTGTGTCCGCGGTGCTGTGGGGACTTCGCAAGCCGTTTATTCGCGTCGTCATCGGATATTTCATCTACTTTGGACTGGTGGTCGGGCTGCATTTCCCTTACCACACCGACTCCGTCGTGCCGCCGGCGGAGAAAACGTCCGCGTACAAGTTTTACGCCGACATTTATTCGTCGAAGGCCGAAGCGCAGCCGGACTCGGACGGCTCGGCGTACATCGAGACCGCGAAGAAGGCGATTGAGTTCCAGCAGGTGGTGCCCGCGGTTCAATCCTTCGTGGAACGCTATGGACTGGAGAACAAACGCGTGCTCGACGTCGGCGCGGGGACGGGCTATCTGCAGGACGTGGTCCAGAACTACGTCGGCCTGGATATTTCCCCCACGGCGCGCCGCTTTTTTCATAAGCCGTTCGTCGAAGCATCGGCGACGGATATGCCGTTTGCCGACGGCGAATTCGATGCCGCATGGACCATCTGGGTGTTCGAGCACGTTCCCAATCCCGAGCAAGGCATGATGGAGCTGCGCCGTATCGTTAAAGACGGCGGCCTGATTTTCTTCGCCCCGGCCTGGAACTGCCCGACATGGGCGTCCGAGGGGTACCCGGTGCGGCCGTATAGCGATTTCGGGATCAAAGGCAAGCTGATCAAAGCCAGCCTGCTGCTTCGAACCAATGGCGGATTCATTCGTACTTACATGCTGCCCATTCGCGCCCTGCGCGGCGAATGGGCGCGGCTCACCGGCCGCCCCACGCATCTGCACTACAGCCTGCTGACGCCGAATTTCGATCATTACTGGATGCCCGACAGCGACGCGGTCAATCAAATCGATCCCTATGAAGCGATGCTTTGGTTCACCTCGCGCGGCGACGAGTGCCTGAACTGCGGTCCCGGAGTGTTATACGAGGATCCGGGGACCCTGGTGATTCGCGTTCATAAGAAGTAACTTTGGGCTCCCCACGGGCGTCAAATTTCAGATAATGGAGCCCAGTGTCTACCGTAACGGCTAAGCCTTCGTTGTTGCGCCAGCTTGGAGTGATCAGCGCCAGCGCGCTGGTGGTTTCGAGCATGGTGGGCACCGGAATTTTCACCACCACCGGCTATCTGGCCGGCGACCTGGGCACCTCGAGCGCGATCCTGTGGATCTGGGTGGTGGGCGCCATCACCGCTTTGATCGGAGCGCTGTGCTACTCCGAGCTGGGCATCAATCTTCCGAGTTCCGGCGGCGAATACGTGTATCTGACACGCGCCTACGGTCCCACCTGGGGATTCATGTCGGGCTGGGTTTCGTTCTTCGCCGGATTTTCCGCGCCCATTGCCGCCGCGGCGCTGGCGTTTTCCGACTATCTGGGCCATGTCTGCGCGGCCTGCACAGAAGAAAAGCCGCGTGTGCTGTTCGGCTCGGGCGACTGGTCGTTTCAGTTCGGCAAGCCGCAGATGTTCGCCTGCGCGCTGGTGGTGGTGCTGACCGTTCTGAATATCGTCGGATTGCAGCGCTCGGCGCGCGTGCAGAATGTTCTGACCGGCGCGAAGATCGCGATGATGGCGGCGTTCATCGGGCTGGCATTTACGATCGGCCATGGCGATTGGGGCCATTTCTCGGCTCCGGCGCACAGAACTTCGTCCATGCCGCTGTTCGAACAATTCTGGATCAGTTTGTTCTTCATCTATCTGTCCTATAGCGGATGGAACGCGGCCACCTACGTCGCCGAGGAATTGCGGCAGCCCGCGCGAACTTTGCCGATGGCGCTCGCCGCCGGAACCGGGCTGGTCGCGGTGCTGTACATCGCGCTGAACGTGGTCTTCATTTATGCGGCGCCGCTCGAATCGTTGAAAGGCGAAACAGCGGTCGGCGCGCTGGCCGCTTCGCATCTTTTCGGCGGCAATGTCGCGGGAATTTTCGCCGCGCTGATGGCGCTGTCGCTGGTGGCGACGGTCAACGCGCAAATCGTCACCGGACCGCGCGTCTACTATGCGATGGCGCAGAACGGCGCATTTCTAAAGTCGGCGTCGAAGGTCCATCCGCGGTGGCACACGCCGGTGGTCGCGATCGCGGCGCAGGGCGTCTGCACGATGATTATGACCATGACGCCGTTCCGCGAACTGGTGAACTACATCGGATTTACGCTGAGCTTTTTCACCGCGATGGGCGTCGCCTCGCTCTTCTATTTCCGCCGCCAGCCGGGCTGGCACAAGCTGCGCGTCGTGAGCTTCTGCTGGCCTCTGCTTCCGATCCTGTTCATCATTCCCGAAATCTGGATGGTGATTTTCGGAGTGCAGCGCAAACCGTTCATCTCGCTGGCGACCGTCATCACCATGGTAACCGGAGCTTTGGTGTATCACTTCCGCATCCGCAATCGGGCTCCGGAATCGACGGTCGAGACGTACTGATCAAAGGGGTGTGTGAACACCCGGCCGTTGAATCCTACAAAGTAGCAGGCTGCTGCCAGCCTCCAAACACAGTCTCCAGATGCGCGACCACCGCGAGGGCGACGTCTTCGCGCCAAGGCCCCGCGACCGCCTGCACGCCGATCGGCAATCCTTCCGCTGAGGTCCCACAGCGCACCACCGCGCCCGGCCATCCGGTCAAGTTGTAGGCGGCCGTGTAGCTGAAGGCGGGCAGCAGTTCGATCGATCCGCCATGCGGCAGCGCCGGGAACGCGTTCACCGGAGCGAGGATCACATCGTAATTCGCCAGGAACGACAACATCTGCGCGCGCCACATGCTGATGCGGGCCAGCAGGCCGCCGAATTGCGCGGGCGGAAATCCTTCGCCAGTAATCGCGAAAAGCGCCTGAATGAAGCGCGATGTTTGTGTGGTGCCGCAGGCGTCCAGCAAATGACGCAGCCCCGCGCCGCCGTCGGCGGCAAATGTCGCCAGGAAAATTTCGAAGGATTGCTCGACGCCCGGCGGCCTCGCTTCTTCGACGCGAGCGCCGGCGTCGCTCAGCGCCTTCGCCGCCGCACGGACCGTCGTCACCGTATCCGGACTCGCCGCAATGATCCCGTTATCGGTATGGAAAGCGATTCGCAACTTCTGGACATCGACGGCAGCCGGATCTCCAAACGGCACCGGCGCGCACGCCGTATCGATTCCATCGGGCCCGGAAAGAAACCGCAGAGTGAGCGCGAGATCTTCCACGCGCCTCGCCATGGGACCCGCCGCGCAAAACATCTGCACCATGCCAACGGACGGAGGAAAATATCCGGTCATGGGCACACGCCCAACCGTGGGCTTGATGCCGGCGATTCCCGAGAAATGCGACGGCAGGCGAATGCTGCCCCCCAGATCGGCTCCGATTTCCCAGGGCGCACCACCGGCTGCAACGATCGCCGCGCCTCCCCCGCCGCTTCCTCCAGGAGTTCGGCCCAGGTCGTAAGGATTGTTGCTTCGGCCGTAGACGAGGTTGTCGGATTCGAAAGCCATCGAAAGCTCCGGCGTGTTGGTGACGCCGAGAGGAATCGCTCCCGCAGCGCGAGCCCGTGCGACCACGGTGGAATCGCGCGCACCGATGAATCCCTTCCGCCCCAGCGTGCCTCCGGTGCACGGAACGCCCGCCGATTCCCAGGCCTCTTTTACCGTCATGGGGACGCCATGCAGCGGACCGGTCGCATCGCCCCGCGCCATCGCCGCGTCGGCTTCCCGAGCCTCTTCGCGCGCCCGTTCGGCGAGGGAGTAGACCACGGCATTGAGCGCGGGATTCACCTGCTCGATGCGGCGCAGGTGCAGTTCGACGAGTTCCGCGGATGAAATTTCCTTTCGCCGGATCGCTTCAGCCATCGCGGTTGCGGATGCGTAGATCATAGGGTCCATAGGTCTTCAGATAAGATAGCGCAGGCGGCGTTGCGGTAAACTCACGCGGATGATTGAGGTTCTGCTGCTCGAAATGGTCTTCGTCGTAGGGGCAGCGTCGCCATCGCCTTCGGGATTCTGGCGCCGCGGATGATTCGCGAACCCGGTCCGCAGACCGAGGAATGATCGTATAATGAAGTCAGCGGCGCTATCGTCTAACGGTTAGGACGGAGCCCTCTCAAGGCTTAAATACGGGTTCGATTCCCGTTAGCGCTACCATACTTTCATAGACTTACGGGCAACGGGTCATGACGGGTCATGACGCGCAATGCTCCAGTAGAAACCCAGTGACGCGTAGTGGTGGGACAGGTCGTCCAGTTGCGCGGGGGCGCGACACGGGCCAAACGTGCGCGAACGGTGGCGCAACCAAAGCGTGGACGTGGAATGGGTTTGAAGTCCGCTTGCGGTGGACGAGATGGAGGCATGAGATTGCTGGGGTGCCTCAACAGGTTTGTTCCGATCCAAGCCCAGTCTGCTGATCGAAGGCCGATGATTCAGGCTAGCGTGCGGACGATGCCAGTTGTAAACATGTAGCCAGCGTCGCAGTGGTCGGCCCGCTCAGCCGAGTTCTGAATAGGCGCGCGCGTAGCCCATTCGCGCAGGGTGGTTGGATAAAGCGTTCGGCCTTGCCGTTGGTACCCGGCCCGTAAGGGCGCGTCCAACGATGCTTGATCCCCAGCCTGGCGCACGCTGCGCGAAACGCGTCGGAACGGTAACAGGGTCCGTTGTCGGTGAGCACCGCGCGAATTTCGACGCCCAGCGCGCGGTAGTAAGCGCAGGCGGCCAGCAGGAAAGCAGCGGCCGACACACCGCGCTCGTTTTCGAAAATACACACAAAGGCCGTGCGCGAATGGTCATCGACGGCGACGTGCACGAATTCCCAGCCGACTCCGCGCACCCACTGGGTGCGATCGCCGGTGATGCATGGCCCCACACGGACGAGGCGCGCGAGTTTCTTGATGTCAGCGCTGAGTGGTGCGCCATTGCCCCACCAGGCGCAGGCGTGCCGTTCACTGAACCTCTGGTCCCGTACCGATTACGCGTCGAGCATGTCGCCTGACGCGCAGATTCATCTGAGAGACTCCGCTCGAAGATTTCGGAAACAATCAAGCAGGATTTTTCCAAAGCAGCGTATAATTCAACAACCGAATGTCTATGGGCCGCCTGAAACGCATGCGCAAATCACTGCATTTTGTACTTCTCACACTCCTGCTGCTGCTCTTCACCGTTCAGCTCGGATCTCAATCGTCGGGCGCAACGGTCTCGATCGCGGGCCTACCCACATGGGGACAGGATGGAAATCTCACCGGATACGTCTATGGGACTTCCACAACCCAAGTCCGCCTATATGCGTTTCAATTCATACCGGACGAAGGTTGGTATCAGTTAGGGGCTTGCAATGCTATTGACATCCAAAGCACAGGCCAGTTTACCGTCAACGCGACTCCGGGAATTATGGGCCGCTACGCCACGAGGTTTAGCGCCTATCTTGTTCCCGCGTCGCTGCCCGTGCCCTGCGTCCAGGCAGCGGCGACCATCCCGTTCGTTTATCAGCAGAACGCTATCAGTATGGCAACGGTACCGCGAGTCCCTCAATACAGCACCCTCACGTTCGGGGGGCTGACGTGGTTCGTGAAAACAGCGCCAGTTCAAGTCTATCCGGGTCCGCAGTTCTTTATTCAGCAGAATGCGTATGTCGATTCGCAAGGCCAGCTCCCCTGAAGATCACGCCGTGCGGTGGATCGTGGTGCTCCGCCGAGATCTTTACAACGCAGACACTGGGGTACGGTACATACACGTTTACGATCAATTCTCCCCTGAATGCGCTCGATCCGAACGTCACGTTAGGGCTGTTCCCGTGGGACGCACAAGCGGGGGATCAATACAATCGTGAGTGGGATATCGAGTTTGGCCGGTGGGGGAACGCGAACGCCAGCGCCAATGCACAGTATGTCGTCCAGCCTTACAACGGCCCAAACAATATTTCCAGATTTCTGATGAGCCCGGCGACATCGTCGGTTCACACGGTGACTTGGTTACCAAACAGCGTTCAGTTCAGATCGACTTCGGGATTTTCAACGATAAGCCAGTGGACATTTCCGGGAAACCCGGTGCCGAGTCCTGGGGACGCACATCTCCATTTAAACCTCTACGTTGCTGTCGGCCAATCGCCAGCATTGCCGGTGGGACAGGAGATTGTCATCAGCAATCTTCAATACACACCGATTGGCTCTCAAGTCGGATTTTCAAAAACTGCCGATTCTATCCCCTTCCTTGCGTCCACTTATTCCGTACCGATTACAAGCTCAAGTGCGGGATGTACCGCGACGGTCGAATCCGATGGTCCTTGGATCACGGTCGTAGGGTCCAACACAATCGCAGGAGGAGGCGCACTGCAGTATGTGGTCTCTGATAATCTTGGCGGGCCTCGGAGTGGCAATCTGATTCTACAAAGCACGAACTGCAACGCCGCTCTCGGCAGCCAAATTCTTTCGGTTTCACAGAGCGGCCTCGTGTGCAGCCCGAGTTTTACGGTCGGCTCTACGCACATTGGATTTTTGCAATCCGTTCGCTCCGTTTTTATTCGCGGGACCGCATCTGTTTGCGCTTGGACAGTAACGTCATCGTCCCCGTGGCTGAAGATCGTTTCGCCCGCATCTGGCTCCGGTGACGGGAGCATCCAATTCTCCGCCGACGCCAACTCCGACCCGACTCTTCGGCAAGGCCTGCTCTCGCTAGACAATGGACAGCAACACTGGGTTTACCAGGATGCATCAGGGGGCATGTTGGGATTGTCTCCATTGACCGCCTACTCCTGCGGAACTCAGCCACCGCAGTTCGGTGTTTCCTGGGTCGCCCAGAGCAATGTTGAGGTCCACGTTAGCTCCCCCACTGGGCAATTGGTGGGGCAGTTCGGACAAACCGGATCGACCATACTGCCTCAAATTTCAGACGGAACAATTCTCTTCCTCACGACACCAGGAGGTGGACAATCTCTCGCCAGCGCCAGAGCGTCAATCCTTCCCGCCCAGAACTGCACCGCCCCAGCGATCATGGCTCAGGGCGTCGCCAATTCTGCCAGCTTCTCACGCGTGTCCATCTCGCCGGGCTCTTTTGCGAGTGTTCTTGGTATGAACCTCGCTCCCGTCACAGCACAAGCCGTTGCACCGTACCCTATGTCGCTAGGCGGGATCTCAGTCAGCATCTCGGGAATCGCATGTCCATTACAGTACGCCTCACAGAAGCAAGTAAATTTTGTAGTGCCGCTCGGACTGCCTCCCGGCCGACATCTTCTGACCGTGAGTTCAGCGACCTCGGATGTGTTGGTCACGAACTCGTCGCCCGGTATCTTCACCGTCAAGGGGGACGGGACGGGCGTGCCCTTCGCAAGCTTACTGGCCGTCATGGGGGACGGCACAAACCTTGCGATATCGCCATACCAATGCAATGCCAACGGTTGCGCGATTGCGCCAGTGACTCTCCCACAGGGGCTTTCGTCGCTTTACGTCATTCTATACGGCACAGGCATCAGGAATGCCACGACCATTTCCGCATCCGCAAGCAGTTTTCCTGCCCAAGTGGTCTATTTCGGGGCGGTGGGCGCTTATCCAGGGCTCGATCAAGTGAATATCCTCATTACGAATCCATCCGGCCTTTCAGGGCGACAATCAGTTGTGCTCCAGACGGACGGTACTACGAGCAACAGTGTGGATCTCATGTTCTCTAAATAGCAGCCTCAGCTGAACTCGTCTATAAGCGCCGGAGTGAAAATAGACCAGCAAACGCCGCGTGAGCGGCGTCGATGGCGGGGCAAAACCAGACCGCCGGAAAACTGGTTCCATCGAACATTCCTAAAGGCTTATGTTTTGTGGAACATCCAAGAGGTGTATGATGTGCCCCCCAAATCCGTCCACAATGCTACCCGAATTTAAAACCACTTCAGTCTGCCGCTTCGCCTTCATCTGAGACCCTCTTCGCACGACCGGTTCTGGGTCAAGGCCGGAGCCGGCGCAACCGCGACGGCGGAGCCCGGAGGGTTGCCTTGAGGCAGAATCGGGCGTGTGGTATTCGACACTCCAGAAGGCGAAGCGGCCCGAGCGAACTCTTCCGGGTGTCAGATAATTCAGCGACGAGTGCGGACGCTGTGTGAGCTTTCGGCGAGCATGCGTAAAGCTTGAAGGACCGTCTCGCCGGCACTGGATCAGGGTGCCTCATCGGTGTAGGATTCTAGTACCGCGGCGATACGACTAAACAGCCTCTGCAACTCTTTCTGTAGCTTCTTGTTCTTCGCATGATTCGCTTCGGCGGCCACATAGCCAGCCAAGTCATCCAAGTCGTCCAAGTTGAAGCCGTAGATCGGCGATTCGCCCGGTTTGGGCACGATGCGCAAGCGGTTTGTTAGCTCATCGCCGGCGAAGGTGTGCTTCAAAATCAACTCACGTTCGTTGTCGTTGAGCTCCAGAGGGACCTTTTCGTCAGGTCGAATCCGCTTGCGTGCCTGCGGTAGTATCCCCGATGCAGGGGGAAAGGATCGTGCCATAAAGTCCATATCGGTAGCGCGTTTCGATTTGGGCGTGATGCGCTTGGCGGCGGTCTTTTGAGCCGAGCGAAACTTCTGTTGCAGGCGTTGATTGACGGCGGCGAGAGAAAACGATTCCGGGTCGAATCTGCCGCCGATCCATTCCAGCATCTCCTCATGCTCGTCGTGGTCCGGATTGCGAATCGCTTCCAGGAAGTTATAGAAGCCTCCGATTCCGCCGCAGTCTTCGGGCGGGCCGTGGAGTTTTCCATCTGTGCAGAGCGGATAGATTAGGCCGGCTTCCGGCGTCAAGATTTTCTCCACTATGACGGCGTGTTCCCAGCTATCGCCGAAGTCGTAGGTGTACTCCGCTTTGGCGCCTGGCTCGTGAAGCACATCCGAGAGGTGCACCTTTCGTTCATGGATACAGGCCGGCGCGCCCATGGGTCTGTCGTCGGGATCGGGAACGCCAAACCTCTGGCGGCCAATGCGGAACTCATGCAGATGGCAATTCTCCCATCCCATCGCGGCTTGCAACACGTCATGCAACTGCCCCAGGGTCAACTCCGCAGGCACCAGCAATCGGCGCCAGATGGGCGGACTGGTGCCGAGCAGCGTGATCTGGATCTGATAGATTTCCTGTGAACTCCCGATCTTCTGTGTAGTCATTAGGGTCTCTTCGCTGTTAGGATGCGGCGCACGGAGGTACGCCCGATCTGCAGTCGGCGGGCGATCTCGGCCTTGCTGACGCCCGCTCGATGGAACTGCCGAACCTCACCAGCTTGAAGTGCCGCGGTTTGCGGTCGACCCAGTCTTGTGCCGTTCTGCCGGGCATGAGCTAAACCGGCGCGGACCCGCTCCCGCAGAATCTCTCTTTCGAACTCGGCAAAAACGGCTAGAAGGGCGGCCATGGCTCGTCCGGCCGGCGTGGTCAGATCCAGGGCCTCGGTGAGCGATACGAAACCCACTCCGAGATGATCGAGTTCCTGAAGCGTCGCCAGCAGATCCGCCACGGACCGGCCCCAGCGGTCCAGTCGCCAGACCAGCACCACATCGATCTCGCGGCGACGGGCGGCCTCCAGCAGTTTCTCACGAGATTCTCGCTTGGCCGCACCGGAGCCAACCTCACGGACGTTCACAGCAATGGTCCAGCCCCGCCGGGCAGCATACTCTCGCATGGCGCGACTCTGCATGGGCAGCGTCTGCTGATCGTTCGTGGAAACGCGGGCGTACAGGCCGGCGCGGAACATTTTCGCCGGCTTCCGTGCCTGGCCGAAAACGTTATGCGATTTTGTCTTTGGAAAGTCCCGTTTGGCGGGCATTTCAGAGTGTCACCTAACCATGGCCGGAGTCGATCCTTTCCGGCCAGGCAGGATTCATCATATTACGCGGCCGCGGGCGTGGCCAGGCGCGTCAGCGCCT
>JAIQFJ010000583.1 GCA_020073325.1 Terriglobia bacterium | reverse complement strand
CTGGGCGCCTAATTTGACACTGTAATCGCCCTGCTCTATCGTTGATTCAAGCCATGGTTGGTTGAGTATCTCGATGCGGGGAAGTAAATGACGAATGGTGAAGGGTGACCGGCTCGGCACGCTGATCCGAATGCTCGATCCCGAGGATTACCGCTATATTGGCACGCAGGATTCAGGAATCGAAGCACGATTCCGCCGTCGACGCATGAAAATATACCGGCGGGCGCTGCGAGGCATCGCTTCGGACGCCTTGGGATCGTATCAGGCGCAGCTTTCGAATATCAATGCCGCAGGCGCATGGCGCCGCTATCCGCGCCTGGTTGGCCGAACCGCGTCTTCTTTTGTCGCGATCGGGAAATTGTGGATGGCCGGGACGCTGTTCCGGTTCAGGCTGCCTGTTCCGGTGGATCTGGCGGCGCAGCGTGATCGGCTGGAGAAATTTCTGGCTCTCGAAGCGCCTTCCGCATAGCCTGGTCGCCCGCCTGCTTTAATTTCGCGACTTCGCCGCGGTGCGCGGCCTCCAACGCTTCGTATTCGGCTCGCGAAATTTCGCCGGGCGGCTCGAACGGCAATTCTTCACCCGCGCGATTCATCGCGATCGCCCACCATCCAAAGCTCAGAATGCCGCCGATGTTGACCGCCAGGTTCGCGGGAAGCGCGGCGCGTGTGCGCGAACGATTCATAATCAGCGCGGACACAAAGAACAAGCCGAAATAAATGCTGAGCGCAAAAATGTGGCGGATAGCGTTGCGCCGGATGGGCACGCCGCGAAATTGCCGGAAGAACGCGAAGGACAGCAGGGCGGCGATCAAAAATCCCACGTGCGTATACATGCTGAAAAGGATCTCTACGCTGAAATATCCGGTCCAATTTGCGCGGATCACTCCTACCGCCCCGGCGGCCAGCGCGGCGATCACGGCGATCGCGCCGACCAACGTCCACCCGAAGCCACGGATCTTCCTGAAGTGCGAAGCGAGAATCCAGAATGCTTCAATCACGGTGCCAGCTTCCACAAGCGCGACCGGCCAGATGGTCGCGTTGTAGTAAGCGAGATAGTGGCTCCGGCCCATCACCGACATCGCGATGCGCGACAAACTCAGCAGGAGCAGTGCCGTGAAGACGAGATGAGAGCGGATCAGACCGCTCCCGACTCCTCGCGCCAGGGCGATCAGCCGAATGCCGACATTGACGTAGATCACCCAAATGAGAAGAGCGGATTGCATGCCGAACCACCAGCATACTGCAGCAATCCCACGCAATCCGCCGCTTCAGCTTACTTCGGGCAGATCGGAGGACAGAAAGGCCACGTTCCGGAAGGACGCGAGCCGTTACTCGATGCTGATACGCCGATCAGCATTGCAGCCGCCGTCAAAACAATCACTAAAATCCGATTTTTCATACGATTTTCTCCTTAACGTGACGAAACTCAAGTTTCGCCACGGAAGTCGTAACACAATTTAGCGCGGATTTGCGGATTAAAAGGGGCCAATCATGCGTGCGCGTCTTTGCAAAGCGATCTTCGGACGACCCTGCGGAAAGAACGCCTAAGATAGAACGATGGACCACTTGCCGCGCCGGTTGGCGCTCATCGCGCTTGCGATGGCGCTTACGCTTGCCGGCGGCACTGCCGGGTTCGTGCTGATCGAGCACTACCCGGTTTTCGACGCGTTTTACATGACGCTCACCACGGTGACGACGGTGGGCTACGGCGAGATCCGTACGCTCAGCTTCGCCGGGCGAGTCTTCAATTCTTTTCTGATTCTGTTCGGCGTCATCATCATGCTGCTGGCGATCGGCGCCATGACGCAGACCATCATTGAACTGGAGCTGAATCAATTTTTCGGAAAGCGACGCATCAAAACGATGATCGATAAACTGGACGGCCACATTATTCTGTGCGGATACGGCCGCGTGGGCCGCGGCGCAGCCGACGAATTGAAGCACGCGGGAGCGCAGTTCGTAATCGTGGATCGCGACGAAGAAAAGGTAGAGCGGGCGATCAAGGACGGCATGCTCGCCGTACTGGCCGACGCGAGCCGCGACGAAACGCTGCACGACGTCGGCATCGACCGCGCGCGTGGGCTGATCGCGACCCTCGCCTCCGATGCCGACAATCTGTTCTTGATTCTCTCGGCGAAATCGCTGAATTCGAAGCTGTACTTATCGGCCCGCGTGGCGGAGGAGCAATCGGAACACAAGCTGCGGCGCGCCGGAGCCGACTTCGTTTTCGCGCCTTACAACAGCACCGGCCATCGCATGGCGCAGGCGCTGCTCAAACCGCATGTCCATCAGTTCCTGGATTTCACGACGCAAAATGTCGGCCTGGATGCAGGCATCGAGCAGGTGCGTGTCAGTTCCAAGAGCGCCTTCGCCGACAAGCCGCTCGCCGGAGTGGAAATGCGCGGCGAACTCGGCGTCATCGTGCTGGCCGTGCGGAAGTCGAATGGTGAAATGCACTTCAATCCTCCGGCGGAGGAGAAAATCTCGGTGGGAGATCACCTGATCGTCATGGGACGCCCGGACGGATTGAGAAAATTGGAGCGTCTGCTGACGGAAGTTCCGGCTTGATCCGCGGTTCAGCCCTCCAGTACCAGCGACAATACAGAGAGAGAACGATCCGTGAAAGTCCTGACTCCGGCCCAGATGCGTGAAGCCGACCGCCTGACGATCGAGCGCGGCACGCCCGGCGACGTCCTCATGGAAAACGCCGGACGCCATGTG
>JAIQFJ010000582.1 GCA_020073325.1 Terriglobia bacterium | reverse complement strand
TGGCGGAGGGGACCAGCGCGCATCCCGCCCTGGGCACGGGAGTCGCGGGATTCGGACGATACTACTGGCGCGGCTTTGTCGACAAAACGGACGGGAATTACCTGGTGATTTTCGCGCTGCCGACCATCTTCCACGAGGACGAACGTTATTACGCCAAAGGCGAGGGCGGCTTTATGAAGCGAGCCGTGTACGCGGCGACGCGGATCGTGATCACGCCCGACTATCACGGTCACGATACGTTCAATGCGGCGGAAGTTCTGGGCCGAGCGATGGCCCAGGGTATTTCGACGGCCTACTATCCGAGTTCGGACCGGACGATCGGCGCGCTGGCGGTCAAATACGGATACGCGATGGGGCGCGACGCGCTGACCAACGTGTTCCGCGAGTTCTGGCCCGACATCGCGACACACGTGCTGCATCGTCATCCATAATTCGTTTACCTAGCTTGAAATGATCGCGCCCGGATTCCTGGAAACCTAGCCGGGATTTCTGCGTATTGCATACCATGCGCGATCTTCGCTACGCACTCCGTCTGATCCGCCAGAACTGGGGATTCTCGCTCACCGTGATCGCCATTCTGGCATTGTGTATCGGGGCCAATACGGCGGTTCTTTCCGTTGTAAATGCGGCGATGTTCCGGCCGCTCGATTATCCCGAGCCGGAGCGGCTGGGGGCGGTCGCGTCGCGGGCGTTTGGGCGCGAGGGAGAATTTACCAGCGATTCGCACGACGGGCGGACTTGGGAATTGATCAAAGAACGGGTTCCGTCGCTCGACGGGGCGGTTTACGGGGGCGGATTCGGCGGTGGGGTCAACATGGGCGTCAATGGGGCCGGCGTTTATGTGAAGCAGCAGCGCGTTTCGGCGGGGTTTTTCCATGCGATTGGGATCGCGCCTGAAATTGGTCGTGAATTCAACGATTTAGAGGATCGCGCCGGCGGTCCGGCAGCGGTGATCCTGAGTCACAATTTGTGGAAGAAATATTTCCATGGCGACCCGGGCGTCGTTGGCCGTGGGATTCTTCTGCGGGGTGAACCTTATACGGTGATCGGGGTGATTCCGGCGGGGTTCCGGTTCGCGGACGTCGCCGCCGACGTGTGGACTCCGGTGCGGCCGTCGCGCACGGGCGAGGGTGGGGGATCGAATTATGGCGTCATCGGCCGAATCAAGCCCGGCGCGACCTGGGTGCAGGCGTCGTCGGAACTGAATGCGCTGGTGCCGGAACTCAAACGCCAGAGGACTTATTCGAAGGACGCCAAGGTGCAGCTCGAATTGATCGGCCTGCAGCAGGACCTGACCAGCGAGCTGCGCCAGCCTTTGAAGATGCTGTGGGCCGCGGTGGCGGCGGTCTTCATTTTAGGATGCGTGAACATCGGAGGCATGCTGCTGGCGCGAGCCTCGGGCCGGGTGGGCGAAATTGCGACGCGGCTCGCGTTGGGGGCTCCCATCGGCAGGATCGTGCGGCAATTGCTGGTGGAGAGCACGACGCTGGGATTGATCGGCGGGGCGGCGGGGATCGGTGTCGGGTACGCATGTCTGCAGGGACTGAAGATTCTGGGGGCCGATGCGTATTCCCTGCTGGAGACGGTGGACCTGGATTGGCGTGTGCTGCTGGCGACGCTCGCGTTGACCGTGATCGCAGGAATCGGATTCGGACTGGTGCCGGCGTGGCAGGCGGCGCATGTGGATTTACGATCGGCACAGACGGGGACGCGCACCGTCGCGGGGAAGAAGCGGTTCGTTCCACTGGGGGCACTGGTGGGTGGACAGGTGGCGCTGGCGGTGCCGTTGTTGATCGGCGCGGGGCTGCTGCTGCGCACGTTCCTCTACTTATGGAACATAAATCCGGGATTCGACCCAAATCATGTTCTGACGGCGCAGTTCTCGATGCAGGATGCGCGGTACAAGACGGCGGCCGCGATGAGTCGGATGTACGACGAAGTGATCGATCGTCTGCGGCAGCAGCCGGGAATCGAGGCGGTGGCGGCGAGCCTCACGCTTCCCTATGAACGCGCGCTGAACGACAATGTCCAGATCCCGGGATACGATCGCCCGCAGATCACGAATCTGACTTACGTCACTCCGGAATTTTTCACGGCGCTGCGGATTCCGCTGCAGCAGGGCCGATTGTTCACGCGCGGTGACGGTGCGAGTTCGGACAAAGTCGCGATCGTGAATCAGGCGTTCGCGAATCTGTATCTGAAAAACGGCGCGTTGGGACAGCCCCTCGGCGGATCGGAAAAGAGCCGGCGGACGATCGTGGGGGTGGTGGGCAATGTTCAGGAAAAACGCGCCGGCTGGGGCGACTTCGGTCCCGTGGCGGCGGTGCCGACGATGTACATGCCCGCGGCGCAGGCGGGCGACGAATTCATGTTCGTGCACGTGTGGTTCTCGCCGAACTGGATTGTCCGAAGTTCTCTGCCGCAGCGCGAAGTGGCGGCGACGGTGGAGCGTGTCACACGATCCGTCGATCCGCTGCTGCCGGTGGCGGAGTTTCGCTCGATCAACGACATCAAGTCCGCGACCCTGGCGGAGCAGAGATTCCTGGCCGCGCTGGTGGACGCGCTGGGCGGGCTCGCGATACTGCTGACGACGCTCGGGATTTATGGCTTGATCGCGAATCTGGTGGCGGAGCGGACGAAAGAACTCGGGATCCGGATGGCGCTGGGCGCGTCGACCAAGGAGGCGGTGTGGACGGCGGTGCGTCCCGGATTGCTCTGGGTCGT
>JAIQFJ010000167.1 GCA_020073325.1 Terriglobia bacterium | reverse complement strand
TTCGCCATTTTTTCCGGAACACGCGCCGTCTTCAGCAGCCATTCGACCGTAAACGAGACTTCGCCGAACCAGGAACGTTCGAGGATCTCCAGATCGCGAAACAATTCCTCCGCTCCCCAGATGGTCGCGTTGAAGTAATGCGACGGCACGGCATGAATCGGCTGTAAGAAAGCCATGCCGGCCCAGACCAGCCCGCCGGATTTCGCGACGCGCCCCATTTCCTGCACGGCCTGAAACGGATCGCGCACGTGTTCGAGCATGGCTTGGCTAAAGACCAGGTCGAAGGCGCCGTCGCGAAACGGTAATTTGTGCGCGTCGCCGTACACGTCGGGGAGTTGGTATTCGTCGAATTCCAGGTTGACGTAGCGCGGATCGGCCAGCTTGCGATCGCCGCCGCCGCAGTCGAGAATCCAGCCGTCTTCGGGGACCTGCTTCATCAGTTCGACCACGGAAGGAAAAATCGGCAGCACGCGATTCAGATCGTCCTGTTTCGCTGCGGGCATCGTCGAATTGGCGGCTCGCGTGAGAACGATTTCGTGCAGCAGGACCTGGCAGGAGTCGGCGGCGGGATTTTTCCGCCCGGTCACGCGGATTGCGATGGTGTGCGGACCCTGCGGCAAGTCGTTGGCAATCGAAAACCATGTCACCGTGGACCATTGCGGCTGATAGAGATCGATTTCGCGAACCACCTTGCCGTCGAGCAAAATTTCGGCGATTCCGCTCCAGGGGTGCTTCAGAATGCGGAGCCCCGCATCGAGAAATTCACTGCGAAATTCGAGGCTGTCGCCGGATTGCCCGTGATTGAGCAAATATTTATCCTCGAGCAGCTCCCAGTTTCCTTTGCGCTGAAGGCGAGGATCGTCGAAACGGATCGCCTCATCGGCAATTCCCGGCAATTCGAAATCCGGCTGCGACAGGCGTTCGCGCGCTTTCATCCGATCGAAATGCACGAAATCGAACTTGAAATTCCGGATCGTTCCCATGGCGTCGGCGCAGCGTGCGCAATGCAGAACAGCCGATTTTACGCGTCGATCGGGCAGTGTAATGCGAGCCCGGACGGCCAGCGGGCCTTTGCATTCAGGACAACAAAGCAGCGACATCGGGTTGTGCATCGAAAATATCCGAGACTAGGAGCCTAGCACAGTCTAAAACGCGAGTAATGTTGACACTTGTCCCGTTTTCATGGAAAAATAGGCGGTCGTTTTTCAGGATTAAATCTGCTGAAAGTGTGCCGGAGGCGTGTGTCTCCTCAATTCCATCTTCATTTCTGGGCCAGATTGCTCGCGTGCGCCGCATTGGCGGCCGTTTCCGGCGAGGCGCAGAGCGCCAGCTCGGTGACGCTCAGCGCGACGCCGAATCCGTCGAATCTGGGCCAGGCCGTGACGCTGACGGCGACTGTCACCACCGGAGCCACCGGAAAAGTCACTTTTTATGATGGCAGTACCATCCTGGGCACCAGTACGATTGCGGGGACTCAGGCGACGCTGGTCACGGAGCTATTGCCTGTGGGAAGCCGGTCGCTGCGCGCGTTTTATCTCGGGGATTTGAATTATCAGACGAGCAGCTCGAGCGTTTTGCCGCACACGGTCGTCGCGGGACCATCGCTGGGGCTTCAATCGGCCCGGTCTCTCTTTGGCGTGGCCCCCTACTCGTCAGCCCTCGCGGTGGGAGATTTCAACAACGACGGCAAACTGGATCTGGTGCTGGCCTCGGACTCGAGCAGTTCCCTCGGCGCGGTGATGTTGGGTAAAGGCGATGGCACATTCACGCTGGGTCCGGCACTGCCGAGCGGAGCGTATGCCGTTTCGGTCGCGGTGGGCGATTTTAATGGCGACGGCAAACAGGACCTGGTCCTTGGCTCGTCGGCATACAGTGTGGAAGTGCTGTTGGGGAACGGCGACGGCTCGTTTGGGACCCCCACCGTATTGCAGACATCCGCGACTGTTGGCGGCGTCGCGGTGGCGGACTTCAACGGCGACGGCAAGGCGGATATCGTGGCCGGGCTAAGCGGCCAAGTCGGAATACTTCTGGGGAATGGCGATGGAACTTTTGCTGCCGTGGTGAAATATGCGGCCGCGAATGCCTCAACCGGAACCGTCGCCGATCTAAACCTGGATGTAATTCCAGATGTCGTTACGGGCGGGACCTACGGGACGAATGTCGGCATCCTGCTGGGCAAAGGCGACGGGACGTTCCAAACCGCGACGTCGGTCGCGTTGAGCCAGTATACGAGTTCGATTGTGGCCGGCGATTTTAACGGCGACGGGAAGCCCGACCTGGCGGTGCTGGCCTATTATCCGGGCTCGATCGCCGTGCTCATCGGGAACGGGAATGGAACTTTTCAGAACCCAGTCACTTACCAGACGAATTACTATGCCTACGCGATCGTCGCCGCGGACCTGGACGGCGACGGAAAGATCGATCTGGCGGTCCTGAACAGTTCGAACGGCGCGATCTATTCCCTGCTCTGGTCCCTGCTCGGGAACGGCGACGGTACTTTTCAGAATGCGACGACCGGTTTTGGACCCGCTGCGCCGGCCGGCGCCTACGCAGCGCTGGCCGCGGATTTCAATGGAGATGGAAAAACCGACATCGCCACTTTCCTGAGTACGTTTCAAGGCGGCGAGGCCGTGATGCTGGGGGGGGGAGCGATCCCGGATCTCGCCGTTTCGGTCGCGCACGGAAGTGGATTCACGCAGGGTCAGCTTGGGGCGAGCTACTACATCAACGTATTGAACGCGGGCGCGCTTACGGCGACGGGAGCCGTGGGGGTCGTGGCGACGCTTTCTTCGGGATTCGCAGCCACCTCAATTTCAGGCAGCGGGTGGACGTGCGCGCTGGCGACTCTGGCCTGCACACGGTCCGATTCGCTGGCGCCGTCGGGCGCCTACCCCCGAATCGTGATTACCGTCAATATTTCCGCGAGTCTCACCGGGACGGCCACAGCGACCGCGACGGTCAGCGGCGGGTCGGATCAAAATCCGTCGAACAATACCGCGACGCTCAATACGACGATCCGGCTGAATCCGGCGGCGAGCCTGAATTCGTCGCCGAATCCTTCGACGCTGGGACAATCGGTGACCCTGACGGCTTCGGTCACCTCCGGGGCGACCGGGCGAGTGACGTTCTACGACGGAACGACGATCCTGGGAGATGCGGCGGTGAGCGGGACCCAGGCCACTCTGACCACGGTCCTGCTGAGCGCGGGCGTGCATAGCCTGACGGCGGGCTACTCGGGCGATTCCACGTACGGCCCCGCGGTTTCCTCCGGCCACACGCACACCGTCAACGATACGGCGATCAACGGACTTCAGGCGATGTCGAGCCTCACTCTGGAGTCGGCTTCGGTCTGGGTGGCGGTCGACGATTTTAATCACGACGGCAAGCCGGATCTTGTTTCCGTGGGGTCGAGCCAGACTGCGAGCGTCCTGCTCGGAAACGGCGACGGGACCTTTCAAAGCGCGCGCACGTTCCCGATCGGGGCTTACCCGCAGAATGTCGTGACGGGCGATTTCAATGCCGACGGCAAGCCGGACATCGCGATCGGCACCGGCGCGGGGCTCTATGTGTTTCTGGGCAATGGCGATGGAACCTTCCAAAGCATGGCGGCCACGATGGCCGGGAGCAACATTGCGGCTCTGACCGTCGCCGATTTCGATCTGGACGGGATTCCCGATCTCGCTGTCAACGTGAATTCCGGTGTGTACATTTTGCAGGGCAACGGCGACGGCACGTTCCAGCCGGTGAGCAGCCAAAGCAACATTCCCGCGGGCGTGATGCTGGCGGCGGATTTCAATCATGACGGGAAGCCCGACCTCGTTTGCGCGAACTCGGGTTACGGCTCCGCGGTCCTGCTGCTCGGCGCCGGCGCCGGCACGTTCCAGAATCCGGTCAACATGACGGTGCCCCAAATCGGTTCGGATGTTTTCGCGGTGGCCGATTTCAATGGAGACGGGAATACCGACATTGCGATCGTCTCCTGGGGCGCCACGTATTTCCTGGCCGGCAACGGCGACGGAACCTTTCAAACCGCGGTATCGTCGAATCCCGGAGGCGCCACGCCGGGGTACGTCGCCGGGGTGGTGGGCGATTTCAACGGCGACGGGAAACTCGATATCGCGTATCGGGGATATTCCAGCAACAACATGGGAATCGTGTTCGGAAAAGGCGATGGGACCTTTTCGGGCGGCCTTTTTTTCAATACGGACGGATATAACGGCAATCTTGCGAGCGCCGATTTCAATGCCGACGGAAAACCGGACCTGGCGATTGCGAATCCGTACAGTTTCGGCGCGGCCAACCGCCTGGACGTTTTCCTGGGAGGACAGTTCACGGGTTTAGGAATCGCGCTCACGCATAGCGGCTATTTTGTGGCCGGCGTAGCAAACGCTGGCTATGTGATCACGGTGAGCAACCCCACTTATGTCGCGACTGCGTCCACGGTGAGCGTCACGGACACTCTACCGGCTGGCTTGACCGTGCTCGGAATCAGCGGAAACGGCTGGAATTGTTCGATGACGACATTGACCTGCACGCGGTCCGACACTCTATCCTTCAACGCGAGCTATTCGCCGATTGCGGTCAACGTCATCGCCTCCAGTTCGCTCCAGCCGACGATTTTGACGAATCGGGCTTCCGTTTCCTACAATTCCACCGTCAGCAATGCGACCGACCCGACGTCGATCCGGCTGTCGTCGTCGGTGACCTTGAATGTCTCGCCCAGCGGATCGACACTGGGCCAGGCCGTGACGCTGACGGCGACGCCCAGCGCGGGCACTACAGGCAAAATTACCTTCGTCGACGGGGCGACTCTGCTGGGCTCGGCTACGATTTCGAGCGGACAGGCCAAGGTGACCACCAGCCTGCTGACGGCGGGCTCGCATGCGCTGGCGGCCGTCTACGGAGGCGATGCAACGCACGGGTCCAGCCTGTCCGCTCCGCAACCGGTCACGGTGAATGCGGCGCCGGCGAGCGGACTGGTGACGGGTGGGAACAGCCCCGCGGGAGCCAGTCCCGGGGCGATCGTCGTGTCGGACTTCAACGGCGACGGGAATGCGGATCTGGCGACCGCGAATGCGACGGCGAACACCGTAAGCATTCTGCTCGGCAAGGGCGACGGGACATTCCAGCCGAAAGTCGATTATGCGGCCGGGACGAAGCCGGTGGCGCTGGCCGTGGGCGACTTCAATGGCGACGGGTACCCGGATCTCGCGGTGGCGAACCAGACTTCGAACACCTTCAGCGTTCTGCTCGGAAAAGGCGACGGCACATTCTACCCGGCGGTTTCTTACGCGACGGGCAACGGGCCGATCGCCATTGCGGCAGCCGACTTCAACGGCGACGGCATCGCGGACCTGGCGGTGAACGCGTCGGCATCGATGAGCATTTTCTTCGGCGCCGGGGACGGCACGTTCCAGGCCGCGAACGTACCCACCCTCTATGTCGGCGCCGCTCCCGTGATCACCGCGGATTTCAACGGCGACGGCAAAGCGGATCTGTTCGCCGGAGGATACGTCTATTGGGGCAACGGGGACGGGACATTTTTTTACTCGTATATCGGCTACTTCCCGGCTGAGGGCGTCGGGGATCTCAATGGCGATGGGAAGGCGGACATTGCCGCGGGTAATTCAGCCAGCGTTTCTGTGTATCTCGCAAGCGGAAACAACGGGATGCAATTTAGCGCGTCCTACCCGCTCTCATTTGCGCCGGCTGCCATGACGATGGCCGATATCAATGGGGACGGCAAACTGGACGTCGTTGCCGTCGGGGGAACCACGCTGGCGATTCTGCTCGGCAATGGAAACGGGACGCTGGCTTCGCCCACCTATTACACGCTGGGGACGACCCCCGCGGCGCTGGTCGCGGGCGAGTTCAACGGCGACGGGCGGACGGACCTGGCGCTGGGGAATGCGACGGCCAACAATGTCTCCATCGTGGTGGGCGTTCTGACAACGGTGCTCAGCGTGTCGAGCGCGCATACCGGCAATTTCAATTTCGGGGCAAGCGGAAGCTACACCCTGCAGGTTTTCAATTTCGGTCCGGGCGTCACGGCCGGGACGATCACGCTGACGGACACGCTGCCCGCGGGCCTGACGGCGACCACGATGAGCGGCAACGGCTGGAGCTGTACGGTCGCCACGCTAAAATGCACGCGCAGCGACGCGCTGGGGGTCAGCACGAGTTATCCTCCGGTGACGCTGACGGTCCAGGTGGCGGGGAACGCAAACTCGCCGCTGACGAACAGCGTCAGCGTATCGGGCGGGAACGCGATCGGCGCGAGCGCGAACGATATCACGATCATCACGGCGGGTCCGCCCTCGCCGGTATTGATTTCGCCGGCGCTCAGCGCGGTGGGGGGTGTCGCTGACGCCAACCCTGACCTGGGCCGCGGCCGCGGCGCAACGTCGTACGACGTATACATCGGAACGTCGCTCACTCCGCTTTTCGTCACGAACGTAACGACCACCAGCTACACGTCCGCGGCGTTGCAGCAGAATGCGACGTATTACTGGCAGATTGTCGCGAAGAATTCGCTGGGCAGCAATCCGTCCGCGTTATGGTCGTTTGCGACGCTGACGAATCGCGTCCCGACGGCGGCGCTGGTCAACTCGGGCGGATTGTTCGCGAGCGATGTATCGGCCGCGCAGGACCTGGGAGGGGTGACGTGGGTTACGGCTCGCGACACCTACAATTCGATCTGGGCGAACTTCTACAGCCCGGGAACCGGAACGTGGCGCGGCTGGCAATACGGCGCGGGAGCCATTCAGGGAGTTCCGGCGATTGCAGTCGATACACACGGGGTCGCCTGGATCGCTTCGCGCGACAACTACAACTCGTACTGGCTGACGAGTTGGAGCGGAGGAGGATCGTTCAACTCCTGGACTCCGCTACTGGGGATCTTTTCGACGGATCCCGTGATCACGGCCTGCGGAGACGGCTCGATTTACCTCATCGGCAAGGACACCTATAACTCGTTGTGGAGCGCCCACTATATTCCGGGCACGGGATTCCAGGGCTGGCAATTCGGCGGCGGGGTCGTGAAGGGCAAGCCATCGGCCACCTGCGGCACCGACAACGCCGTCTACATCGCGGTTGAAGATACTTTCAATTCGAACTGGATGGCTCGCGTATCGGGAAACACGTGGACAGGGTGGTATTTCGGGGGAGCCATCACCAGCGTCACGCCGCGGGTCGCGGCTTTGGGGAATGGAAGTATCGCGGTGGTGATTCTCGATACGACCAATGTCGTTTGGCGCACGACTTTCACCGAAGGCTCGGGCAACGGATGGCAGCCATGGACACAAAGCGGAGGAATTTTGCAGGACTTCGCCCCGGCGGGCAGCGCGGGGGATCTGTACATCGCGGGCCGAACTTCGGATGGAGCATTGTGGTGGTGGCAGCAGTCGGCGAATCAGTGGACGTCGATTGGGAACAAAGGAGTGGCGGCTGGTGCAATTGCAGCGGCGCCGCGGTAGTTCCCGAATTGGCGTGACGGTTGCATTCGAATGCAATCGTGAGACTGAAGGCAGCGCTAATTAAGACAATTCTGATGATTTCCGGGCCGGTTTTCGCGGCGAAAACGGATTACGTCGCCCCGGCGTTCTTTTTCGAGAATTTTGGTGGAGTCGATTCGGGAAGTCGTTTCATTATGGAATCGCCGGGGTTCAAGGCGATTTTTCGGAATGACGGCGTGGTGTACCGGTCCGGCGCTGTCGAGACGACGCTGCGGTTTTCGGGAGCGGATCCGCATGTGGTGATCGAGCCGATCGAACGAATCAGCGGCACGGTGAATTTTCTGATCGGCGCCGATGCGTCGCACTGGAAGACGGGGGTGCCCGTGTATCGCGGGTTGCGGTACCGGTCGCTCTATCGCGGGATCGACGTCGTGTATCACGTGGCGGACGATCGTGTGAAGGCGGATTTCGTGGTCGCGCCGGGGGCGGATGCGGGCCAGATCCGGCTGCAGTATCCGAATGCGCGTTTACGAATCGAGCGGAACGGAGACCTGGTGGTCGCGGGCGCCTCCGATTTACGGGAGAACGCGCCGTTCATTTATCAGGAAACACGCGCGGGCATCGTGGCCATCGAGGGCCGCTACCGGCTGGAAGACGAGCACACAGCGACATTCGAGATTGGAGAATACGACGCATCGCTTCCGCTGATCATCGACCCGGTGATCACGTATGCGACGTTTTGCGGCGGAAGCACGATCGGCTCGGTGGCGGGCGTGGCGGCGGACACCTCGGGAAATGTTTATGTGGCGGGATGGACGGAGGCGCTGAATTTTCCGATCTCGGGCGCGATCCAGGCGTCGAACCGCGGCGGTGTGGACGCGTTTGTGGCCAAGCTGAATCCGGCGGGAACCGCGCTGGTGTATGCCACCTATATCGGCGGCAACGGCGACGATCGCGCAGCGGCGATCGCGGTGGACGGCTCCGGTCAGGCTTATATCACGGGATCGACTTCCTCCACGAATTTTCCGCTGACGGCGCAGATTCGTTCGACGCTGGGCGGGGGGCGCGACGGATTTGCGGTGAAGCTGAACGCGGCGGGAAGCGCGTACGTTTACAGCACCTATCTGGGAGGGTCGGCTTGGGACCAGGGGACGTCGATCGCGGTGGACAGCACCGGCGCGGCCTACATCGCGGGCGACACGCAATCGAGCGATTTTCCCGTGCTGAGCGCGGTGCAATCGGCGCTCGGCGGGCAGATCGACGCTTTTGTCACGAAGCTGGGCGCCTCCGGAGCGATTTCATTCAGCACTTTCCTGGGCGGCTCCTCGAACGAGCACGCGGGCGGGATCGCGATCGATTCCAGCCGGAATGTCTACATCGCGGGCGGGACTTACTCTTCGAATTTTCCGGTCGCGAACGCGTTTCAGCGAACACTGGCGGGAGGGCAGGACGCGTTTGTCGCGAAGATCGCCTCCACCGGTTCGAGCATCGCTTACAGCACTTACCTGGGAGGAAGCGGCGGCGGACAGTCGATGCCGGAGCAGGTGAACGCGATCGCCGTGGACGGATCCGGCGCGGCGTATGTCGCCGGTGTGACCGGATCGGTGAATTTCCCGACGACGTCGGGTGTCCTCCGAACGACAGGCACCGGATTCGGCGACGCTTTCGTCGCCAAGCTCAGTAGCGCGGGGAACGCGCTTTCCTACAGCACGTATTTGGGCGGCACGACGTCGAACGCAGTCACGGGGATCGCGGTGGATTCTTCCGGGAACGCTTACGCCGTGGGTTTCACGTCGTCGGTGGATTTTCCGCAGACGGGGGCGCTGCAGACTTTCGGCGGCGCTTACGATGCGTTCATCGCGGAACTGAATCCGGGGGCAACCGCGCTGGTGTATTCGACTTATTACGGCGGATCGGGATCGGACATCGCGAATGCCATCGCGATCGACGCCAATTCCAGTTTGTACGTCGCGGGACAGACCAGTTCGGCCGATTTTCCGGTTGTTTCGGGGTATCAAAACGCATATCCGGGGATGGCGACGGGATGGGTGCTGCGGGTTGCCGGGACCGCGGCCGCGCTGCCGGCGACCCCCACGCTTGCGTCGCCGGGGAATGGGGCGAGCGGGGTTTCATCGGCGCCGGCTTTGAGCTGGTCGGCGGCGACAGGGGCGACCTCTTATGATATTTACCTGGGAACATCGACTTCGCCTGCGTATGTGGCGAACGTGAGCGGGACCACCTACGGAGCGTCGGGGCTGGGATCGGGACAGACCTATTACTGGCAGGTGGCCGCCCGCAATTCGAGCGGCACGAAGGCTTCCGCGATCTGGTCGTTTCAAACCGCGGCTGCAGGAGGAGGCGGCGCGCCGTCGATGCCGTCGCTGACGACGCCGGCGAACGGACTCACTGGGGTTTCTTCGCCGACGCTGACATGGTCCGCCGCCACGGGCGCGACTTCCTACGATCTGTACTTTGGAACATCGTCCTCTCCGGGATATCTCACCAACCTGAGCGGGACCAGTTATGCACCCACCGGACTGACCGCGGGGCAGACGTATTACTGGACGGTGGCTGCGAAGAATTCAGCGGGGACCACCATCTCGGCAACGTGGTGGTTTCGTACCGCGATCGCGAACGTTCCAAGTGCGGTTTTCCGCGACACGTCGGGATCCATACGGCTGGCGAATTACCCGTCTTCGACGCTGTCCAACTCGGGTGGCTCGTTTGCGAGCGATCCTTCGTCGGCCGAAGACATGAGCGGGAATACATGGGTGGCGGCGCGCGACGGCTCCAATTCGATCCGGGCGAATGTATACAACGCGGGCGCGGGAACGTGGTCGGGCTGGGCAGGCGGAGGGGGGACGATTCAGGGCGTTCCGGCAATCGCGGTGGATACCAGCGGTATGGGGTGGATCGCGTCGCGCGATAATTCCAACTCCTACTGGCTGGTGTCGTACAAACCCGGTTCAGGGTTCGGGACGTGGACGCCGCTTTCCGGCGCCTTTTCGACCGACCCGGTGATGACAGCGTGCGGCGACGGATCCTTTTATCTGCTCGGAAAGGACAACTACAATTCGCTGTGGAGCGCTCATTATATTCCCGGCAGCGGATTGCAGGGGTGGATCTTCGGCGGCGGCGTGGTGAAAGGAAAGCCATCGGCGGCCTGCGGAACCGACAACGCGATGTATATCGCGATTGAGGATTTCTACAATTCCAACTGGGTGGCGAGGGTTTCGGGAAACACCTGGACCGGTTGGTATTTCGGCGGTGCGATCACCAGCGTTGTGCCGCGGATCACGTCGTTGGGGAACGGCAGCCTGGCGCTGGTGATTCTCGACGCAACCAACGTTGTCTGGAAGGCCACATTCACGCAGGGCACGGGAAACGGCTGGCAGAACTGGGTGCAGGTGGGAGGAATTCTGCAGGACATGGCGGCGGCCGGCGGCTCAGGCAATCTTTATTTAGCGGGAAAGACGTCGGTCGGCGACTTGTGGTGGTGGCAGCAATCGTCGAATCAGTGGACCTCGGTCGGAAATCGAGGCATCGCGGCGGGCGCAATTTCGGCTGCGCTGCGATGATCGCGATCGTTATTCGGCGCTGATAAAATTATTTCCGCAGGAATTCTGATATTATGCTGTGAGATGTCCGAGGTATCCTCGCGCCTGCTTCAGATCGCTCGCGCCCAGGCGGAGGCAAGACAATCGGAATCGGACGACCGCCGTTATGAGCAGGTCGCCGAATTTTTCCGGCGGATCACCCGTCTCGATAGCCGGAGTTTCGGTCCGGAACTGGCGCGATTCCAGAATATCGACCGGCCCGCGCCTCCTCGCAGGATGACGCTGGGCGGACGTGCGAAAGCCTTGTTTTTCCGAATCGCGAATCCGGTGATAGGACGCGTTCTGAACGCGGCCAGCCTGGCGAGCCCGTTCCGCGCCGCCTACGAACTGTCGATCCAGCTTCATCAACAGCAACTCGAGAGCGAGAGCAGAATTCTGGCGGAGATTGCCGGGATCAACGCGCGGCTGGAATTGCTGGAGTCCGAAATTCGCTCACGGAGATGAAGTTTGAGCAAGCGGATTATCTACCAATTCGCTCCACAGATCTGCAAACACGATGCGATTGGGAACGAAATCCTCGCCATACAAGGTTTGTTGCGGGAATCGGGCATTGAATCGCGCGCGGTCTGTGACTTTGCCGATGAAGGATCGGCGCAGCATGTGCGCGGCTGGTCCGGCCGTGTTCCGGAGACCAGCAGGCTGACGATCGTTCACTATTCGCACGGGTCGCCGTCGCACGAGCGGGTTTTTGCGTCGCCGGAACCGAAGGTGCTTTTTTACCACAACGTGACGCCGGCGCATTATTTCCGGAGCACGCATCCGAACTTCGTGGAGGCGTCGGAAAAAGGGCGGCGGCAGCTCGCATCCCTTCCGGGACGTGTCGATATCGCGGTGGCGCATTCGTCTTTCAGCGCGGAGGAACTGCGTCAGCACGGATTCGACCGGGTGGAGATCCTGCCGTATGTTTCGCTTGAATCGTTGTACGAAGTCGAGCCGGACGCGTCGATCTTCGAGCGCTTCGGCGGCGACGGGTGGATCAACCTGATTTGCGTGGCGCAGGTGGCGCCGCACAAGTGCATTGAAGATTGCATCCTGGTGTTCGATTATTTCCGCCGCATGATTCATCGCAAGAGCCGGCTGTTCGTGGTCGGCGGATGGAACGGGACCGAGGCGTATCTCCGCCGTCTGCAGCGACTGGTGAAGATGCTGGGGCTCGACGGCGTGATCTTCACGGGACAGGTGTCGCAGGCCGCGCTGATCGCTTATTACCAGATCGCCGATGCGCTGCTGTGCATGAGCGAGCACGAAGGGTTCTGCGTTCCGCTGATCGAGGCGATGCGCTACGACGTTCCCATTTTCGCGTACGAAGCCGCCGCGGTCCCCGAGACGCTGCGCTACTCAGGGGTCCTGTTTGCGCGCAAGCACTGGCCGACCATCGCGGAAGCCGTGGGGATTCTGCTGGCCGATCCCGAGATGCGCGCGCAGGTGGTGGCGAAGCAGCGCGCCAGTCTGGACTACTACTCGCTGGAGTCCTGCCGGGCGAAGCTCGCGGCACTGCTGGAGAGCGTCGGCATAACGGCTTAGCGCGAACCTCCTCCTGTTAAACTTAGAAAGAATGACCCTCGACGAACTGGAAAGAGAGTACGTTACGCTCCGCCAGCAGGCTGACGCTGTGCGGAGCTATCTTTGACGCGCCTGCCCGCAAATCTCAGTTAGCCAAAATCGAAGAACTCACCAACGCGCCGGACTTCTGGTCGAATCCTGAAAAATCCCAGAAGCTGATGCAGGACCGCAAGCGCCTGGAAGAGCAGATCAACCAGGACGCCGCGATCACAAGTGGAACGTCGGATCTCGACACGTTGTTCGAACTGGCCCGCGAAGGCGAGAGCGTCCATGGAGAAATCGAGCACTCCATGCGTTCGTTCCGCGAGCAGTTGCAGAAGCTCGAAGATAAGATGCTGCTTTCGGGTGAGAACGCGGCTCGCAGCGCCATCGTCACCATTCACCCCGGCGCGGGCGGCACCGAAAGCCAGGACTGGGCGGAAATGCTGCTGCGCATGTA
>JAIQFJ010000166.1 GCA_020073325.1 Terriglobia bacterium | reverse complement strand
GCTTGGCGCGGTCAGCGGCGTTTTTCCGCGAGCGGACGCGAAGCCGTCGATCGAAAAGATGCGCGCGCTCGAAACGGAAGAGTATGCGCGGCAGCAGGCGCTGCTCGGCAAAACGGTGCCTGCGGCGACGGCGGCGTCGGGCGATGGAAAGATCAGCATCGACGATTTCATCAAGATCGACATGCGCGTCGGCGTGGTGAAGGATGCGGCGGTGGTGAAGGGATCGGATAAGCTGCTGCATCTGCATGTCGATATCGGCGAGCCGCAGCCGCGCAGCATCGTCGCGGGGATCGCGGGAGCCTACCAGCCGGAAACACTGGTCGGGCGCAAAGTGGCAATCGTCGCGAATTTGCAGCCTCGGAAACTGAAGGGTCTCGAATCGCAGGGCATGATCATCGCGGCGTCGCTTGAGGGCGGCAGTCCGTCGCTGGTGAGTTTCCTGGAAGACGCGCCGATCGGGGCGCGGTTGAAGTGATCGATTCGCACTGCCACCTGGACTCCAAAGACTTTGACGCCGACCGCGACGAAGTGATCGCGCGCGCGCTTGCGGCGGGGGTCGAGACGATGGTCGCGATCGGCACCGGCGACGGTCCGCCGGATCTGGAAGCCGGCATCCGGCTGGCGGACAAGCATGACGCATTTTATGCAACCGTCGGCGTTCATCCGCACGATGCATCGAAAGCCACTCCAGAGACGTTTAAGCGGCTCGCCGAGCTTCTCAAGCATCCCAAAGTGGTGGCCGCCGGCGAGATCGGGCTCGATTATCACTACGACTTTTCGCCTCGCGACACGCAGCGCGCGGTCTTCATCGAGCAGATGCGCATCGCCGCCGATGCCGGAAAGCCGATCGTGATCCACACGCGCGAAGCGTGGGAGGATACGGTCGCGCTGATCAGCGAACATTGGCGCGGCGGCGGAATCATGCATTGTTTTTCGGGCGGCGCCGGCGAGGCGCGGCAGGCGCTCGCACTCGGGTTTCATTTGAGCTTTGGCGGCATCGTCACGTTTCCCAAGGCTCTGAATATCCAGGACGCTGCGAAGAGCACTCCCGCGGATCGCCTGCTGATCGAGACCGACGCTCCGTATCTCGCGCCGGTTCCCAAACGCGGCAAGCGCAACGAACCGGCCTATATCGTGGAGACCGCGCGTAAACTCGCCGATCTTCGCGGGGAGAGCCTGGAAGCGGTCGCGCAAACCACGGCGTCCAATTTCCGCAAGCTCTGTTTGGGATACACTCAGTAATTCCCCATGGCATTTGGCAATCTGGGCCGGTCGTTCACGGCTCTCGAAATCTTCGATCTGGTGCGCACCGACCTCGATCAGGTGGAGCGCGAAATCGGCCTGGAAGAAATCGCTTCGGTCGACGCGGTCACCTATATCGGGCAGTATCTGCAATCGGGCGGCGGCAAGCGCCTGCGGCCGATGCTGGTGCTGCTGTGCGGAAAACTGTTTGGCGCGTCGAACCCCGCGCTGGTGCGGATGGCCGCCGTGGTGGAGATGGTCCACACGGCGACGCTGGTTCATGACGATGTGATCGACATGGCGAAGACCCGCCGCGGGCGTCCGTCGATCAATGTAGTGTGGGGCAACCACACCTCGGTTCTGGCGGGCGACTGGCTGTACATGCAGGCGTTTCAGGTCGCGCTGCGCGAACGGAATTTCGCCGTGCTCGACCTGCTGATCGAACTGACGCAGCGCATGGTCGAGGGCGAATTGCTGCAACTGGAGCGGATCGGCAGGATCGGCGTGACCGAGGCCGATTACATGGAATTGATCGATCGCAAGACGGCCAGCCTGTTTTCCGCCTGCGCGCGCCTGGGCGCGATCGCCAATGGAGCCGATGAAGCGTCGGAGATGAAGCTCGGCGAGTATGCCTGGAACCTGGGCATCGCGTTTCAGCTTGTCGATGATATTCTGGATTTCACGTCGCGCGAAAAGATTTTGGGGAAACCGGTGGGCAACGATCTGCGCGAAGGGAAGGTCACGCTGCCGCTGATTTATGCCCTCGAATCGGCGGAGCCCGAAGAGCGGCGGCTGGTGGAGACGGTGCTCGCCGACGGGAATTACGACCAGGTTCCGTTCGTGAAGATCCTGCACATTTTGAACCGGCATCACGGCATCGAGCGGGCGCAGGCGCGGGCGCAGGAGTTTACCGAAAAAGCCCGGGCGATCATTGCCGAGTTTCCGGAGTCGTCTTTTCAGCGGGCGCTGGCCGCGGTGACGGATCTGGTCACCGATCGCGATCATTGATCTGCGCGTTCGCATACGCGTGGGCATGAGCATCGAGAGTCGAGTCGCGCACGGGCAAACGGTTCGCGACTCTGGCAATTCGAAACCCGCTCGCTGTCACTCGCGGCTCGGCGGGAACGGATCTCGACAAAGAGCCGCGACTGCCAAGGAGCGGGTGCGGACACGTCGTCCAGCACTGAGCCGCTTGCGGAAGCAGACGCTTTCGCGATTGCTGCCACCCGAGGCTCGGTGGCGAATGAACCTCCGCAGAGAGTGGCGACGGCCAAACTCCCGTTTGACAGATCGCGATCAATAGCGCAGTCTTTATTGAGGAGGTTTCAATGCTGAGATTCCTGTTTCTGACTGCCGCGCTCGCGTTTGCTCAATCGGATGCCCCGACCAACGATGCGCCTAATCCTTATCACACGGTCGAGGGCTGGGCGAAATTGCCCGACGGCAGAAAGATGGGATCCACCAGCGCCGTCGAGATCGACAAAGACGGCAAACACATCTGGGTCGCCGAGCGGTGCGGCGCCAATAGCTGCCTGGATCGCCAAACCGGACAGATCAAAGATATTCCGGTCATTCTGAGGTTCGATCCGGCGGGAAATGTCGTGAAGAGTTTCGGCGCGGGGATGTTCATTGCGCCGCACGGGATCTACGTCGATAAACAGGGCAACATCTGGGTGACGGATTATCAGGACAACGCGCCGCTTCCGGCGGGCCGGGGCGGAGCGCGCGGCGGCGACGCGGCGGGTCGCGGACGAGGCGCCGCTCCGACGGGACCGATCGGTCCTCGCCCGGGCGCGACCAAGGGCCACCAGGTTTATAAGTTCAGCCCCGATGGAAAGGTGCTGATGACGCTGGGCACCCCGGGCGGCACGGCGAATCCCGATGAATGCTGTTTCGCTCCGAACGATGTGATCGTCGCGCCCAACGGCGACATCTTCGTTGCCCAGGGCCATGGCGCGGGGAACAATCGGATCCTCAAATTCAATAAGGACGGAAAAGTGATCAAGGCCTGGGGCAAACTGGGGACCGGTCCGGGCGAGTTCGATCAGCCGCATTGCCTGGCGTTCGATTCGAAGGGACGCCTGTACGTCGGCGACCGCAACAATAATCGCGTCCAGGTTTTCGATCAGGACGGAAACTATATTTCCGAGATGAAGCAGTTCAGCCGGCCGAGCGGAATTTTCATCGACAAGAAGGACAATCTCTACGTGGCGGATTCGGAATCGGAATCGGTGTCGCGGAACCACAATGGCTGGAAGCGCGGCATTCGCATCGGCAGCCTGAAGGATGGAAAAGTGATCGCGTTCATTCCGGATCCTGCGGTGGATGCTCGTGGAACCAGCGCGGCGGAAGGCGTCGCGGTGGATGCCGCCGGGAACGTCTACGGCGCGGAGGTCGGCCCGATGGCGGTGAAGAAGTATTCGAAGAAGTAAAGGACACGCGGGGCGGGCATAATTGCCCGCCTCCTCGCTGAATCTTAGTGCAGCGTGATCTTCTGAACCCGCCAGTTCATCAATTCCCCCACCAGCAGTTCATTCGCGCGGCGGCAATCGATCTGATTCACGGCGCCGAATTCCTTCATCAGATGACCGGCTCGGCCGAACTGGCCGAGGATTTTTCCATCCAGCTCCATTTTGTAAATCTCCCCATGGTCCAGTGAATTCAGCGCATTCGAATTCGAGGCATAGAGGAATGGATGCGCGCCGGGCGAAATGCAGATCGCGGCCGGCGAACCGACGCCGGTGATCTGCGACTTGAATTTGCCGTCGTTGTCGAACACCTGAATTCGCTGATTGCCCGCGTCCGCCACGTAAACGTTTCCTTCGGCGTCGATGGCGAGCGAGCGCGGATTGTTGAACTGCCCCTGTTCCGGCCCGCGTGATCCCCAGGATTTGAGAAATTTACCGTTCTTGTCGAACTTCGCGATGCGCGCGTTGCCGAAGCCGTCCGAGATGAAGATGTTGCCCTGCGCGTCCCAGGCGACGTCGCTGGGACCGTTGAACAGGTCGCCGGGAGAGCCCGCGCCGGGCGGCGGAGCGTTTTCGCCGCCGCGACCTCGACCGCCCGCTCCGCCCGGTATGCCGCCTCCTCGCGCTCCGACGAAAATCGCCTCCGGTTTGCGGCCCAGAGGCATCAGCACGCGGCCATCGGGCGCGAATTTGACCACCAGGCTCGACGATTTGTCGACGATCCAGATGTTGTCCTGCGGATCCACTTTCACCGACTGCGCCACCAGGAATCCATACGAATTCTGCCCGATCTCGCCGACGTATTTTCCGGTCTGATCGAACTCGAACAGCCGCGACCCGCCGTGCGAAAACGTGCGCGAAGTTCCGGTGGTGGCGAACGCATCACCGGTGCGCGTGTAGACGTAGACATGGCCCTTGGAATTGGTGGCGACGCCGGCCGCCTCGCCCATATAGATGTGCTCGGGCATCTTCAGAAAATTGGGCGCGGAGTCGAACGCGATTTCCTGTGCCCGCAACGCCGTTGCAAGAAGAATCAGGCTGAAGAAGGTTTTCATGGCGGCTCCTATTTCTTCGGGCGCAGAGTGATCTTCTGCACGTTCCAGCGATTGATCTCAGCCGTGTAGATTTCGTTTTCCGAGCGGCAATCCATTTCGTGAATCGTGCGGAACTCGCCGGGCTGCGTTCCGGGCTTTCCGAATTTGCCGAGGATCGTGCCGTCCAGTTCCATCTTGTAGACCTCGCCGGTCACCGCCATAATTTCGGAATTATTGTTGTCGGGGCTTGAGTTTGAGCTGTACAGATACTGATGCGGGCCCGGCGTGATGCACACGGCCCACGGCGCGCCGACTTTGTCGTAGATCGTTTTCAGCTTCAGGTCGTTGTCGAAAACCTGGATGCGATTGTTGGTGCGATCGCCGACATAAACATTGCCTTTCGCGTCGGCGGCGAGCGTGTGCGGAATATTGAGCTGTCCCGGTTCCGATCCGTGCGAGCCCACCGACGTGATGTAGCGGCCGTTGCGGTCGTACTTCACGACGCGCGAATTGCCGTAGCCGTCGGCGACGAAAATATTGCCCTGCGCGTCGAAGGCGACGTCGGTCTGGCGATTGAACGTGTACGGCTCAGCCGCGGGCGGCGCGACGCCGAATCCCGCCGTCACTGGCACCTGTCCCGATTCCGGCCGGTGTCCCAACACCATCAGCACTTTTCCCTCTGGGCTGAATTTGATCAGCATATTGCTGCCTTCGTCGACGGCCCAGATGTTGTCCTGGGCGTCGACGCGCACGGCGTGGGCGAACGCGAATCCGTACAGTCCCTCGCCGATTTCCCGGACGAATTTCCCCGTCTGGTCGAACTCGAACAGCCGCGTGTTGTAGCTTCGCGTGTAGACGAAGACGTGACCCTTCGAATTGGTGGCGACGCCGACCGTTTCTCCGAAATAGACCCCGGCCGGCAATTTCAGGAAATTCGCCGACGCTGCGTAGGGAATTTCGGGCACATTTTCCGCCTTGGCCTTGGCGCGCTCCTGGGCGCGTGTCAGCGTTTGCGCGAAACTGTGAATCGACAGCAGCGCCGCGGCGGCCAGACCGATGTATCGGCTCCGTTTCATGTTGGCGAGCCTCCTTGGAATGAGATGTCGCGACTGATCAGTATACACTGCGTCCCTTTCGAGCGCGGCTCGCAGTATGACAGAATAGCGGAATTGATGTTTCACTTTTCATGCGATTCGAGGATCGTCGCGGCGTAATTTCATGCCCGAGGTTCTGAACGCGGCGATTGTCGGCGCAGGTCTGATGGGCGGCTGGCATGCCCGTTATGCGAGCCGTTGCTGCGCCAGGATCTGCGGCGTCGTGGACCGGAATCGCGATTCGGCACACCGGCTGGCGGCTCAATTTTCCGGCGCGCGCGAGTTTGCGGAAATTTCCGCTCTTTTCGAACAGTGCCGGCCCCGCGTAGTGCACGTTTGCACTCCGCTCGACACGCATGTAGAGATCGCGCGCGCGGCGCTCGAATCCGGAGCGCATGTTCTGATCGAAAAGCCGCTCGCGGCGGATGCGGCCTCCACCCGCGATTTGATGTCGCAGGCGCAGAGCCGCGGCCTCCTGATCGCGCCCGTCCATCAGTTTCTTTTTCAGCGCGGATTTCGACGGGCCCAGGCCGCCATTCCGCGGATGGGGAGAATTCTGCACTTCGACGCCACGTTCTGTTCCGCCGGCGGCGAGCATGCGAAGGCGAGCCTCGACCAGATTGCGGCGGAGATTCTGCCGCATCCCTTATCCCTGATCGAGCGGCTCGCGCCCGGGATTCTGCAGACGATCGATTGGACGGCGCACAGGCCGCTCGAAGGCGAGTGGCGGATTTTCGGAGCGGGCGGTGCGACTTCCATCGCCATCCTGATCAGCATGCACGCGCGCCCCACCGAGGCGACGCTGCGAGTGGCGACGGAAGGCGGGATGGTCGAACTGGACCTTTTTCACGGATTCGCGGCGATCGATACGGCATCGGTGTCGAAGGGGTCGAAGATCGCGAGGCCGTTCCGCAAGTCTGCGGCGGAGTTCGCCGTGGCGGCATCGAATCTGACGCAGCGGCTGGCGGCCCGCGAATTTGCTTATCCCGGGCTGCGAACGCTGATCGAGGAATTTTACGAAGCTGTTCTGAATCGCCGCGCGGCGCCCGTTGGAGCCTCGGAAATTCTCGCGGTGGCCGAGGCTCGCGACCAGGTGATGCGATCCGCGGCGCCGGAAAGAATGCGAGGCGCGTCTTGAGGGTGTCGATCGTGATCGCCGGTGTGAGCGGCGATCGCGCGGTGGAGCGCTGCACCGGCCTGCTTCGCCGCGCGGCGGAAAATCAGGACCTCGAAATCCTCGTGCTGCGCGGCGATCCCGATTCCGTTTTTCAGCTCCGCTGGCGGGGCATCATGCAGGCTTCGGGCGAACGTGTCGCGGTCCTGGGCGATCGCTATCAAGCGACGCCGCGCTGGCTGAAGGAGATTGCGGAAGTGGACGCGGAAGCCGCGGCGGGATGCATTGCGCCCGCGGCGAGCCTGAATTACTGGGGTTGGTGCGTATATCTCAGTGAATACGCGCACGTCGCGCCGCCGGTGACGGACGGACCCGCACTCGAGCCGAAACAGGCGCCGGGTGGAAACGTCCTGTACAGCGCGTCGGTCTTAGGGCGATGGCAGCCTGCGGCGTCCGATACCGACCTGAGTTTTCACGCGCGCCTGATGCAGGCCGGAGTGAACTTTCAGATTGGCCGCGCGCTCGAGGTGGAGTTCGCGTCGGCGCCCGGGTTTTCTGAATATATCCGGGAACGATTCTGGCTGTCGCGCAAAATCGGAAGCGACGGCGGCGCGCGTAAGTTACTTGTCGCTCCGCTGCTCCCCTTCGTGGTTCTCTTTCGAGTCGCATCCGCGGTGTGCGGAAAGCGCCGTTACATTGGACGATTCCTCGCTTGTGCCCCGGCGATCTTTCTCTTGGGCATCGTTCAGGCGGCGGGAGAATCGGCCGGCGCGTTGTCGAGGCCACGCCGATGACGCGCTGGTTGTGGCTCGCCTGGGTTGCCGTGGTGGCGGCTCTGACGGGAAAAATCCTGGTCTGGCACGTCGAGTATTTCAAAAGTCCGGGGCCGCAATTTTACAAAATCGCGCTCGGATTCGTTCCCGTGCTTGCATTGAGTGTTTTCCTGTACGCGTGGCTCCGGCGCAAAGCGGTTTGGCGATTCGAGCCGTTGGCGTTCGCAACGCTGGCCTCGGCGGCAAGCCTGTTTTACGAACCGCGCGCGTTTCTGGTGTCGCTGGCGCTCTTCTTTGCGGCCTACGCGTTGGGAGCGTGGGCGGGCGACGCGCTGCGATTGAACCTCTCCGGACCCTTGAATCGAATTCTCATCCGATGCGGCTTCGGCTTCGGGTTGCTCATTCCGCTCTGTTTTGTCCTGGGTGAATTTCGCCTGCTGTATCCCGGCGTGATCCTGACAATTCTCCTGATTCTTGCCGCGCTGGGGATGCGCGGCGCGCTTCGCGACTTGCTCGCGCTCCATGAGATCTGGAAAAGTGCCGGCGAAGTGCGCCACCCGATCGCCGGCGTCGCAGTGGCATTCGGGTTCGTCGCGATGATCTGTACGTTGATGACCGCGCTTTCGCCGCCGATCAACTTCGATACGCTGCAGATGCACCTGCCCTCGGTCGAGCACTACGTGGAGACACGTTCGATCGCGCCCTTTCCCGAGATCGAATATTCATACTATCCGCAGGGCGGGGAAACCTTGTGGACCGCTGCGTATGCGCTGGCCGGCGGGCCTGGAACGCAAGTCGAGTCCGCGATGTTTTTTGTGCTGTTCCTGCTGGTGGTCTTCCGGCTGGCTCGCGAATGCGCCTCCGGGCGCGCGGCGGCCCTCGCGGGGACCATCTGGGCGGCGACCCTGCCTTTCCTCCATTGGACGGGAAGCGTGATGAAGAACGACATGATCATGACGTTCTTCCAGGGGCTCGCGCTGCTTGCTTTTCTGAAATGGCTGCGGGAAAGAGGGTTTTCCTGGATTCTCGCCGGGGCTTTTTTTCTGGCGCAATCGTTCGGAGTGAAGTATGTCGCGCTGTTCGGCGCGATTCCACTGGCGATTTTTTTCGCCTTCGCCGTCTGGAAGCAGCCGCGACGCTGGAACGCGACGCTGGCGGTGATCGCCGTATTCCTTTGCTTCGGCACATTCTGGACGGTGCGCACGTATGTCCTGACAGGCAATCCTGTTTATCCGGAGGTGGCGGATCGCGTGGTCAACGGAGCCATCGGAGCGCATCATTATTCGGCGGCCTTCAAACTGCTGCGATACGTCACACTTCCCTGGAAGATCATTTTCGATGGTGGGCGGGTGTTTGAATCGCCGCTCCCGAATCCATCCGGAATTATCCTGTTCGCTTTTTTCCCACTGCTTTTCTTCGCATCTCCAAAATGGCGGAATCCGGGAATTCTCACCTGCGTTGCGTTTGTGCTGATCTACTGCGGCTACTGGGCGGCGATGCTCGGCACGTTGCGTTATGCGATCGTCCCGTTCGCGATTGCCGCCATGCTGCTCGCGCAGGGCGCCGCCCGATTTTATGACTCCGCGTCGAGCCGCCCCATTCGTCTCTCGATCGTTGCCGTCGAGGTGTACTGTCTGCTGATCGCGGCGCTGGGGACGATGATCATCGAGGTGAACGGGCCGCAATTCAACTATTTCGCGGGACGGCTTGACCGGCCGGGCTATCTGCGCGCCGCGCTGCGCACCTACGCCTCGCTGGAAGATTTGAAGCGCGTCGTGAGGCCGGGCGAATCGATTTTAGGAATCGACAATTGCTCGCGCGCCTACGCGCCGGAGCCCTTGCGCTACCAGTGCCTTCTCTGCGCGCCGGACGGTTGCGACGCAAAGGCGGTGGACGACGGTCTCAAGAAGTTCGATCCGCGCTACCTGATTGTCCCCGAGCAGAACGCGCCGCCCGAGGCGGTGATCGAACTGCATCGCCGTCCCTGGACTCGCATCCATCACGACCCGTTCTTCAGCGTTTACCATGCCGACTGATCTCTCTATGCCGGCGCCCGGATCGACCAAGCCAACGCGGGGTCTGACGCAGGTCGCCTGGTATGCCTGGGTGGCGTGTGTCGCCGTGCTCACGCCGCGGCTCCTGTTGTGGCATGTCGAATACTACAAGACGCGCGGCCCCGAATTTTATCGGATCGCGCCGTTTTTCCTCGCGGCTCTGGCGGCAGGAGCGGTCCTCTACGCATTACTCCGCCGAAAACTGCTGTGGCGATTCGAGCTTCTCGCGATGGGGATTTTCGCCCTCGTCGTGCTCCTGTGCTACCAGCCGCGGGCGACGTTGGTTTGTGCGCTGCTGTTCTTCGCAGCTTCATCAGCGGGCGGTTTCATCGCGCGCATGGCCAAGCTGGCGCCGCCCGGCCCGCTCGATCGCGTCCTGGTGCGCTTCGGGCTCGGGGCCGGCGCGATGATCCCCGCTTTCTTCGTGATCGGCGAGATGCGCCTTTTCTATCCGGGCGTCTTTCTGGGGATTCTTGCCGCTTTGATCGTTCTGCCGTACCGGGATACGATTGCCGCGGTTTCCGATCTGCGCGCGCTCGACGGCTCGTGGTCCGGGGCGGCGGAGCTGCGGCACCCGCTGATCGGCGCCGGGATGATCTTCGCATTCCTGGCGCTGGCGCTCACGCTGATCGCGGCCTTGACGCCCAGCACGTCCTTCGACGCGCTCGACGTGCATTTGCCTTCGGTGGCGCACTACGCGTCGTCGCATTCCATCGGCGTCATCAAACAGATCGACTATTCGTATTTCCCGCAGGGATCGGAGATTTTGTGGACCATCGGCTACAGCCTGGCGGGTCAGGCCGGCGTGCGGGCGATCTCGGTCTTGTTTTTCGCGATGTTTCTGATCAGCGTGTTCTGTCTGGCACGCGAGTGCTTCGCGGACGACGCCGTGGCCGTTACCGCGACGCTCTGGACCGCGACGTTTCCGTTCCTGCACTGGAGCGGAAGCGTCATCAAGAACGACATGCCGATGTCGTTTTTCCAGGCGCTGGCGCTCTACGCTTTTCTTCGATGGCTGGCCGTGAAGCGGTTCGAGTGGATCATCGCGGGCGCGTTCTTCCTGGCGCAGTCGTTCGGCATCAAACACGTTGCTCTGTTCGGCGGGATTCCGCTGGCGCTCTTCACCGGTTACGCGATCTGGAAACAACCGCGGCGATGGAGGGCGGCGGCGGTGGTCGCGCTGGTGGTCGTGCTGACCTGCAGCTTCTGGACGATCCGGACGTACGTGCTGACGGGCAATCCCGCGTATCCGCAGACGCCGCGGAATACCTACGACGGCGCGGTCGCGGAGCACGGGGCTTCATTGCTCGAAAAAGTCGCTCGATTCGCCACTCTCCCCTGGACGATCGTCTTCCATGGCGAGCCCACGTTCGAGTCCTTCCTGCCGAGCCCGGCCGGGATCGTCCTGTTTGCGTTTTTCCCGCTGGCGCTGTGCGCCATGCGCCAATGGCGCAGGCCGGCGGTGATGGCATGCGTCGTGTTCGCGCTGATCTATTTCATTTATTGGGCCGCGATTCTCAGCATCGTTCGCTATGCCATGGTCCTGTTCGCGGTCGCCGCGATCTTCTGCGCACAGGGGGCGTTTCGGTTCTACGCAGGCGGCGGCTCGTGGATCGGGATGCTGAAGCGATTCTCCGTGGTCGCAACCGAAATCTATTGTCTGATCGTTGCGTTGCTGGGCATGATGGTGATCGAGATCAACCGGCCGCAGCTTGCGCTGCTGGCGCACAGAATCGACGAGCGGACCTATCTCGAATCGATCCTCGACCACTACCGCTCGCTCGAATATCTGCAAAAGGTTGCGGCGCCGGGCAGCGCGACTTTTTCCATCGAGAATTGCTCGCGGGAGTACGCGCCGAATCCGCTCCAGTTCCATTGCGTTCGCTGCTCGACGGGCGCGTGCGATCCGGCGAACCTGGCGCGGGAGATCGACGAATACCGGCCGCGATACATCATCCTGCCAACGCGCGGGCCGCTGAGCGCGTCGGTCGGTGCGCTGACCCCAGGCGCGGCGCCGGCGCCGGCGCGAATTTATCGCGACGAATACTTCACCATTTATCAGGTCCCTTGAGGCCGGCGGATCCCATTTGTTCAAGAACTTCCTCAATCTGTTGACCGGAGAATTCGCCGCCCGCGCGCTACAGGCGCTCGGAATGGTGATTCTGACGCGCCATCTGGGCAAGGACGGCGTCGGCGTTTACGGACTGGCTGCCGCGATCGCTTCCTACGGGCAGTTGTGCATCATGCTGGGGATCGACCCCATCGCGATCCGCGGCATGCATCAGAAGACGATCGACGCGCGGACGGCGACGGGCCGCATTTTCACTCTGCGGCTCGCCACGGCCGCGATTCTGGTCCTCGGGGCGGGAATTTATGCGCTGACCGGGAAGTATGTCGGCGAGGTGCTGCTGGTCCTGTCGTTGAGCTATTTTCCGATCGCACTGACGCCTCGCTGGCTGCTGCTGGCGGCGGGCGACGTGCGTCCTTTGGCGATTTCGGGCGCGGTGTCGCAGGGGATTTTTCTGGCAGTGGTGGTTTTCGCGCCGCATGGAGCGGTGATCGCCGCGGCGGGCGCGGCTCTGGGCGAATCCGCGGGCGCCGCCTACTGCTACTGGAAGGCGCGCCGGCACGCGGGCGAGATGAAGCTCGCCTGGGACGGCAGATTCCAGCGCGACCTTCTGCGTGAGGCTCGTCCGGTGGCGATCAGCCTGGTGATGGGCACCATGATGACGAATTTCGACGTCCTCGCTCTGGCGATGCTCGGGCGCCAGGACCAGATCGGGCTGTACGTCTCCGCCTATCGCCCGCTGACGTTCTTCGCGCCGCTGCTGGCCGTGTTACAGAACACGATCCTGCCGCAATACGCCGCCGCCTGGCCCGACTACGGCAGGATTCGCGGGAACGTGCGAATGCTCTCCTGGGCGACGTTTGCGGCGATGACGGCGGCCGCGGCGATCCTGTTCTGGCAGGCGCCGCTGGTCTTGCGGCTGCTTTTCGGCGCGCCGTTTCTCGAAGGAACTCCGCTGCTGCGCGTGCTGGTCTGGACGCTGATTCCGCAAGGCGTGCGATGCGTCCTGCGCCAGGTGCTGTACGCGTTCCGGCTGGAGCGCGCTGATTCGTGGAACGTGCAGGGCGCGGTGGTCACCAACGCGGTGGTCGATTTCGCCCTGATTCCGCATTTCGGGGCGCTTGGCTGCGCCTACTCTACGGTGCTGTCGGAGACCGTTTACTTCGTCGCGAGCTGGGTTGCCTTGCGCCGCCGTGTGATCTCGAAAGCTGTATCTTCTTGAGCGAACAGGAAATAGATTCTTGAAAAAACCCGAATATGTTGCGTTAAACTGTAACGAAGTTACGTTTTTTTAGTCGGAGGCCGACTGTGAGTCCTGAATGCACGAATCACGTGACGGTGATCGTGCCCGCATATAACGCTGCGGCGACTCTGCGGTCGTGTCTCGAAGCGGCACGACGCGCGAAACCTTTTGAAATTATT
>JAIQFJ010000165.1 GCA_020073325.1 Terriglobia bacterium | reverse complement strand
AACGTGCTCGCGGCGCGTCCGGTGGTTTCGAAGACGGAACGCGTCGTGCTGCTGCTGGGCGCGATTTCGCGTCGCGCGTTTTCACGGGCGGCATGAACGTCGAGGCCTCGTACACGTGGTGCGCGGCGGTCGCGCGAAAAGAAGCCAAGAATTTTTATTACTCCTTTTTGTTGTTGTCGAAGCCGCAGCGGCGCGCGATGTGCGCGATTTACGCGTTCATGCGCTACTGCGACGATTTGAGCGACGACGAAGGCATCGCCGACCGCGCGGCGGCGATCGGCCGGTGGGCGGAAGATCTGGAATCGGCGCTGGCAGGCGTTCCGCCGGATCATGCTTTGTGGCCGGCGTTTGTCGACGCGGTCCATCGCTACAAAATTCCGCACCAGTATTTTTACGACATGATCGAAGGCGTCAGCTCCGACCTGGAGCCGCGCCGCGTGCAGACGTTCGAGGAGCTGTACGATTACTGCTACCACGTGGCAAGCGTGGTGGGCCTGACGGTCATTCACATTTTCGGATTCGAAGGCGAAAAAGCGCTGAAGCTGGCCGAAAAATGCGGGGTCGCGTTTCAGCTCACCAATATTCTGCGCGACGTGCGCGAGGATTCGGGAAAAGGGCGCGTCTATCTGCCGGCGGAGGATTTCAAACGCTTCGGAGTTTCGGCCCAGACGTTCGAGCCGCACACGGATTTTCTGGCCATGATGGAGTTCGAAGCGCGGCGCGCGCGCGACTACTATTTCCAGTCGGCGCCGCTGGTGGCGATGATCGACGCGCCGAGCCGTGCATCGCTACGGGCGCTGATCGGGATTTATGCGCGGCTGCTCGACCGGATCGTCGCGTCAGATTACGACGTGCTGGAGCGGCGGATTCGCGTGCCGGCGTGGGAAAAAATCGCGCTGCTGGTCAAAGCGCGGCTGCCGATGGGCGAGATCGGCCCTCGGCCTCTATAGTTTGGACCGGCCTTCGGCCTCTATCGCTTGGACCGGCCTTCGGCCTCTATAGCTTGGACCGGCCTTCGGCCTCTATCGCTTCGAGCAACTGCGCCAGGTGCCGCTCGGTGTGGGCGGCGCAAAAGATCAGCCACTGATAGCCGTCGAGCGGTCCGAAGACGAAGTGCGGAAACGTGTGTTCGCGAATCGGGTGGGCGGTGGTGCGCGCGTAGTCGATGCTGGCGTCACGGGTCGCGAGGAAGCACTGGATCACCTCGCCGTGAGTCGCGAACTGCCCGCGTGGGCGCGCCTGCTCGGGGGCCTGGGCCTTGAAACCTCGCCGGGGGACGCGTTTCTCGATGAGCGCTTCCTTGCCGGCGCACGAGGCGAGGACGTCGGGCGCGTCGGGTGCGTTGTCCGCAAGTTTGCGAATCGTGCCGACGATGAAGCCTTCGGTGATCGCGAGGTGCTCGACGCACTCGGCGGGGCTCCAGTCGGCCGGGGTGGGTTTAAAGAACCACTGCGATTCGGTGAGATTCGCGGTCGCTTCGAGCAGCACGGACTTCGTGCGTTCGAGATACGCGGCGGCGTATTGGCGTTCGTCGGGCGTCATTTCGTTTATCGTAACTGAGGCGTGCGGGCAAGGTAGCATCTGGGACGGCGGGTGAGGGTTCTTGATTTTTAGGTCGAGTATTGTTTGACCGAGAAGATAAGACCAGCCGGTTTGACAACCGGCTTGCCGGTATGACTACCGGCCCCACGGTGCATCTCATATACTCCAGAGATGCTGTGGATCTTCGTGTTGCTTGTCGCGGGCACCCTCTTTGCGCAGCCGGCCAAGGTGCCGCCGAAGCGGTCGTCGCAAATCGAAAATGGATTCGGCATCAACTCCGACCTGCCGCGCGAGCCGTATCTGCCATGGGACCGCTGGTGGTGGACGCGCATGTTCGACGCAGGCGTTTCGTGGATTCGCATCGGGCAGTACGAGAACAGCTCGGATTATACAAGTTGGGATTGGGTGGAGCAGAAGCGCGGGGTGTTCGCGGTGAAACCGGAGGTGGACGATTATGTCGATTCGCTGCTCGACAACGGCGTGAAGGTGCAGGTGCAGTTGATGTACGGGAATCCGATGTACACGGGGCCGGGAGGGAAGAAACCAGATTCGATTCGGCCGAAGCCGGGGTCGTTTCACAATGACGATCGCAGCATTGAGTCGGTGTTTTGGGCGCCGAAGTCGCCCGAGGAGATCGCGGCGTTTCTTCGCTATGTGACGTGGATGGTCGGTCACTTCAAGGGCCGGATTCATTACTACGCGCTGTGGAATGAGCAGGACATCGGGTATTGGAATTATGCGAATCCTGAGGATTACGGAAAACTTCTCGCGTCGTTCGCGCCGGCGGTGCATGCGGCGGATCCGTCGGCGAAGGTGATTTACGGCGGTCAGGCGGACCCTGTGAGCGATTTCGCCAAGCGCGCGCTCGATGCATGCAAGTGTGCATCGCAGATTGACGTATTCGCGTATCACACGTATCCCGGCTATGGGCAGAACATGCATCCGGAGTCGATGGATGCGGGCGCGTACGGCGTCGAGTCGCCTGCGAAGTTGCGGGCGCTGGTGCGGTCATATCCGGGGATTCGCAAGGACATCGAATTTTGGGACGACGAGTTCAATTCGATTCCGTCGTGGAAGGGATCGGATGAGTCGGTGCAGGCGAAATATATCCCGCGCGGAATTTTGTACAACCATGCGCAGGGAGTGAAGACCTTCGTGTGGCTGCTGACGGCGGGCGTGGATGGAAACGAGTATGACGATTTCGGTTTCATCCACGGGCGTCGCGAATTGCCGGACGATTTCACGCCGCGTCCGGTGTATTACGCGTTTCAGAATACGAACGCGTTGTTTGCGGATACGAAGCTGGATACGTCGATTGAGATTGAGGCGTCGAATGTGCCTCCGCTGCGGAGACAGGGTCGTGCGGAGTTTCTGCGTTACGGGTTTCGGAACAAGAACGGGAAGGCGATTGTCGCGTATTGGGTCGCGGCGCACAGCAATCCGGGAGGCGCGTTCGCGCCGCTGACGGTGAACCTGAAGTTGAAGAACGCAGGGATTCAGAAGCCGGTGCTGATCGATGTGGTGTCGGGGGATATTACGCCGCTGACGTCGCTGGATGCGCTGCCGCTGCGGGATCGCGTGATGGCGATCGCGGATGCGAGTTATTTTGATTGGCCGGTGTTGCCGGAGGCGCCGAGTGGGTTGAAGGTTACTGGGGCGAGCATAACTCCTGAACTGCGTTGGGAAATGCATGGCGCAGCAAAGGCGATCTTGGAACGCCGCCTTGAGACCGGCAAATGGGAGCGCTGGGAGCCGATGGACGGGACCAGCACTAAAATTTTCGGGTCAGGCACTGACAAATATGACAACTGCTATCGTGTCCGCGCAGTGAATGCTGCCGGTGAGTCGGCCGCCTCCAATATTGCTTGCTGGAACCGATGAAAACCGAGCTTCGCCGCGTCCTCCGTCTCCGCGACCTGATCTTCTACGGCATCGTCATGATCCAGCCCACCGCGCCGATGCCGCTGTTTGGCGTCGCTTCGCAGGAAGCGCGCGGGCATGTCGTGACGACGGTGCTGCTCGCGATGGTCGGGATGGCGCTCACGGCGGTCAGTTATGGAAAAATGGCGCGCGTCTATCCGAGCGCGGGGTCGTCGTATGCGTATATTCGCGGCGAGTTCGGGCCGACCGCAGGATTCGTCGCCGGCTGGGCGATCCTGCTCGACTACATCATCAATCCGCTGATCTGCATCGTGTGGTGCAGCGCGGCGGCGGTGAACTTTTTTCCGGCGATTCCGGCGGGGGCGTGGAAGATTATTTTCGCAGTCGTGTTCACGCTGCTCAATCTGCGGGCGATCGAGGCGTCGTCGCGGACGAATACGTGGTTGGCGATTGCGATGTCGGCGGTGGTGGCGTGGACGCTCGGGTCGATGGCGAAATATGTTTTCGCGACGGGGCCGCATGATTTTCTGAAGCCGTTTTACGATCCCGCGACGTTTTCGTGGACGGCGGTTTCAACGGGAACGGCGCTGGCGGCACTGACTTATATCGGATTTGACAACATCTCGACACTTTCAGAAGAGACAATCGATGCGGAGAAGAATATTCTGCGCGCGACGGTGCTGGTGTGCCTGATCACCGGCGTGCTGGCAGCGATCGAGGTTTATGCGGGACAGCTTGTGTGGCCGGATTTTTCGAAATATCCGGACGTGGATACGGCGTACGTGTATGTCGCGGGGCGCGCGGGCGGGCTGCTGCTGTTCAACGTGATCAATGCGACGCTGCTGGTGGCGAACGCCGGGTCGGGGATGGGGGCGCAGCTCGGGGCGGCTCGCGTGATGTACGGAATGGGCCGCGATAACGCGCTGCCGCGATGGTTCGGGTATGTCCATCCGTCGACGGCGATTCCGTCGCGCAATGTGATTCTGTGCGGGGCGATCGCGCTGGCGGGGGCTTGGGCGATGACGTATCAGCTCGGGGCGGAGTTATTGAACTTCGGGGCGTTTCTGGCATTTAGCGGGGTCAACGCGGCTTGCTTTCAGCGCGACTTCTTGAAGAAGCAAGACAGACGGTGGATCGACGCGGTGATGCCGTTGCTCGCGCTGGCGGTTTGTCTTTATATCTGGGCGAGCCTGCGGTGGCAGGCGAAGCTCGCGGGCGCGGTGTGGGTGGTGGCCGGGTTGGTGTACTGGATCAGCATTCGCCGCTCCCTGCGGTCGCGGTTCAGTTAAGCTGAGTGAACCGCGACCAGAGGGAGCGGCCAGCGCCGATGAAATTCGCAATCTTCTTTCTTGCTACTACGCTTCTCGCCGCTCAGTCGATGGAGGACAAGGAGAAGCTTCTCGAGCGCAACCTGATCGACAAGCATCTGGTCGACGGACTATACGTTTCGATCGTGCCGGCGGGCGCGCCTGTGGTGCATACGGTCGACGATCCGGGCAACGTGATTCACGCCGGTGTGTGGACCGGGCGGTATCTTGCCGGCGTCGCGTATCAGTACGCAGTCACGAGAGATCCCGCGGTTCGCAAACATGGCGGCGATCTTCTCATGGGCTTGCGGCGATTGCAGGAAGTGACCGGGAAGCCTGGGCTGCTCGCGCGCGGGTATATCAAAGGTCACGGGCCGGTGGAGGGATTCGAGCGCGGCGGCGCGGATTCGAAGCACTGGCATCAGGGGCAAGGCAAGTACGCGGACTATCGTTTCTATTCCGACGTCAGCGTCGATAATTTCAACGCGGTGCTGTACGGCTACGCGATCTATTACGATCTGGCGGCGGATGCGGCGCAGAAGAAAATGATCGCCTACGATGTCGACAGGCTGATGACGCATCTGCTCGATAATCACTTCCGCATCATCGATCTAAACGGACACGTCACACAGTATGGGCACGTCGGGATCGATCCCGATCCGTCGCGCGACAAATATTATCAGGACGGCGGCGATTCGGAGATTACGCGCTACATCACGAAGCCGGAGTGGCATCCGGCGCTGCGCGCGTCGTTGATGGCGCTGCCGGATCTGCTGATCGCGCACCACATCACGGGGAAGCAGCGATACATCGACGAATATAAGAAGCTGACCGCGCGGTTCGCGGACAATCCCGAGCCTGCGCGCGATACGCGTCCGTATTCGCCGGAACGAATTGCGCGCGTGAATCATTCGAGCGAAGGGCAGTCGTACGAGGCGCTGTTCAACGCGATCGTTTATGAGAAAGATCCGAAGCTGCTGGCGATTTACCGGCGGTGGCTCGGCGAGTTGTGGGATCTGAACTGGATGGAAGGAAACCCGCTGTACACCTTTATGACGCTCGCGCTGGCTCCGAAATTGGAGCACGGCGACGAATCGCTGGCGCTTTCGGTGGAGACGCTGCGGCGGTATCCGACGGATCGTGTGCTGCGGCCGGTGATGGGATCGATTCGCAAGGACATCGAGATGAGTCCGTTTCCGGATCGGGGCGGCGCGAAGCAGGCGGTGAAGCCGGTGCCGATCGATCAGCGTCCGCTCGATAACGAATATGCGTGGAAAGGAAATCCTTACGCGACCGATGGATGGCTGAAGCCGGCGGTAACGTCGATTCAGTTTGCGTGCGATGATCCTTTGGTCTCCTGGTTCAGCGACGCGACCGGGCACGCGTACATGTCGCGCGACGGAATGAAGACGTGGATCGACGTGAGCTTCGGCCTCGTGGGCGCGAAGGTGCTGCATCTGGCGGCGTCGAAGGAGCGGACCTTTGTCATCTACGCCGAAACGGATCGCGGTATTTATGTTTCGCGCGACGGCGGCATGTCTTGGCGAGGGTCGGAGGATAAGCCGGCGTTTGCGGCTACGGACTCCGATCTGCCGGTGCAGTTCGACGGGTGGCGCATTCCTGTGGCGACGTGGAAGATCGGAAGCTTCGCGGGTGGGCCGGGCGGCGTGTACCGTTTTGAAAACGGGCGCTGGTCGGAAGCCAAGTTCTGGCGCGAGGACGAAACCGGCGCGGCGGATTATCTGCACGCGTACTGGATGGGGCGTTACTACCGATTTGTCAAATAAACGATAAGATGGCAGGGTGCTGAAGGGGTGCATCGGGATACTTGTCTGCGCGGCGCTGCCGGGATTCGCCACTCAAGTGGTGGTCCACGGCAAGGTCACGATGCAGGACGGGTCGGTTCCGAAAAAGCCGGTGACGATCGAGCGGGTTTGCGTGGACGATCTCAGCGAGATCCGGGAAGCGATCACGAATGCGAAGGGCGAGTACGATCTGCATGTCAGCCTGGACGGAGTTTCGCTGGATTGGCTGGCTCGCGTCTGTTCGCTGCGCGCATCTTTGTCGGGATATTATTCGACCAGCGTCGATCTGACAGGTTGGAAGTGGTACAGCGATCCGAACCTGCCGACCATCCAATTGCTGAGCCGGAGCGAGCACGTCGAGCTCGACCTGTTTTCGCAGACAAAAGTTCCTCGCGACGCGTCGCGGGCGTGGGAGCGAGCGGCGCGCGCGGCGGACGCTCAGGATTGGAAACTGGCCGATTCGCAGCTTCGGCTGGCGGTGAAGATCGATCCGAAGTTCGCGCTGGGCTGGCATGCGTTGGGCGCGGTGGCGCAGAACCTGGGCGATCTGGATCGCGCGCGCGAGGCCCAGCAGCGCGCGCTGGAACTGAATCCCAAGCTGCTGGCGGCGTGGATCCTGCTGGGAAGACTGCAACTCAACGCAGGGGATTGGGGAAGCGCGCTCAAGTCGTCTTCTGCGCTGATCGCGGCCGACACACGCAAACGCTATCCGGAGGCTTACATCCAGCGGGCGGTGGCGCAATATTATTTGCGCGACCTGGAGAACGCGCAAGCGAGCGCGGAGGAGTGCCTGCGCGAGGATCGCCACCAGGATTTTCCGCGCGCGCATTATATTTTGGGTCTGATCCTTGAAGTGCGCAAGAATTCGGCCGCGGCGAAGCAGCACTTCGAGCAGTATCTGGCGATCGCTCCGCGGGCCTCGGATACGGGATTCGTGCGCGACCGGCTGGAGCATCTGGGCAGCGGGTCCGCGGATGAAATCGATGCGGAGATGAAGCAGGTGGTGGCTCGACTGCAGCCGGCGCTGGCGGGCGATGTGTGGGTGCCGGGCGGAATGAAGGCGCTGGCCGCGATCGCGCATAGTCCCGCGCCGAACTCGCCGGCGAATTTTTTCGGCGAATATTGCCAGACGCTGGTGCGGGAGAGCACACCGGGGCTCGCCAGCGGATACCCGGCGTATCAGCAGCACCTGAACGCATATCTGGCGACGATGCTGGAATTGTCGCGCTCCGGAGATCGGCGCGATGACAGGATCTTGATCACGTTGTCGCTCGACGAGGAGCATCGCAAGGCGACGGAGCATCTGCTCAACCTGTTCGGATGGAAAGCGACCAAGGACGGCGTGGAGATCGGCGATGCGCCGGCGGACGGCCCGCGCCAGGATTTTCTGGCGGCGTTCGGCGTGGATCCGATTGCGATGCAGGAGGCGCTGGAGCAGGGGCGCCCGTTCGTCATCGAGATTCCATCGGAGAACGCGCGGCTGGCCGGGGGCGACGCATGGGGACGGGCGGTGAAGGATTTCGCCTCGTATCAGGGCGGAGTCGCCGCGGCGTTCGCGCGCGATTACCGGCTGGCGCGGACCTGCGCCGGATTGAGCGCGATGAGCGAAGAAGCGTCGGCGTTGCTCATTTCGGGGATCGGACTGGCGCGGCTGGTGGAAACGATGGCCGATCCGTTGTGGCGCTACGGTCAGGCATTGAGTCTTTCGGGCGACGCGGCGGCCGCGCCGGGATCGGAAGAAACGTGGCAAAAGCTGGCGGGTGTGAGTCCGAAGAAGCCGGCGGCGTTTTTCCGCGCGATTCTGGAGCGCGATGAAGGGGCACTCGCCGCGTTCTATTACGCGCTGTCGCAGGCCGATGCCGCGCATCAGCGCTACTTCACGTCGACGCCGCAGCGCGCGGAGCGATTCTACGCGTGGTATCGCGATTCGGGCGAACCGCATTGGAGCATGATCGTCAAGGACCAGCGCTGGCGCGGCGATTTCTTTCGGGATCTGCCGCTGGACGGCGATGGATCGGTGCATTTCCCGGGCGGCCGCGCGGCATGGACTTCCGAAAAAGGCGCCGACGACCAGGCGATCCTCAAAATGCCGGCGCTGCGCGCGATGCTGCATGCGGCGCGGTGGGAGCAGCGTCGCGGGCGTCCGCTGGACGCGAAATCGGCGGAGTTATTGGCGCAATTCGACGCGCAATGGGAGCCGCTGCTGCCTTACTTCGAGCAAATGACGGGGATCGGCGGCGACGAACTGGAATCGCTCGCGCGGTTCACGCAATTTGCCGCGAAGCTGAACGCGGAGGAGCGCAATGCGGCGCTGGGCGAATGGAGCGCACTGGTGGAAATGATCGCGCGCGGATCGAAGGCCGGGGCGCTCGATGCGGCGTCGGCGGCGCGCGCGTTCCGGCGCACGTGCGATTCGCTCGCTTCCGCCGATCATGCGTCGAAAGCGATTGCGCTGACGCGCGAATGGGGCGGCGCCGATTTGCTGCGGCTCCCATCGCAACGCCGCGCGGGGTTTGAGCGGCTCCTGTCGACGCTGAACGTCCCGCGGCTGGGGGATTCGACGAAAGCGGCGGCGGCGCTGAGCGGGATCGTGTATGCAGCGACGCTCGATCCGGACGGCCTGCTGGTGAACGCGGATCCCGGGCTGCTCGCCAAGCATCGCTTTGCGACGGGAGATACGCTGTTCGCAGCGGCGGCTTTGGCGCGATCGAACCAGGGGCCGGGTTCGCACTTCAGCGGCGGCTTTGCGGGATTCGACGAGGTCGCGGCGAAACTCGCGCGCGGGCGTCCTATCGTGGAGAGTGAGGCCGCGGCGCCGCAGGGAGAATCCGCGCCCGCAACGGCGATCGCCGACGCCGAGCCGGTCGAGGCGGACTCTGTCTTTCGAGCCTCGGGGCGGCTGGTGGAGGTGTACGCGACCATCACGGATTCGCGCGGGCGCTACGTCGACGATTTGAAGGCGGAGCAATTCGGCGTCAGCGAGCAGGGCAGGACGCAGCCGATTGTCGGGTTCGAATCGCGCTCGGCGGAGGTTTCGGTCGCGCTGCTGCTGGATACGACGGCCAGCATGGATGCGGCGCTTCCGTCGCTGAAGAACGCCGCGTTGAAACTGGTTTCGGAACTGCGCGCTGAGGATTCAGTGGCAGTCTACAGCTTTAACAACGCCGTCAGCGAGCTGCAGCCGTTCACCAAAGAAAAGGGCGCAGCGAAGCGCGCGATTCTGGGGACCGCGCCGTTCGGCGAGACCGCGCTTTACGACGCGCTGGTTCGCGTGAATCGCGACCTGGCGGGCCGCACGGGAAAGAAGGTGATCATCGTGTTCACCGACGGCGACGACAACACCAGCACGCTGACGTCGCAGGCTGCGATCCAGCGCGCCAAGGGCGCGGGAGTGCCGGTGTACACGATCGCGCAGGGGGAGGCGGTGACGCATCCGGAATTGCTGAAGCAACTTTCCGAAGTGTCGCAAGCGACGGGCGGAAGCGCGTTCGTGATTCACAATGCGGGCGAAGTGCTCGGCGTGTTCGAGAGAATCTCGCAGGATCTGCAGCACGGATATTTCTTCCTGTTCCAGCCGGGGTCGCCGGAAGGGCGCGAGTGGCATCCGATTGATGTGACGGTGCGCGGCGCTTCGGGACTGAAAATTCGCGCGCGCGAGGGCTATTACCCCGAATAAGTCGCGCGACATTCGGCGCGTAGCGACGACAGCATTTCGAGCCACGCGTCCATTCCTTCGCCGGATTTCGCGGAGACCTTCAGGACACGCATCCCCGGGAGGACGATGTGGATGTTGCGCTCGCACAGAGGCGCGTCGAATTCGACGGCGCGCGCCAGGTCGAGTTTCGTGAGGATCGCCACGTCGGCGGTGTTGAAGATGGTGGGATATTTGAGCGGCTTGTCCTCGCCTTCGGTGACGGAGAGAAGCACCAGGCGCAGATGCTCGCCCAGGTCGAACGCGGAAGGGCACACCAGATTGCCAACGTTTTCGATGAACAGAAAATCGAGGCGATCGGGCAGCCAGAAATCGATCGCGGCGCGGACCATCGCGGCGTCCAGATGACAGACGGTGCCGGTGACGATCTGCTTCACCGGAGCCTGCGAGCGAGCCAGGCGCGCGGCGTCGTTTTCGGTGGCGAGATCGCCGACCAGCGCAGCGACGCGATGGCGGGGCTGAAGCATCGTGAGCGTCTGTTCGAGAAACGCGGTTTTGCCGGAGCCGGGACTTGAAACCAGGCTGACGACGGTGATCCCGGCGTCGCGAAACCGGCGGCGCAGGTCGCGCGCGCAGAGATCGTTCTGCTTGAGGACGTTCTTGCGGACTTCGACCAGTCTCGGCTCGCTCATTCGCGGATCTCCAATGCGTAGACTTCCAGCTCGCGGCCGGCGACGATTTCAGAAATCGGCGATTCGCATACGGGGCAGACGAACCACACGGCTCCTTCCAGCGTGCGGCGTGCGTTGCAGCCTGGGCAAAAACCGAGAACCGGAATGTCTTCGATCACCAGGCGCGATCCGGCGAGCGCGGTTCCTTCAGCCGCCATTTCATAGGACGCCAACAGGGCGTCGCGCACGACGCCGGATAGCCGCCCGAGCTTGAGATGCACGGCGGTCACGCGCACGCTGCGCTCGGCGGCTTCTTCTTCGGCCAGTTCGACGATGCTGAGGGCGATCGATAGCTCGTGCATTGTAAGATGACGCAGCCGCGTCCGCGCCAGCCGATCTCGATCGCTTTTCCGTCCTCGGCCAGGACGGGAACGGTGCGCTGTCCTCCGGTGATGGTTTGCATGCGCGCGCGGGCCTGTGCGTCGCGCTCGACGTCGTATTCGATGAAATCGCGGCGCCTCATTTCGAGCCACTCGCGCAGGTCCTGCGTATAGGGACAGCCGGCGGTTCCGAAGAGTTCAAGCATGCGGCTCCAGTTGTTCGCGCAGGATGTGATAGACGGAGGCCTGCACTTCCTGAATGCGCGGGATGTAGTCGCAGCGGACGACGATCGCGAAATCGGCGAGGGAGCGGCGCACGATCTCGCCGCCGTCGTAGCCGGCGATGGCGACGGTCAGCAGGCCGCGCTTGCGGGCTTCTTCGAGCGCCAGAATCAGGTTGCGCGATCCGCCGCTGGTGGAAATCGCGATGGCGACGTCGTTGGGCTGCGCGTGCGCGATCATCTGGCGGAGAAAAATGAGCTCGACGCCGACATCGTTGGCGATCGCGGTGAGGTTCGCGGGCTCCATCGCAAGGGAGATCGCGGGGATGGGGCGGAAGCCCGCGGGCGGGGAGATGCAATCGATCGCCAGATCGTTCGCGTCGGTCGCCGAGCCGCCGTTGCCGAAGGCGATGATCTTGCCGCCGCGATTGAGGCGTTCGCGAATCGCGCGCGCGGCGTCGCAAATAACGGCCGACTGCTCGGCCGCGAGCTGTTCGCGCAGGCGCGCGTCATCCTGCGCCTTCATGCGAATCGATGCGGCGACCTCGGTGAGCAGATCGCGGGTATCCTGCCGCGCGCCGCCGAGGAACGGGTAGAGAAACGCGGCATCGCCGGCATCGCGGCCGAGTTCGCGATGCTCGAAAAAAACGTGCACCGTTTCCCACAGCGTGTGGTAAAGAATTTCGATCAACTCCTGATGCTCGAACGGATGGGGAAGCGAGGGGAGGGCGAAGGTCATGGCGCCGCGTTGCCGCGTCCATGCCAGTGCGGCCTGAATTTCGGGATCGCCTTCGGGCGGGCCGAATCCCATCACCATGTCGCCGGGGCGAAGGATCGCTTCGAGCCAGGGGCGAAACGCGCTCGACAGATCGAGCGCGGGAAGCGCACGCTTGCCGACGATGATCGGGTGCACGAACTCTACCGAGACGTGCTGCGCATCGGTCGAGTACGGACCGCGGCCGAAGGCGAGCAGGCGGCCGCCGCGCAGGAATCGCTCCGACATTTCACGGCATGTCGCGGCCAACCGATCCGCTTCGCGATCGAAGAAGTCCTTGAAAATGCGGTTGCGTTCCAGGAGCTGCGCGGCAATGTCATTCGCGACGCCGACCATCAGCAGATTCTCGGCAGCGGATCGCCCACCAGCATGTCGATCACGCGGCTGCCTCCATAGGTTGTCGTCACGATCACGGTGCCGGGGGGACGCGCGGCGATTTCGCCGACGATGGTGGCGCATTCTCCGCCGGGGGTCGCATGCAGCGCTTCGAGCGCCGCAGCCGTGCGATCCACCGCGACCACGGCGAGAAACTGGCCTTCATTTGCGATGTGCAGCGGATCGAGCCCAAGCAACTCGCACGCGCCGCGAACGGAATCGCGCATCGTAATCTTCTCCTCCGCCATCACGACGCCGAGCCCGCAATCGAGCGCCAATTCATTGAGCGACGTCGCGACGCCGCCGCGTGTGGGGTCGCGCATCCAATGAACGCCGTCGCCTGCTGCCTGCGCGAGAGCTTCCACCATTGCCAGGACTGACCGAGTATCGGAGCGCAGATCGGCTTCGATCTCGAGTTCGCCGCGCGCCAGCAGAATGGTGATGCCGTGATCGCCGATGGGGCCGGAAAGAATCACCTGATCGCCCGCGGCGACGCGTTGCGGAGAAATGTCGAGACCCGCAATCGGGCGGCCGATGCCGGATGTCGTGATGTACATGCCGTCGGCCTTGCCGTGTTCCACAACCTTGGTATCGCCGCCCGCGATTGCGACTCCAGCGCGCTCGGCGGCTGCGGCCATGGCGCGAATTTCGGATTCGAGAATGTCGGTGGCGAGGCCGGCTTCGAGGACGTAACTCACCACCAGCGCTTC
>JAIQFJ010000581.1 GCA_020073325.1 Terriglobia bacterium | reverse complement strand
ATGGAGCCGCCGCTGGGGCCGGCGGAGGGTCCGGCGAGCGCTTGCAGGTCGGCCATCAGGTCTTCGGGATCGTCCGAAAGCGCGTCGAGATCGCTGCCGGTCAGCGAAAGCGCGCTCGCGTTGTTCGAGGCTTCGGTGCTCACCGCGGCGGCGCTTTCCTTCACCGTGACCTGTTGCGTGGTGGAGGCGACTTTGAGCTGCAGATTCAGCGTCTGCGATCCGGGGCGGATTTCGACCGTCTGCGGCGCCATCGCAAGCTGCGGAGCCGCGGCGCTGATCGTGTATCGGCCTGGCGCGAGGTCGGTGAAAAAATAGGCTCCGCGATCGTCGGCCTGCGCGGTTTTGGCGGTCGCCGCCGAAAGCGTGACCGTCGCGGCGGGGACCAGCGCGCCGGATTCGTCGGTGACCTGTCCGCGCAGGGTTCCGGATTGAGCAAAGATCGGGGCCGCGAAGGCCAGCAACAGAAGAAATTTCACGTGGTTTTTAGAATACGGCTCGAATCTTAAGATCGTCTGAACATGCTACGATGTTTCGCAGTATCGAACGTTTGTTCCTCGGGGAGGGAACGATGAACAAAACCATCTTGTGGATCTCGATCGCCGCCTCTACGTTCGCCGCGGATTCGGTGACCTTCACGAAAGACATCGCGCCGATTTTTCAGGAAAAGTGCGAGGCGTGCCATCGCAAGGGCGAGATGGCGCCGATGTCGCTGGTGACGTACAACGAAACGCGGCCTTGGGCGAAAGCCATCAAAGAACGCGTGGCGACGCGGCAGATGCCGCCGTGGCACCTGGATAAGACGGTCGGGATTCAGAGTTTTCAGAACGACCGGTCGCTGAGCGACGCGGAGATCGCGAAAGTGGTGAAGTGGGTCGACGCGGGCGCGCCGATGGGCGATCCGAAGGACATGCCGAAGCCGAAGCAGTGGCCGGATTCGCAGGAATGGCAGCTCGCCAAGACGTACGGTCAGCCGGACCTGATCATCAAGTCCGATCCTTATACGATGCCGGGCGTCAGCCAGGATCAGTGGTGGAAGCCGACCACGGAGATCCCGCTGAGCGAGCCCCGCTGGGTGCGCGCGGTGGAGATGCGCACGGGAACGCAGGCCGGGCGCCGGATCACGCATCACGCCATCGCTTATCTGCTGCAGCAGGAGCCGCACAACGACGCAGCTCCCGCGGATCCGTTCTCGGCATTAGCCGGCGGCGGAATCCTGATGGAGTGGGCCGTCGGCAAACAGTACGACGTGTATCGGTCCGACACGGGGAAATTGCTCATGCCCGGCGCGAAGGTCTGGTGGGACATCCACTATCACGCTGTGGGCGATTCGATTCGCGATCACGTGGAACTCGCCGTGTATTTGTATCCAAAGGGCGAGAAGCCGAAGTATCGCACGTACCTGACGATGTTCAACGCAGCGGCGTCGAACTCGGGAAGTCCGCTCGACATCCAGCCGAATACCGTGGCGGAGACTGAGAACTTCCACGTTCTGAAAGCGCCCGCGCGCCTGGAAAATTTCCAGCCGCACATGCATCTGCGCGGCAAGGCGATGCTGCTCGAAGCGATCCTGCCGGACGGGACCACGGAAACCATCAGCTACGTCAACAATTTCAACTTCAACTGGATGAACAACTACATCTACTCCGAGGACGCAGCGCCGGTGCTGCCCAAGGGGACCATCATCCATGTGAAGGCGTGGCACGACAACACGACGGCGAAGGCGTCGAATCCGGATCCGAACCAGTGGGTCGGGTGGGGCGACCGGACGGTCGACGAGATGGCGCACGCGTGGGTCAACGTCACCTACATCAGCGAAGACGACTATAAGGCGTGGGCGGCGAAGCATCCGCGCAAGCCCGCCGGGTTCGGTTTGTTGAGCGGGAACAATCAGTAGATGCGCGCGGTATTTTTCGTTTTGCTCGCGGGCGCACTGTCGGCCCAGGTGGAACCTCCGCACGTCTCGGGACAAGCGGTGACGGCGGCGTTCGAGGGCTGGTATGCGAATGCCGACGGCACGTCGACCATCCTGATCGGCTACTACAACCGCAATCTGAAAGAGGCGCTGGAGATTCCGGTGGGTCCGAACAATCGTGTCGAGCCGGGCGGTCCGGATCGCGGGCAGCCGACGCATTTTCTTCCGGGTCGTCAATGGGGCGTGTTCACGATCACGGTTCCGAAAAATTTCGGCGAGCAGCAGAAGCTGACGTGGACGATTGTCGCCAATGGGAAGACGACGTCGATTCCGTTCAGCTTGAATCCGTTGTGGGTGATCTCGCCGTTCATCGAAGCGGCGGGGAATACGCCGCCGTTCCTCGGGTTTGCGGAAACCGGTCCGTTCGTGCAGGGGCCGCCGCGGGGAATTGCACAGTCGCTCGACGCGTCGGTGGGCGCGCCGCTGCCGCTGAATGTGTGGGTGTCGGATGACGCGAAGGTGCCTCCGCCGTTCGCGGCGTACGCGGCGATGATCCCGATGGTGAGCCTTACCTGGATGAAGTTCCGCGGTCCGGGCGACGTGAAGTTCTCAAGCGAAAAACCGAAGGTCGCTAAGGCGCCGTTCAAGGCGGAGGGCGCGTACACCGGCAAATCGTCGGCGACGGCAACGTTCAGCGCTCCAGGGGACTATCTGCTGGAAGTGACGGCGAACGACATTTCCGGCGTCGGCGGCGGAGGATTCCAGTGCTGCTGGACGTCGGCTCAGGTGAAGGTCACGGTGAAATGAGTTGAGGCCGCGGGGGGCTGGTCGAAAGACCGGCAAGCCGGTTGCTTAACCGG
>JAIQFJ010000164.1 GCA_020073325.1 Terriglobia bacterium | reverse complement strand
ATCCTCTAACGCTGGTTTCGGTCGCGATGGGATTGCTTGCAGCGACGGCGTTCGCGAGTCTGGTTCCGTCGGCGAGGATCGTGCGCTTGAATCCGGCGGATACGTTGCGGAGCGAGTAGGGGTTAGAATGAACCGCGACCGGAGGGAGCGGCCAATGCCGGACTCGTCGACACTCGCCGCTCCCTGTGGTCGCGGTTCATTTGTGGGTAGTCGACCAGGCGAGGACGAGCCACGCGGCGATGAAGGCGACGCCGCCGAAGGGAGTGACGGCGCCCAGTGTTCGGACGCCCGTGACGGCGAGGACGTAGAGCGATCCTGAAAAGAGGAGAATTCCTGCAAGAAACAGCCAGTTTGCGGTGGTCGACGGACGGGGCATGATTGAGGCGATCAACAGGCCGAGCGCGTGGACGAAATGGTAGAACACGGCGCGCTCCCAAATGGTCATGGAATAATCGTCGATTTTGCCGCGCAGTCCGTGGGCTCCGAATGCGCCTAAAGCGACGGCAAGTGCCAGCAGAATCGCGGCGGCCGCGGTCCAATTCATGCTGTTAGCGTAGCGCGTTCGTCAGTCGAGCTCGGCTGCGCCGTGACCGGCGCGCTGCTGGCGGAACGTCGCGCGTGGGTCGCGGGCCGATGCGACGCCGGCCTGATGGATGCCGTAGCGCATCATTATGGATCCGAGCGTCCCCATCACTCCCGCGGCGACGCGCCTTTTTCGCGACCTGCCGGGGAGGACGGAAAGCAGCAGGCTTCCCGCGGTCATGACCGTCGCTGTTTTCCAGAGGAATCCACTGGCTCCGGTATGAAGCGGACGCGCGACATGCGGCACGCGCCCGGCCTGGCGTTCGAGTGCAATCGACGCGGCGAGTTCGGCGGCACGGCCGACGGTGCCGAAGGTGTAAGTCACGCGGCGGGCGGCGCGATCCTCGAAGAACATATCGAAGATGGATCCGGCGCTGGCCATGGCGGACGCGCCGAACAGGATTGGCAGGACGCGCCGCGATTCCTGCCACACGGGAATGGCGCTGTTGGCGATCAGCACGCCAGTATAGGTGGACAAGGCGAGTCCGGAAAGTCCCGAGGCGACGCCGCTGATTTCGCCGAACGCACCGAGGATGCCGCGGCGTTGGGCGAACATCGCGGCGACGATTGCGGAGGGCGATACGGAGGAAAGAATCCAGGCGCCCATGTTCATCGGCGACGTGGGGCGGAACACGCGCAACATGTGGTGGAATCGCGACGGCTTGCCGAGGTCGTAGATGAGGATAGCTCCGCTGAGCGCGCTGCCGATGATCCCCGCCCAGTGGCAGCGGCGCATCAGATTTTCGAGTTCGCCCGAACGATCGAGCTGCGCGGCGGAGCCCATGACCAGCGAGGCTCCCGCCGCGCCGCCGACATAGAAATAGAGGGGAATCGCCCAGTGCCAGACGGGTTCTTTTAAAACCGGACGGCCGTAGTAAGTGGGGTCGCTCGTGTCGGGCGTGGGAAGTTTTCCCCACTCCCGCGCGACCCGCTGCATGTGCGTATCGACGGGCCTCACCTTCTGAAGCGCGCCTTCGCCGGAGAGCTTTGCGACTTCAAGATCGATATCGCGACCATCGGTGGTAACGGCAATCATCTTTCCTTCCCCCACAGAACCGCTCCGACAGCGGCGAGCGCCATACCCGCGGCAGCAACTCCCATCGACGTCCAGGCGTCCTTGGCTTTTTTCGTCGGCACGACCGGATCGGGCGGCAGGTTGTAGACCTCGGGTTTGTCGACCAGCAGGAAGAACGCGTTCAGTCCTCCGGTGCCGGGCTGGCTGTGTTCGTCTTCGCCGTAGAGATACGCCTCGCGCAGGCCTTTTTCGTGCAGATCCTCAACGCGCGCGCGAGCCTCGGCGCGAAGATGATCGAGGTCGCCGAACTTGATCGATTCAGTGGGGCACGCTTTCGCGCACGCGGGCTGCATGTCCTCGCGAAGGCGGTCGTAGCAGAGTGTGCATTTCCACGCGCGGTTATCGTCGCTGCGGCGGTCGATCACACCGAAGGGACAATTCACCACGCAGTAGCCGCAGCCGTTGCAGACGTCGGGCTGGACGTAGACGGATTCGAACTCGGTGCGGACAATCGCGCCGGTGGGACAGCTTTCAAGACACCCGGCGCGCGCGCAGTGTTTGCAGACGTCGGAGGAGAAGAGCCAGGAGAACGCGCCGGCGTCCTGCGTCTGAAGCGGGACAGGCCGTTCGATGAACGCGACGTGCCGCCATGTGGATGCGCCCAGCGCGACGGTGTTGTCGTAGGACATGCCGGTGAAGAAAAATCCATCGTCGGGAAGCTGGTTCCACTGCTTGCAGGCGACTTCGCAGGCTTTGCATCCGATGCAGAGCGTGGTATCGGTGAAAAATCCTTTGGCCGGCATCACATGTTTCCTTCCTTGGTCTCGACGGCCTTGGAATCGTGCGGACCGCCGCCGCGATTGCGCGCGATGGGCAGGTCGCGCTGCCAGTATTCCGGGTCGATCTGCTTTACGAAGGCGCCGCTGGTGACGGCGCGGCGCTCCTTGCTCTTGCGGCCCGCTTCGATCATTCCGGTAAAGGCCTTCGATTCCTGAATGGAGACGTTCGGGTCGGCGACGAACATGATCAGTTCGTTGGCGGTGTCGCCGACGACGATCCCTCGGGAGGACCAGTGATAGGGAAGGCCGATCTGATGAATCGTGCGGCCGCGGACGCGCAGCGGTTTCATGCGTTCGGTCACCAGGACGCGCGCTTCGATTTCGGCTCGCGCGGTGCGGATGGTCGCCCAGCCCCCGTTAGCAAGTCCGCGCTCGGAGGCGAGTTCGGGAGAAACTTCGCAGAACATTTCCGGCTGCAGCTCAGAGAGCCAGGAGAGCCAGCGGCTCATTCCGCCGGCGGTGTGATGCTCCGTCAGGCGATATGTCGTGAGGACGTAGGGGAATCGCGGATCTTCAAAGGCTCGATGATACGGATTGTCGCGGCGACGCCACTCCATGCGCGCGGGGTTGCACTGCTGGCCGTAGAGCGGATTCCTAATTACCGATTCTTCCGGCTCGTAATGCGTCGGGAGCGGCCCGTCTTCGAGTCCCGCGGGAACAAAGATCCAGCCCTTGCCGTCGGCCTGCATGATGAAGGGATCGATCCCGGAGATGGTGTCTTTGCCGCGCGCTTCTTTCGACGGGCGATAGGAAGGCGGACGGTCGGCGATGAAATCGGGGGTGTCGTAGCCGTCCCAACGCTTCTTCTGTTCATCCCACCAGACGAGCTTCTTGCGATCGGACCAGGGGCGGCCTTCGGGATCGGCGGAAGCGCGATTGTACATGAGCCGTCGATTGCTGGGCCACGACCAGGCCCAATCGTGAGCAACCCAGTTCTGCTCCCAATGCGGCTTGCGGCGCGCGGTCATGTTGATTCCGTCGCGATAGCAACCCGAGTAGATCCACGTGCCGCAGGCGGTGGAGCCGTCGTCTTTCAGCGACGTGTATCCCGCGACCGGCTTGCCGTCGGACGTCGTGTAGCCGTTAATTTCCTCGAGGATGGACTCGGCGACGACTTCGTGCCGGGGCCCTTCGGTGGGGTAATTCCAGGTGAGATCGCGGATCGGCCAATTGCGGCGTTCGTTGAGTTCTCTCGCGTAGAGTTTCTTGAGCCGGACACCGAGGTGATAAATGAAATCGAGTTCGCTGCGGCAATCGCCCGGCGGTTCGACGGCTTTGTGATGCCACTGAAGAAGCCGCTGCGTGTTGGTGAACGAACCGCTCTTTTCGGTATGGGCCGCGCCGGGAAAAAAGAATACCTCGGTCGCGATGTCTTTCGTTTTCACCTCGCCGCGATGAATCTCGGGAGCGTCGCGCCAGAATTCCGCAGTCTCGATCAGTTGAAAATCGCGAACCACCAGCCAGTCGAGCTTGCGCAGGCCTTTGCGCTGCAGCGCTCCATTCATGGATCCGACCGAAGGATTTTCGCCCATGACGAAGTAGCCCTTCAGCTTGCCGTCGGCCATGTCGGCGACGGTATTCATGTGCGAATGGTCACCGCTCAGGGTCGGAAGATAGTCGTAGCACCAGTCGTTTTCTTTTTGCGCGGCGCCGCCAAAGTAGGCTTTCATCAGCGAGACGAAATATTTAGGAAACTCGCCCCACCATCCCGATGGCGATTCATTGTTGCGGCAGTAATCTGCGAGTGTCGCGTCGCTCTTTGCCTTGGGCATCGGCAGATAACCGGGAAGCAGGTTATACAGAGTGGGGATGTCGGTGGAACCTTGAATGGAAGCGTGGCCGCGCAAGGCCATGATGCCTCCGCCGGGCCTGCCGATATTGCCCAGCAGCAACTGGATGATGGCAGCCGTGCGGATGTATTGAACTCCGACCGAATGCTGGGTCCAGCCCACGGCGTAGCAAAATGCGCCCGTGCGCTCGCGGCCGGAATTTCTGCAAAGCGTCTCGGCAACTTTGATCAGCAATGCTTTCGGGATGCCGCAGGTTTCTTCCACAACTTCGGGGGTGTAACGCGAATAGTGACGTTTCAGAATCTGGAATACGCAGCGAGGGTGTTGAAGCGTGGGATCGGTGTGTTCGGCGCGAATGGGTCCGCGCCGGTCCGCTCCCGCCTCTCGCTTGCCGGCCGCCGGCGCGGGATCGACGCCTTTATACATCCAGGACTCTTTGTCGTATTGAGTCGTTTGTTGATTCCAGCCGCTGAACAGACCGTCCAGATCTTCGGTGTCGCGAAATTCGTCGCTTACGATCGCCGGGGCGTTCGTGTAGTGAATTACATAGTCTTTGAAGTAACGGTCATTTTTCAGGATGTAGTTAATAATGCCGCCCAGAAAGGCGATATCGGAACCAGCACGAATCGGCACATGTATATTCGCGACCGCGCTGGTGCGAGTGAATCGAGGATCGACGTGAATGATTGTTGCGCCGCGCTCGCGAGCTTTCATCACCCAACGGAACCCAACCGGGTGACACTCGGCCATGTTCGAACCTTGAATGACGATGACATCGGCATTCTGGAGATCCTGCTGAAAGGTGGTGGCTCCGCCGCGCCCATAAGATGTCCCCAAACTGGGGACCGTGGAGGAGTGTCAAATACGGGCCTGATTTTCGATTTGCACAATGCCGAGCGCCGTGAACAGTTTCTTGATCAGATAGTTTTCTTCGTTATCCAGCGTGGCTCCGCCCAGGTGAGCCATCGACATCGTGCGATGCAGCGGATCGCCTTCAGGACTGTTGTCCTCCCAACGGTCATCGCGGGCTTTCTTCACTCGCTCGGCGAGCATATTCATAGCCCGATCAAGCGGGATTTGTTCCCACTCAGTCCCGTAGGGGCGGCGATAGAGCACGTGGTGCACGCGATGTGTCGCAGTTACTAACTGAAATGTCGCTGCGCCTTTTGGACAAAGACAGCCATTGGAGATGGGCGATGCTGGATCGCCCTCGATGTCAATGATTTTCTCATCCTTCACATAGACAAGCTGGCCGCAGCCGACGGCGCAATAGGGACATATGGAACCGACCGCGCGATCGGCGTTCTTCGTGCGGGCGGCTAATCCTGCCGTCCGCGACGACATCGCGTTTCGATCCAGCCCCCACAGATCGCCGCTTTCGATTTGGCGTAGCACGGCCCAATGCTTTGGCGAAAAGCGTTTACCATTTTTCATTTCAGGAATAAGACTCGGCACGAAGATTCCGGTTTCGGTATCGCTTCTTCTTCTCACTTCCAGACCGGATTGTTGGTGTTGCGTAACGATGAAACACTAGCAGGTGAGAACGATCAAATGGATGTCTGAATTTGACCCGTTTCCGAGGCATCGTGCCGCAATTTTTCCCGCGCACCTCCACGACCATCGCGCGTCTCACCTTGCTGGGTGGCGCGCTCGCGCTGGCGGCGGTGGCGTGCGCCGGGTATCTCATTGTCGAGTCACCCTATGAGACGCGTCAGGATGTCCCGCGCGAGCAGCCCGTCCCATTCAGCCATGAACATCATGCCGGCGGCTTGGGCATCGATTGCCGGTATTGCCACACGACGGTGGAGACATCCTCTTTCGCGAATATACCAGCGACAAAGGTCTGCATGAATTGTCATCAGCAGATGTGGGCGGTCGCACCCGATATTGAGCCGATTCGCGAGAGCTATCGCAACGGAAGGTCCGTTCTATGGACGCGCGTCCACGATTTACCGGATTTCGTCTATTTCGATCACAGCGTTCACATCCACAAGGGCGTGGGCTGTTCGACCTGTCATGGGCGCGTGGACCGAATGCCGTTGACCTGGCAAGCAGAATCGCTACGCATGAAATGGTGTCTCGATTGTCATCGCGATCCCGCAAAATATGTCAGGCCTCGCGACCAGGTATTTAACATGGCTTACACTCCGCCGCGCAATCAGGAAGAAGTGGGCCAAAGATTAATGAGCGAGTATCACATCGTCCGCCGCACGAGCTGTTCCACTTGTCACCGATGAAATACTGGCGCAGCCTGGAGGAGTATTCCGGTGAATATAAACCGGACCACAGTGATGACTATCCTCCCCCGGATGAGGCGAGCCGACGGCGCTTTATTCAGCTGATGGGAGCGTCTTTCGCGCTGGCGGGAGCCACGGCGTGCACGCGCCAGCCGCCCGAGTTTATCGTTCCCTACGTCGAGCCGCCGGAGAGTGCGATTCCCGGACGTCCGACTTACTATGCCAGCGCTGCGCCGATGAACGGAATCGCCCAGGGCATTATTGTCGAAACGCATCTGGGCCGTCCGACGAAGATTGAAGGCAATCCCGATCATCCGGGAAGTCTCGGCGCGACCGACATCTTTTCGCAAGCGAGCGTGCTCGACTTGTACGACCCCGATCGGGCGCGCGAGATTACGTATCTGGGAGAGGGGCGAAGCTGGTTGAGTCTTCTGGATGCTTTTCGCGTGGCACTCGATCCGATTCGCGCGCGGAAGGGGCAAGGCTTCGCGATTCTGACCGAAACGGTGGTTTCGCCGTCGCTCGGCGCCCAGATCCACGCGGTCCTCGCTGCGCTGCCGCAGGCGAAGTGGCATCAATACGATCCGGCAGGCATGCAGTCGGCGTATGCGGGAGCGCAACTCGCGTTCGGCCGCGCGCTGAATACGGTCTATCGATTTGACCAGGCGGATGTGGTGGTCTCGCTCGATTCGGATTTTCTTTCCTGCGGTCGAGCTTCGACGCGATACGCGCACGACTTCGCGAACCGGCGGCGGCAAGGCGGTCGCCTCGACATGAATCGGATGTATTGCGTCGAAAGCGTGATGACGTCCACCGGCGGTAAGGCGGATCACCGTCTGCCGCTGCGTTACAGCGAAGTGGAAATGTTCGCTCGCGATTTAGCCACTGCGACCGGCGTCGCGGGAATGACGCCATCAGGATCGAACGCGAACGGTCCGTTCATCGCGGCGGTTGCGCGGGATCTACAGGCGCATCGCGGCGCAAGCATCGTGATTCCAGGGGAGCATCAATCGCCCGTGCTGCATGCGCTCGCGCACGCCATGAATGAGGCCCTGGGCAACGCCGGAAAAACGGTGGTGTATACGGAACCACTTGAAATCAGCGCTGTCGATCAAATAGATTCGCTGCGGGAACTGGTGAACGACATCGATGCCGGCGCTGTCGATCTGCTCCTGATCCTCAGCGGGAATCCTGTCTACAACGCGCCCGCGGATTTTGATTTCGCATCGCGCTTGGAAAAAGTGAAGACCAGGATCCGCACCGGCCTGCATCGCGACGAGACTTCGATCCATTGTCACTGGCATGTGCCGGCGACGCATTTTCTGGAAGATTGGGGCGACGCTCGCGCTTACGATGGAACGGCTTCCATCATTCAGCCGACAATTAATCCGCTCTACGATTCTCATGCGGATATCACGCTGCTGGATTCGATTCTGCAATATCCCGGCCGATCGAGCTATGAGATTGTCCGTTCCTATTGGAGCGATCGGCACAAAGGGAAGGATTTTGAAAAGTGGTGGCGTAAATCCGTTCACGATGGCTGGATCGAAAACACGGCGTCCGCTACAATCACTCCTTCGCTGCGCGCGAGCTGGCCCGCGCCGCCTGGCACGCACGACTCGTCGGCGCTCGAATTGTCATTTCGGACGGATCCTTATCTCTACGACGGGCGCTTCGCGAACAATGCATGGCTGCAGGAACTGCCGCGGCCGATGACCAAACTCACCTGGGACAACGCAGTCCATTTGAGCCCGTCGACGGCGAAACGGCTCGGCATTCGGAATCAAGATAATGTTCGGCTTTCGGCGGGGGGCAGATCCGTTGCAGGGTCGGTCTGGATTACCACGGGTCAGCCGGATAACTCGGTGGTTGTTTACCTGGGCTGGGGTCGATCGAACGCGGGCAGAACCGGAAATGGTGCGGGATTTAACGCTTACCTGCTTCGAACATCGGGTCAGCCATGGCACTACTCCGGTGTTGACGTCCACAAGACAGGGGCGGCCTATCCGCTGGCCACCACACAGATGCAGCAGGATATGGAAGGCCGCAATCTGGTGATCTCGAACACGGTTGACGCGTATAAGCGGGATCCCGGGTTTGTCACCAAGATTCAGGAAGAAGTACCGCGCGAACATACTTTATATCCGCCATGGGAATACAAAGGCTACGCGTGGGGCATGTCAATCGACCTCACGGCCTGTGTGAATTGCAACGCCTGCGTGGTTGCCTGTCAGGCTGAAAACAATATTCCCGTAGTCGGCAAGCAACAGGTTCTGGCGCGCCGGGCAATGCATTGGTTGCGCGTCGATGTCTACTATCAGGGAGATCCTGGAAATCCGTCCGCATACTATGAGCCCGTTCCCTGCATGCAATGCGAGGATGCGCCCTGCGAACTCGTGTGCCCCGTGCAGGCGACCAATCATAGTAGCGACGGCCTGAATGACATGGTGTATAACCGGTGCATCGGGACTCGCTATTGCTCAAATAACTGTCCTTATAAAGTGCGGCGATTTAATTTCTTCCTCTATCAGGACTGGACGACAGAAACGATCAAGCTTCAGCGCAACCCTGATGTGACGGTTCGCAGCCGAGGCGTGATGGAAAAGTGTACTTACTGCGTGCAGCGGATTCGGGAAGCGGAAATTCGCGCAAGCGATGAGGATCGCGGTATTCGAGACGGCGAGATCCAGACGGCATGTCAGCAGGCGTGCCCGACTCAAGCCATCGTGTTCGGAGATATTAACGGTCCATCGAACCGCGTCGCGCAATTGAAAGCCGAAACACTTAACTATCAGCTCCTGGCGGAGTTGAATACACGTCCGCGCACCAGCTATCTGGCTGAGCTGCGGAATCCGAATCCTCAGTTGCGGGAGCTTTCTCGTGGTGACGATTGAACAGCGTCAGAGGCACGCTACGCGCCGTCCTGATCCCGACGTCGACCTGCCGGTGATCGCGCCGAGCCAGACGCTGGTTACCGTCACCGAGCAAGTCTCGTCGATCCCGCTTTACCGCGCTGCTCCGGGCCTCTGGTGGGTGATGTTCGGAGTGGGGCTCACTCTGCTTTCCATTTTTGCGGTTGCCGTCACGTATCTGTTAAGCAAGGGCGTCGGGATTTGGGGCATCAATATTCCGAATGCGTGGGGCTTTGCGATCACCAATTTCGTCTGGTGGATCGGGATCGGTCATGCGGGGACTCTTATCTCCGCGTTTCTGCTATTGCTGAATCAAAGCTGGCGGAACGCGATCAACAGGCTCGCGGAGGCGATGACGATCTTCGCGGTGATGTGCGCTGGTCTCTTTCCGCTGTTGCACCTGGGCCGGTCATGGATTTTCTATTGGATCCTGCCTTATCCGAACACGATGACCGTTCAGCCGAATTTTCGCAGCCCGCTGGTCTGGGATGTTTTCGCGGTATCGACGTACTTCACGGTGTCGCTCCTATTCTGGTATCTCGGAATGATTCCGGATCTGGCGACCCTCCGTGACCAGTCGCGCAATCGGTTCTCCTATGCCTTTTACGGCATTCTTTCGATGGGATGGCGCGGTGCGTCGCGGCACTGGAAGTTTCATCAGAAAGCATCCCTGCTGCTGGCCGGACTTGCGACGCCTCTGGTTCTTTCCGTACACACCGTCGTCAGCTTCGACTTCACCGTCGCGATCTTGCCCGGATGGCATTCGACTATTTTTCCTCCCTATTTCGTCGCTGGAGCGATCTTCTCGGGATTCGCAATGGTGCTGGTGCTCGCGATTCCGATCCGGTCCGTTTATGGGCTGCACAACGTACTCACGGAACGTCATCTGAACAATTGCGCCAAGCTGACGCTCGCCACGGGGTGGATTGTCGCCTACACCTACGCGATCGAGCCGTTTACAGCGTGGTACAGCGGCAATCAGTTTGAGATGTTCGTGGTTCATAATCGTGCGACCGGGCCTTATGCGTGGGCCTACTGGTCTGTGCTTTTCTGCAACGTCGCAGTGCCGCAATTATTGTGGTCTCGAAAAGTGCGGCTGAACCCGAAAGCCCTGTTTACTGTGTCGATCTTCATTCTCATCGGAATGTGGCTCGAACGATACATGATCATTATCAGCAGCCTGCATCGCGATTATGTCCCTTCATCCTGGGCGAATTTCATCGCGACCATTTGGGATAACGCGACACTGTACGGCTCGATGGGCTTGTTTATTACTTTATTCGCGCTGTTCGTGAGATTCTTTCCGGTCATTCCCATTTATGAAGTGAAGGAGTTACTACCCTACTCACATCCGGAGAGAGGAGCCGCGCGATGACTCGAGAGATCTGGGGCATCGCAGCGGAGTTCGCCGATCCTGAGTCTCTGGTCGACGCTGCGGTGAACGCGCGCGATGCGGGATATCGCCATGTGGAAGCATACACTCCCTATCCCATCAAACAACTTGAGGCGGCAATTCCGGATCGACGAGCCTTACCTCCGATCGTTTTCATCGGCGGCCTGCTGGGTTTCCTGACCGCCTGGGCAATGGAGTTCTATATCGCGGTGATCGACTATCCCATCAACGTCGGCGGCCGCCCGCTGAATAGTTGGCCGTCTTTCATCGTGATAATGTTCGAACTGACAGTGTTATTTGCGTCGGTCTTTGCATTCGTTGGAACCTTGGCGCTATCGGGATTTCCCAGGCCGAATCATCCGATGTTCAACCTGTCTCGGTTCTCGCAAGTGTCGAACAACCGCTTTTTTCTGTGTATTGAGGCAAGCGACCCGATCTTCGACGCCAAAGAGACCGCTGATTTCCTGGCTGACATGGATCCCGTCGAGGTAATGGAAGTCGATGAAGATTAGTGCGACCCTCGGCTTGGCAATCGCCCTGGTCGCGTGCCGCCAGGATATGCACGACCAGCCGAAATATAAACCGCTGGCGGAGAGCAACTTCTTCGCCGATGGCCGCGCCTCGCGTCCGATTCCGGAAAACACCGTCGCACGGGATGAGCCGATCGTCAATGACACCTATCACACCGGCAATGCAAACGGCGATTTCACGGCTCGCATACCGGTCACGGTAGATATGGCCCTTTTACGGCGCGGTGAAGAGCGCTTCGACATTTTCTGTAGTCCTTGTCATGGCCGCCTGGGTGATGGAAATGGAATGGTTGCACAGCGCGGGTTTCGAATTCCGCAAAACCTCAATTCCGATCGGATCAGACAAGCGCCACCGGGTTATATCTTTCAGGTGATTTCAAACGGATACGGCGGCATGCCCGATCACGCGGACCAAATTCCGGTTCGCGACCGTTGGGCGATCGTTGCGTACCTGCGCGCGCTCGAGCTAAGCCGCAGTGCGCGCATCTCGGATGTGCCGCTCGAAGCACAGTCGCAATTGGAGGCGCAGAGATGACACCCACGTTCCCGCTCTCTCCTGAATTGCCCGGCGATCTGCGCCGATGGTGGCGGCCATCGCTATTGGCCGGCGTCGGGTTGCTTGCGATTTCGGTGATCGGCGCTTTTTTCAGCCCGCAGCAATTCTTCAGGTCCTATTTGATGGGCTACCTGTTCTGGATCGGCCTGGCGCTCGGCTCCATGGCGCTCGTGATGGTCCAGCATCTAACAGGGGGCGCGTGGGGCGTCGTCACAAGGCGCGTGCTCGAATCCGCCATGCTGACACTTCCCTTCCTGGCGATTCTTTTCGTGCCGATCCTGTTCGGGATAACGGACCTCTACGGTTGGTCGCACTCCGATCTCGTGGCTCGCGACGAAGTTATGCGCCATCGAGCACCCTATATGAACGAGCCGCTATTCATCGGCCGCGCGATTGCTTATTTCGTGATTTGGATCTTTTTCGCGTATGTGCTCAATCGGTGGTCGCGACGCGAAGATCGCATCGGCGATCAGACGCGAAAATTAGCAATGATCAGCGCCCCGGGACTCATCCTCTATGTCTTTACGGTAACGTTCGCGTCGACGGACTGGGCCGAATCTCTGATGGACCACTGGTATTCGACGATCTGGGGATTTCTCTTCGTCGTGAGCCAGGGACTCACCGCATTGTGTTTCGCGATTATCCTCATGGCCCTTCTTTCACGAAGGAGTCCGATGTCTGAGGTCGTCAGGCCTCGTCATTTCCACGATCTCGGTAAATTACTGCTGATGTTCGTTATGTTGTGGGCCTATCTGGCTTATTCCCAGTTATTAATCGTCTGGGCCGGCGATCTCTCAGACGAAATCCCCTGGTATCTGCCACGATGGTCCACTTCGTGGGGTTGGGTTGGAGCTGCACTCATCGTGTTTCAATTTGTGATTCCATTTTTGCTTCTTCTGTCCCGGCCGCTCAAGCGCAGTCCGAAGACATTGTCGATTGTCGTCGGGATCCTGATCGCGATGCGGTTTGTTGATCTGTTTTGGATCGTGATGCCGAATTTTCATATCACAGGATTGCGGATTCACTGGCTGAACATCACTGTGCCGTTCGCGATCGGAGGAATGTGGCTGGCTGTATTTTTCTGGCAGCTCTCAAAACGTCCTCTCTTGCCGGTGGGAGCGCCCAACATCGAGCAGGCGGTTACACATGCCGAGGACTGAAAGCGGACAACACGCTTCCCTTCTGCAGCGCTGGAAAGCGGTGGCGTCTTCTCTATTTGAGACGTTCGGCGCCGTCTCAAGCCTCGTCCGCGGCGAGACCGCTCCGCCTGTTGAGTTGGAGCACCCCTACGTCCGCTATGAGCACTCCGACCTGCAAACGCATCGCGTCATCGTTGTTGGATTCAGCATTCTTGGGGCGATGTGGCTGTCCGCCTTCGCGCTGTTTCTCTATTACCGCTATGCTCAAATGCACGTCCCCGAAGCGCGAACCACGGCGGCACCATTGAGTCCGCCGCAAAACGCGCTGCCGCCTGAGCCGCGATTGCAGGCTTCGCCTCGCCGCGATTATCAGGCCCAGGTCTCTTACGAAAATGCGCAGTTGAGCCGCTATTCATGGATCGACAAGCAGAGCGGCACTGTCGCCATTCCCATTGAGCGCGCGATGCAGTTGATTGCTCAGCGCGGCATCCCCCC
>JAIQFJ010000580.1 GCA_020073325.1 Terriglobia bacterium | reverse complement strand
TTTCGGGAGCGGTCACGGGCTGCTTGTACGCAATCACCGCCAGCGTTTCCAGTGCGGCCAGGGAAAGCTTCAGCGGCGGAGTGAGCTTTTTCACGAACGCGCGGACCGCTTCGTGATGCTCGGCTTTGGTCGCCATTTTGTATCCGCCGGCGACTTCGCGAATGGTGAGGCCGTGTTCCGCCTTGCCGAATTCCTCCACCAGCTCGTCCAACAGCTTTTTGACTTTATCCAGCGGATGGCCCAATGCGGCGGCGATCTGCTGCGCCGAAAGAGGTTCGTCGGTGACGTAGACGATCGCTTCCAGGATCGCCTTCAGGTCCGCTTCTTCGCCGGCCGCGGGACGCTCCTCGGCCAGTTGTGTTACGTCCAGTTCATCCATCTCTAATCAGTGTCCTCTAACGGAGGGCGGGATTCATCCCGCGCGGAGCTTCAGCTCCGCAATCGGCAAGCGCGGCTAAAGCCACGCGCGGGATTCATCCCGCCCTCCTTAGTTATATCCTTCGTCGATCGCGCTCATCACTTGTTCGGAGCCGAACGCGGTTTCGAATCCTTTGAGCCGCTTGAGTCCAATTTCGCCGAAAAGGTCCTTCTGGACCAGGCCCACCGCTTGCAGTTTTACCAATTCCAGCACGGCCAGGAAAAGGCAGATCATCGCGCGTCGCGAACGCTGCCGTTCGAAGAGCTCGCGCGCCGAGACCGATTCGTCGTGCTCGAAAATTTTGCGCAGATGCCGGATCATGTCCGGCACCGAAACTTCTTCCGTGGTGATTTCGTAAATCGGACGCTGCTTGGCGCGCTCGAGCACGGATTGGAACGTCTTCACCAGATCGTGCAGCGTCACGGCGAGCCCCGGATCCTCGTCGACAAACTGCTCCATCTGCGGGTTCGACCAGACGGCCTCTTCGATCACGCGCTTCTGATGCAGCATTTCGGCGGCGGCCTTGAACCGCTCGTGTTCCAGCAGGCGGTCGACCAGTTCCCTGCGCGGATCTTCTTCTTCTCCGGTCAACTTGGAAAGCTCCGGATCGCGCGGCAGCAGCAGTTTCGACTTGATGTGGATCAAGGTGGCGGCCATATAGACGAACTCGGCGCTCAGCTCGATGTTCATTTCGACGGCCTTCTGCATGTACTCGATGTATTGCGCGGTGATCTGGGCGATGGGAATGTCGTAGATGTTGATCTCCTGCTTGCGGATCAGGTCCAGCAGCAGATCGAGCGGGCCATCGTACTTTTCCAGGTGAAAATTCAGCGGGGACGACACTTCTACCTAGAATACCAGCAGGTGTCCGCCTTCGCGACGCTTCTTTGGCTCCGGCCCCGCGCCGCTGAAACTTAGTTTCACATCAATAACATGGGACTTCTCATCGACCTTCTGCTCGGCCTTCGTTTTGCCCAGATTGTCGAAAAGATCCTGGGCCCGGAGGTCGTTGAGGAAGGAATCGGGGTAACCGGATTGAAACGGGGCCCCCGGTTTCAGGGCCCAGATCTTGCGAATGGCAGGCTCGCTGGTGATGTCGAGACCCGTGATTTCGAGTTTGCCCATGGTGAACTGCGGACCGGCGTCGATGGAGGCGGTGAGGTCCACTTTATGGGCCTGGTCGTCGATGGCGCGGTCCACGCGAGCGGCGGCGCGCAAATAGCCCTTGTTGCGATAGCGCGCCAGGACTCGATCGATGCCGGCCTTTACATCGTCGAAATTGGCGACGTCGTTGGGCCGGATGTTGGCGACTTTCGTCAGTTCGTCATTGTCCTGCGGAGCGATGCCCGCAAATTTCAGAGTGCCGAGGCTATAAGACGGGCCTTCGTCGACGGTGGTGGTTACGATGACGCCGTCGACCAGCATGGACTGGTCCGCTGAGATTTTCGGAAATGCGACCCGGATGCGGCCGCGCGCTTCATAGAGCGGCCGGATGCTGGCGTCGAGAAGCTGGCGAAACGCGGTTTCGCTAAATCCGGTGCCCACGGCGACGTCGGCGAGCGCGCGGACCAGTTGCGTCGAAGGCAGCACCTGGTTGCCCGTGAACTTCACCTCGGCGATCTGCGCGCGCGGCGTGTTCGGGCGGAAGACGATCATCGTGCCCATGGGAGCTTCGGTGAGCACCTTGCCAATCACTTTGACCTTTTCGCCGACGACTTTCTGCGCCGCGGCGGCATAGCGATCGAGCACGTCTTTGGTGGCCGGAATGTGGTCGCCGAGGATCGGCTCCTGCTGGCGCAAGGCGGCGCGGAGGACGTCGTCGGACGCCGGTAAATCCTCGAAGCGATAGGCGAAAAGTTGTTCAACTTCAACCACTTCGAGCGTCGCGTCAAAGCCTTTGTTATCGGCGCTGGGCTTGAATTCGTAGCCGACGCTTTCGAATGCACCGGTGGCGAGCAGGCGGGAGCGCGCGGAGTCGAAATCGGCCTTGTTCACCGTTACGCCGAGCTTCAGGGTGGAGACGGAGATGATTTTTTCGGCGGGGATGCGGTGGTTGCCCATGACCTTGAGGGATTCGAGGGGAAATTTCTGAGGCGGAGTTTGAGCAGTGGCGAGGGTGCAGAGCAGGAAGGCGGCGAGTCGCATACTCATTTTTATGGTGGCATGTTTTGATTTGGCTGAGCCCCCGCCATAACCGGCGGGGCTTTCGGGGGTGTAGAGCAAGATATTTATTCGAACTCGATCACCAGGTATTTCAGCTTCTCACTGCGCTGGATTTGCAGGACCACTGTGTCGCCCGACTTGACCGATTCGAGCGCGCCGCGCAGCGCCTTGACGCTGGTTACCGGCGTGCGATTCACTTCGTAGATCAC
>JAIQFJ010000163.1 GCA_020073325.1 Terriglobia bacterium | reverse complement strand
GAACGCGAGTGAGCGTGCCCGTTCGCTGACAATTTACTAAAATCGCAATTGCATGGTGAATTGAAAACTCCGTCCATCGTTCAACGTATTGGTGATCAGCCCGAAAGCCGGGGACGTCATGTCGCTGATGGGCTCGGCGAATTGGGGCGTGTTGGTCAGGTTGATCGATTCGGCGCGGAACGTCATGCTTTGCTCGCGATGCAGGACCCAGGTGCGGCTGAGCGCCGCATTCAGGTTGCGGATGCCGCCGCGACGGAACGTGTCCCATCCGAGATTCCCGCGCTGCTCGCCGGGCGTGAGAAAACGAAACGCGGACAAGGGCAGCAGGCGGCGCGCCGTGTCGGGATTCGCGATGGTGCGGCCCAGCACGGAGGGATCTACCACATCGGGGCGGTCGCCGCCGTCGCCGTCGACGTTTCCGTGGCCGGGCGAATCCGATCCTGTAAATACCGTAAACGGCATGCCGGTTTTCGCCAGGAAAACAGCGGAGGCGGACCATCCGCCCAGCCAGTGCTCCGCTGCCAGCGCGCTGTGGCGAAGCTTCGGCAGATCGTAGTTCCATCGCAGAGAAAGCGCGTGGCGCTGATCGAACACGCTGGGTCCGCGCAAATCCTGCTGGACGCCGAACTCGGACTGGCTGACTTCGTTCCTGGGGTCTTCGCCGGCGGCCAGCGTTGTGTAATTTGCACCGGTGTCGATCGCTTTGCTGAACCAGTAGGCCAGGTCGAAGGTCGCGCCATGCCACGAGGGCGAGGTCAGGTTGACTCGCGCCGCGTCGAAGTAGGCGCGGCCCATGTTGCGCACCTTGCGGTCATCGTAATAGCGCGGATCGGGACGCCTCTGGGTGACGGTGTCGGTGGTGAGTGGAATTCCAGCGACCGGCACGGCGCGATTCGCGTACCACTGATAGTACAGCTTCGCGGTGCGGCTGCCGACGTAGCCGAGGCTGAGTTTCCAGTTGGAGGGAAGCTGCGGCTCCCACGCCAGGTTGTACTGCTGCGAGTACGGCGTCTTCAAATCCTGGGGAACGTCGAGAAAAATGACGCGCGTATCGGGGCCGATGGTGAGGCCCGCCAGCGGATTCAGAAGATCCGGCGCCTGCACCTCGATTTTGTGAAACGCCGGCGGATCCCAGCGCAACTGTGCGAGCGTCGACGCCGGAAGAGGCGCGTAGAACCATCCATAAGCGCCGCGCACGACGCCCCAGGATCCCGGCAGCCGCTGGGCGAAGCCGAATCGCGGCGCGAGGTTGTTGCAGTCGCAACCGATATGGACGGGCGTGACACCGTTCACTTCCGAAGGCGCGAGCACGGGCTCATAGCGCAGGTTGAAGAACAGCGTGAGAGAAGAATAAGGCTGCCAGCGCACGCCCGCGAAGTAACCCTGATCCCAGAAGCGGAAGCCGCGGTCGAGTTCGCCGATCCCGGTGGAAAAACGGCTGGGGATGCCGAGCGCGAAATTCATGGCCGCGGTACGCCCGAAGTCGTCGCGAAAATACCAGTTGGTGCGGTTGCTGTTCACTTCGCGTCCGTTGTACTGGAGACGCGCGACGTCCCATCCGGCGGTCCATTCGAATTTGCCCTGGCGGCGGCGGTAGAGCGCGGAAGTGCGGAAGCGGTTCTGCACGCGGTCCAGCGGAATTTCCGCGCCGGGACCGAGTTCGTTGAACACGGTTCCCACGACCACGTGCGGTCCGACGGAATTCGGCTCGGGAGTCAGCAGGGAATGCAGCCGGTCGAATCCGGCGCTGAGCACGAGTGCGTCGTTCGAATCGATTTCGTGATCCCAGGTGAGGCGGGAACTGTGGGATCGCGTGGAGGTGTCGGGATTCTGGCCGGGCAGCAATTCAAACGCGTCGACGTTCTGCGTGGTCCAAAGATAGTGGGCGACCAGCCGGTCGCGCGGGCCGGGCTGAAGCTGCCACGTGGCCCCGGCCGCGTTCGAATCGATGTCTTGCGGAGCATTGGTATTCAGCACGTGCGGATCGACGTCGGTGCGGTTCGGCAAGACGCCGGGATAGGCGGCCAGCCATTTGGAAACGATCGCCGCGGTGGCCGGATTCGAGGTCAGGACGGTTCGCTCGGGCGGGGTCGGAATGAGAATGTCGCCGTTGACGCTGGCTCGAAGTTTTTGCTGCGTCCCCTCGATCGAGAGATAGCCGAATCGCCCCAATCCTCCGCCAAGCGAGACGCCGTAGCGATTCTCATGCGCGGGCTGCACGCCTCCGACCTGAAAAAACGAGCGCGCACTGAGGGCGCTGTCCGAATAGGTTTCGAACAGCGTTCCGTGCCAGGCGTCGCGGGTATTTTGCCCCGAGGCGGAGGAGAATTTCGCGACGGAAGCGCCGAATTCGCTGCCGTAATAGCCGTTCTGCGCCTCGAATACCGGGCTCACGGTAGCGGTGGTGCCCAGGCGGCGATTCAGGTCCTTCTGCGCGTTGTTGTCGATCAGGTTGAACTGGATGTTTTCATTCCTCTTGCTCTCGCCGGCCGATGCATCGGTGGCGCCGAGAAGATTCAACTCGGCGCGGCGCTGCTTGAGAGTTTCGTCGGGTTGCTGCGGCGGCGCCTCGGCGGCGGGCGCCTGGGCGGGAGGGCGATCCTGTGACGCCGCTACCAGCAGAAGGGCAATGATTCCGATGTGGATCATCGTCAGAAGATCCTGCCGGGAACGGGAAGATTACGAAAGAGGCGAGGGCGGATCATGCGAAATTATACACGCCGCCTCGGCTGCGGTGGGGAACTGCTACCGCTCGATGGTGGAAACGCGCGGCGTGGCTCCGCCGAAATGAACGCGCACCATCAGACGATGGCGGCGGCCGGGCGTTTCGGGAGCGTGGCGCAGGTCGACCAATACGACACGAGCAGGCTTGCCATGGCAAAGATCTCGTCGACGTGAATCGGCTTGCGCACGTAGGAATTCGCTCCCGCACGATAGCATCGTTCGACGTCGGCCAGATCTCCGGAGCCCGACACAATCACAATCGGAAGAGATTTGCAGCCGGCGACGCGGCGCAACTGCTCCAGCACTTCAATTCCGCTCAGGCGCGGCAAATTCAAGTCGAGTAGGACTAGATCGCAGTTGCCCGCAGTGCGGGTCAGAAACTCAATGGCTCGCTCACCGTCCTCGAGACGGGTGACCTCGAGGGGCCAACCCGGTTTTTTCAAGGCCCTGTCGAACAGAAGCGCTTCGGCGGGGTTATCCTCCACCATCGCGATTCGCAGCACGCAAATTAGACCCGGCCGTTCTATTCCTGTTTCGGCAAATTTGGAACGGTGAAATAAAACGTTGAGCCTTTACCTACTTCCGATTCGACCCAGATCCGTCCACCGCGGCGCTCGACGATCTTTTTGCAGATTCCCAATCCGATGCCGGTTCCAGGATGACTGGCGCCGTGGAGCCGTTTGAAGACGGCAAAGATCTGGCCCGCGTATCGCATGTCGATGCCGACGCCGTTGTCGCGGACCGAAAAGATCCATTCGGCACCCGCTTCGCGCGCGGAAATGTGAATCCGGGGAGGCTCCGCGCCGCGGTACTTGATCGAGTTGCCGATCAGGTTTTGCAGGAGCTGCACCAGTTGGGTCTCATCCATGTACACGGCAGGGAGCGAATCGAAGGTGATCCTGGCTTCGCTGCTTTGAATCGCGAGCTGCAGATTCATCAGTGCGCTGGAAAGCGCCGCCTCGACGGTCACCAGCGCGACTTTCAGGTCCGCGCGCACCACCTGCGAGTAGCCGAGCAGATCCAGCACGAGCTGCCGCATGCGATCGACCGCTGCCAGAATGAAGCCGATGTACTGATCCGCGTCCGCTCCCAATTTCCCCTGGAAATCGCCCTTCAGAAGCTCCAGATAGCTGGTGATGGTGCGCAGCGGCTCCTGCAGGTCGTGCGAGGCCGCGAACGCGAACTGCTGCAGGTCGAGATTGGCGTGGCGAAGGCGATCCTCGTCGCGGCGCCGCTCCGTCACGTCGCGAATATTCACCTGGATGAAAGACTGTTCCTTGACGCGGTAGTTGTTGGCGACGATGTCGACGGTCAGCTCCCGTCCGTCGCGCCCGCAAAGCCTGACGGAATCGTAGCGCGTCGCCCCTTTTTCGATGGTTTCCGGCACCAGCCGGCGCGTCTTTTCGTCCTCGAGAAACGGCGGGATCTCGCGGAACGGCTTGTTCAGCAGGTCCGCCATGGAGTAGCGCGAGAGTTCCAGAAAGTACGGATTCACGTCCATGACCGTCCCGGAGGGCGAGTTCAACACGACAATGCCGTCCTTGGCCGATTCGAACAGGCGGCGGTACTGGATTTCAGCCGACTCCTGCCGGTCGGTCACGTCCTCGATGGCGAGCAGCAAGACGGTACGGCTGGCGTCGGTCAGGCGGCGCGCGTTCAACCGCATGATTCTTCTTCCGATCTGCGGAAATTCGTGAGTGACTTCGAAATCGCGGAACGGGAGATCGCGGATCAGCGCCTGTTCCAGCAGGCGGCGCAGTTCGGGTATGTTCCACTGGCCCTCGCCCAGATCGTCGATGGTGCGTTCCAGCGTCTCTTCGGGACGGACGCCGAACGTGCTGTAGAACGCCCGCGTGGCGCGTTTGACGCGCAGATCGCTGTCGAGGATCAGCAGCGGATGCTGGACGGTCTCGACGATTCCGTCGGCGTACTGGCGCGCTTCCTCGGCCGCCTCCAGAGCGCGGGTCACGTCGTCGACATCGATAAACGTCAGTACCGCTCCGTCGATTCTTTCGTCGATGGTCCGGTAGGGCCGGATATAGAGATCGAAGCGGCGGCCTTCGCGGTCCTGCACTTTTCTGAGCTGCAGCGAAAGATCTCGCAACGTCTCCTGCAGCCAGTCGCCCAGGTCGGCGACCTGAATCGTGAAATGAATGTCGGTGATTTTGCGGCCGATATCGGTGGCGATCAGCCCCAGAAGGCGCTCCGCCGCGGGCGTGAAGCGGCGCAACCGGAGATCCAGACCCACCATTAAAATCGGAATCGTCGTCGCGCTCAGGATGTTGCTCAGGTCGTTGCTGGCGAGCGACAGGTCCTTATTGCGATGCTGCAGCTCGTCGTTGACGGTGGTCAGCTCTTCGTTGGCGGATTGCAACTGCTCTTTCGCGGTTCTCAGCTCTTCGTTCGTGCTCTGGAGTTCCTCATTGCTGGAGCGAACTTCTTCATTGGCGGCGCGCAATTCCTCGGTGATCGCATCGTGCTGCTCGATGATCTTGCGCAGGTAGTCCTTGGTTTGATCCAACTCCCGCTGCACGATGCCGAGTTCGAGAGCCGCGGCTCCGGGGTCGTGGCCGCCGGCCTGCGCGGCCGTCCCCTGGCCACGGTTGACCTGATCTTCGAACAGCACCAGGCAGGCGCGCGATTCGTCGGAAAGAGGAACCACCCGGACATTCACTTCCCGGCTCTGGCCGTTATTGCGAACCTGAATTCCGGTTTCATTCACGGGTTGCTTTTGCGCCAGCGCGGAGGCCACCGCTTTGCGGATCGGCATGACCAGTTCCTCGCGCGCCACGCGCAGGAGATTTGCGCCGGCGTCCTGAGAAACCGGCTCCAGATAGAATCCGGTCTGGCCGTGGAAATGAAGGATCTGCATGCCGTCGTTGATCAGGACACCGGCGGGCGCGTACAGATCGCGCAGGATTCGCGCCGACCTGGCTTCGAGATCCGCCGGCGCGGGTGTCCGCATCCCGGGTGAGTTCATGAGAGAGGGGGCGGGGACATCCTTTCCGTGATGCGACGCCCGCAGCTCCATCGTCAAACCGGCCGGTCCGGGACGCTTGGAGTAAATCTTGTGCTCGTGATTGGCGATTCCAAACAGGTCCGACCTGTTTCCCACGGTTTCGGCCGACCCGAGAACGAGCAGGCCGGACGGCTTGAGGCTATAGTGCAGTGCCGGAAGCACGCGCTGCTGCAGCGCCGCGCTGAGATAAATAAAGACGTTGCGGCAACTGACCATATCCATTTGCGAAAACGGCGGGTCGCTGGTGAGATCGTGCAGCGCGAAGATACAGCAATCGCGCACCTCGCGTTTGATGCGAAATCCGGAATCGACACGCGTGAAGAAGCGCTCCAGCCGCTCCTCGGGGATGTCGGCGGCCACCTTTTCGGTGTAAGTACCGGAGCGCGCCCGCTCGATCGCGGACTCGCTGATATCGGTTCCGAAAATCTGAAGGGGATAATCCTTGCCGGACTTTTTACAGATTTCCAGAGCGACCATCGCCAGCGAATAGGCTTCCTCTCCGGTGGCGCAGCCGGGAACCCAGATGCGAAACGCGCCTTCGTCGTTGCGCGTCATGAGATACTCCAGCATCACTTTCGAGAGGGCTTCGTACATGAGCGGCTCTCGAAAAAACGAGGTCACGCTGATCAGGATGTCGCGGTAGAGTTCATGAACCTCGCCCGGATGCGCGTCGAGATAATCGCGGTATTCCCGCAAAGTGCCGAGATGATTCACCACCAGCCGCCGTCCCACCCGGCGGCGAATGGTGCTGAGCTTGTAGGCGGTGAAATCGACTTGCGTGGCTACCTTCAGGCGTTCGAGAATCGCGGCCAGATCGCCGTTCTCCTCGCTCCCCTCCACGGGTTCTTCCAGTTGTTGCAGAGGGGCCGTCAGGAATGGATGTGAATCGACCTTGACCAGTTCCTGGGCGATGCCCTGCGGCGGAAGAATGAAGTCGATCGCTCCGGTGGCGATCGCGCTGTGCGGCATGCCGCCGTACTTGGCGGATCGCTCGTCCTGCGAAAAAGTAGTTCCGCCGGCGGCCTTGATGACGCGGATTCCCTGCGCGCCGTCCGACGCCGATCCGGAGAGAACGATGCCGATCGCATCCGGTCCTTTATCGGCGGCGAGCGATTCCAGAAACGTATCGATGGGGTAGTGCGGCCTGGCGCTGGTCGGACGGGGAGCCAGATGCAGCACTCCCTGTTCGACGACCATGACGACATTCGGGGGAATGACGTAGACGTGATCACGCTCGAGCGATTGGCCTTCCTGCGCCTGAACCACGGGCATTTGGGTGGCGCGCGACAGGATCACGGCAAGCTGGCTCTCGTGATGCGGCTCCAGGTGCTGCACGACCGCGAAAGCGATACCCGTATTCGCGGGTAACGCGCCAAAAAGTTCGAGAAGCGCTTCCAGTCCACCGGCCGAGGCGCCGATTCCGACGACGCGGAACCGCTGGTCGGATCGAACTGGCTCAGAATTCTGCATCGAAACGAGTTAGCGAGGGGTCCTGATGCATCGCCCAACGCTAGTGTACTCCTAATTCCAAGTTGAACCCGCACCGGAACCGCGTACGGGCCGCCCCTATGCGCTGCGGCAGTCCAGTACTTTTCTCCGGCGAGATCCACATCGTTCGACTTTTTCAGAAATTGTCCGCTAAGTCTCTGCCCGGTCTATGCATATTTTCAGATGTGTCGACGATAAAGGAGACTTTCTCGGCAAACGTGCTCTGAATTGAAACGCGTCGGGAGGAGGATGGCGGCCCGTCATGTTACGACTTTGGACCAATCTCTCGCTTCGCTTCAAAGGACTCGCCGTGGTGTCGCCGCCGGTGGCTGCGCTGATCGTGTCGATGGGGGGGCTTTCAAGACTGGAGCGCGCCGTGGCAAGCCCGTCGGCGCGTCCCGGTCGGGGCGAGTGGAGTCGAACCAATTTCAACGCTTAACGTGCCACGTTACCGTACGACGTGGAGCAGGCTTCATAGTTGCAATGCCCGGGCACGTCTGCGTTCGGGCCGGGGTGAGAAGCCCGCTCCACGAGCGTTTTCCTCGCGACACGCCACCAGTAAGATGTCCCGGCGGTTTCGAAAACGGCGCTAGCCACTCGCTGGCGCTCGTGGTTCTGTGGTCTACATTGCAACTCCATCGCGTAGCACTGAACCGCGAACGCGAGTGAGCGGATCCGTTCGCTTTCGAAATCGCCGGGACAGCTTCCCGCAAATCGTTCCCAGTGCCGCCTCAGTCTTTAGCGCAGGCGAACGCCGATGCTTGTGATGACCGCCATGAACGGCGGCGAATTGGGCGACCCGGTGACGGATGTACGGATCTCAGAACCGTTCTGCGTGATCACGAAGTGGACCCTCAGTGCCGGCCCCGCACTCGGCGGAGCGCATCCGCGTGAACGTGCGGCTGATCCAGGTGATGAATCATTCGTTTCCAGTGGTGAACTGGTTTCTGAGCCTGATCTATTTGCTTCTGGGAGATCACGCCCGCGCACGCGCGGCCTCCCTCACCGCGCTCCGGGAATCCAACGACGGTGCGATGTATCTGGCCACACTCGGCTGTGTGTTGGCGCGCGCCGGCGAGCGCGACGCTGCCCATGACGTCGTACGAATCCTGGAACGGAGATCGTCGGAGCAGTATATTTCGCCTCTCGACATGTGCATCGCGCATGCCGGTTTTGAGGATCTTCATGCGTCGCTGCTCTGGCTCGAGAAGGCCGTCGGCCAGCGCGTAATGAGAGTTACCGAACTCGGGATGCCTCTGTTCGAAGCTTTTCGTCACGAACCCAAATTCACTGCCTGCGTCCAGCGTGTTGGCCTGCCCGGACGCCCAGCGGCCTCCTCGACCAGCGGCTGAGATTCGGCCCTCCGCGATCCGGCGGCGAACACCGCGGCTGGATCAAGCCGCGCCTAAGCGAAGGGAATATAGGGTGGCACGGACTGCGTTACCAACGCGGAATACTCATCTCTCTGATATTCTCTGTATACCGCACCGGGCATGGTCAGCGAGCAACACATGGCCGTCCTCCCAATGTCTCGTCCGATCATCCAAGTTTCGAGCATCCGCAAGACATATGGGTCGACGGTCGCCGTGGCCGACGTTTCGCTCGAAGTCAGCGAAGGCGAGATCTTCGGGTTGATCGGTCCGAACGGCGCAGGGAAGACCACCACGATGGAGTGCGTTGAGGGGGTGCGCCGTCCGGACAGCGGAAACATCTCCGTCCTGGGCCTGGACCCGTTCCGCGACATCTATAAGCTGCAGAACCGCATCGGCGTGCAACTTCAGCAGGCGCAGCTTCAGAAGAGGATTAAAGTATGGGAGGCCGTCGATCTGTGGGCCTCGCTGTACTCCCATCCGGTCGACGGCGATCAGTTACTCGAACAACTTGGTCTTGCCAACAAACGCGACGCCTGGTTTATGACCCTCTCAGGCGGACAGAAGCAGCGATTGTTCATCGCCCTGGCGCTGATCAACGATCCGGAAGTGGTGTTCCTTGACGAATTGACGACGGGGCTCGATCCCCAGTCGCGCCGGGCGATCTGGGAATTGGTGCGCGGGATCCGCGACCGCGGCAAAACCGTTTTCATGACCACTCATCTGATGGAGGAAGCCGAACGTTTATGCGATCGCGTGGCCATCATCGAACACGGAAAAATCATCGATATCGGGAGCCCGGCGGAACTGGTAGGCCGCCACTGCCCAAAGCGGACGGTTGTCCTGGCCACTCGTGACGCCTTTGCCGAAGAACGGCTGCGGACCATCCCCTTAGCCGAGACGGTCACAAGCCGGGACTCACGGTTTACAATTCAAGGGCGTGGTGACGATTTTGTGACCGAAGTAATCCAATGTCTCTCCGAGAACCGGATCCGGGTCACCGACTTCCGCACGGAGCTTCCCAACCTGGAGGACGTCTTTTTGAAGCTGACGGGCCATTCCATTCGCGATTAGGGGCGATGACACGATGTTCCACGGACTTTGGAAACTGACCTGGCTGGAAATCAAAATCTTTCTACGCGAACCGCTGGGAGCGTTCGGTTCGGTTTTCTTTCCCGTGCTGGTGTTCGTGGTGGCGGGGCGGATGCTGGGTGGCCGGCTCTCGCCAGTCTCGGGTCCGGTCGCCGGATTCGTGCGCGTAGGCCTACCGGTCCTCGCGTCCATACTGATCGCGCTCAGCGGAGTATTGTCGCTGGTCACCATCATCTCGATTTACCGCGAAGGCGGTATTCTCAAGCGCCTGCGGGCAACGCCGCTGCGTCCTCAGACGATCCTCACGGCTCACGTTCTGGTCAAGTTGACGTTGACGGTGGTCACCATGATGCTGATGGTGCTGGCAGGGAAGCGTTATTACCCGATTCATGTCGACGTTCCCGTCTTCGGATTTGCGATGGCGCTGCTGATCAGTACATGGAGTATCCTGTCGATCGGTTTTCTGATCGCGAGCATTGTGCCTACCGCACGCTTCGCGCAACCGATCGGCGCGGCGATCCTGTATCCGATGATCGCGCTGTGCGGATTGTTTGTCCCGCTGGAATCGCTGCCTCCTACGGCCCACGTCCTGGCGCGCCTTCTCCCTCTTACCTATGCGGTCTCGTTGCTCCAGGGGATCTGGAAGAACGAGGCGTGGTCGGCGCATGTGGGTGACGTTTTGGCATTGATTGTCGTATTTGCGATTTGCACGGCACTCTCCGCCAAGGTGTTTCGCTGGGAATAATTGCAAATTGACGAAACATTCCCGCGTGCGGTCTGCCCTTAAAATCGCAACTCGCCACCCGCTTGAGACGGCATGGCGCAGCGGCTCATGCCGGACAGATCGGCGCGCGTTTGTGATAGGATCGCGAGACCGCGCATGAAGATCGTGAAATTTCTGGCTTTCGCGTCGGCCGCGATCGTTCGCCTCGGCGCGCAATCGGCCTGCCTCAACTTCCCAACCGGTTTTCAGCCGTTTTCTTCCATCTACTACGTCACGGCGGCGAATTATGCCGGCGATCATCTGGTGGTGGGTGCTCCGGCATCGGGGGCGATCAACCAGGTCAGCGCGACCGTCCCGCCGCCTGCGTCCCTGAATCAGACGTTTTGCGATACGCAGGTTCAGCTTGCACAGCAGCAGTTTTATTCCACGGTCTATGTGCCGACGGCCGCGGAACTCAGCGGCAACTTTGCCGCGTTCGCCGGATTACTGGTCGATCCGAAGTCGGGCCAGCCTTATCCGAACGGCGTAATTCCGTCCAACCAGTTGAGCGCGGTGTTCGCGTGGAGAATCGGGGCGGCGCAGACATCGTCGCCGAATCGCGGATGGACGACGACGGGGTCGATGACAAAGCGGCGCATCGGCCACCAGGCCACACTGCTGCCGGATGGAAAGGTGCTGGTGATCGGCGCCGACGCGACATCGGAAATCTACGATCCGGCCACGGGAGGCTTCACGGCAGGCGCGCGAATGGCGTTCCCGCACGGCTCCTATTTCGCCGCCACTCCACTGGCCGACGGGCGCACCTTCATCATTGGAGGATCGAACCGGCCGTCGGCTGCCGAAATCTACGATCCCGCTTCGGGGACGTTCGCCGCCGTGGGGAGTCCGGTGCAGCCGCACGGGCAGGGCGTCACGGCGACGTTGCTCAACGACGGACGCGTGCTGATCGTCGGCGGGCTGATGAATTCCGGCCAGAGTGGCGCCGGCAACACGCCCGCGGGTGCGGAACTCTACGATCCGCAGGCCGGCAAATACACGCCGGCCGGATCGATGGCGCAAAATCGCAATGCGCATCAGGCGATTCTGCTCGCCGACGGCGAAGTGCTGATCTGCGGAGGATTCACCAACGGCGATTTTTCGCAAAACAGTAATCAAAATATTCAGTTGAACACAGCCGAGGTTTATTCGCCCTCGACGGGGAAATTTTCCGCGATCTCGCCGATGACCCAGGGTCGCGGGAGTGGATTCGCGGTTCTGATGCCGAACGGAAAGATTCTGGTGGGCGGCGGCGACGGCACGGGCGGGAGCGCCGAGCTGTTCGATCCGAAGACGCAGAGTTTTGCCGCGACCGGGAGCATGAGCAGCCTGTCCCGCGCCGGATCGCAGGCGCTGCTGCTGTCGAACGGACAGGTTCTGGTCGCAGGAGGAATCAACGCGGCAGTTCCTTACGCGACGCAGTCGACCGAGCTTTACGATCCCGCCGCGGCGACCTTTGCGGCAGCCGGGGCCATGAACTATCCGCGCGTCGCCTTCACGGCGACGACGCTGCTCGACGGGCGCATCCTGGTGACGGGCGGTTGCCCCGATTACGTCACTTGCGTCTCACTCTCATCCGCCGAAATCTATTCGCCGGTTACGCTCGGCCTGATCACGTCGCAATCCGGACTCTCGTTCCGCTTCGCGCAGGGCAACACAAGTCCGCAGTCGCAGACGATTTCAGTGCTCAGCGCGGGCGACCCGATTCCGTGGTCGGTTTCCGCGAAAACGTATCAAGGAGGAAACTGGCTGTCTGTGTCGGCGTCTTCAGGGACCAGCACCCCCGGCTCGGCGCCGGTGCCGCTCACGATTTCGGTGAACCCCGCCGGGCTTGCCGCGCAGGACTACTACGGGTCCGTGGTGCTTTCCCCGACCGACGGCAAGCACCCGCCCGTATCGGTCGCAATTGTGTTGAATATCGTCCCGGCGGGCACCGCCGCGCCGCCCGTCGTCGCGCCCACAGGGATCCTTTTTACCGGACCTCCCGGCGCGACACTCAACACGAGGGTTTTCACGATCTCGAACCTCACGTCGAGCCCGCTGAAGTACACGGCGACCGCCTCGAATACTCCTCAGTTTTTCTCGGTCAGCCCCACTCAGGCCACGATCGCGGCGGGACAGACCACATCGTTGACGGTGACGCCGAACATCACGAATGTGAACTCGGGTGTGTATCGCGGCGCCATTACGCTCGCCTTCGGGGATGGGAGCACGCAAGCGGTCAGCATCCTGGCGGTGCTCTCGCCGGGCGCAGTTCCGAGCGCGCGGCAAGGCGAGTTTTCCGCCGCGACGGCCGCTGCGTGCAATGCGACGAAGCTGCTGCCGATTTTCACGCTGCTCAGCACCGGGTTTACGGCGCGCGCGGCATGGCCTGCGGCGCTGGCCGTCAAGGTCGTCGACGATTGCGGCGCGCTGGTCAACTCGGGCTCAGTCATCCTAAGCTTTACCAATGGCGATCCGCCCATCAGCCTGATCTCGACGGCCAACGGAAACTGGGAGGGTACCTGGGTGCCGCAGCACGCCGCGTCCGGATTCACGGTCCGCGCCGATACGCAGTTCCAAAGTCTCACGGGAACCGTGCAGGTGAGCGGCCAGGTTTCGTCCAACCCCGCGGTGCCGGCGATTTCTCCCGGCGGGATCGTCAGCTCGTTCGATTACGCGAGCGCTCCCGCACCCGGCCTGACCATTTCTATTTTCGGAAGCGGCCTCGCCGACTCCGCGATTCCCGGGACGTTTCCCCTGCCCACGCAACTCGGAACAACTTCGGTGGTGCTGGGGACGCAGTTGCTGCCGCTCTACTATGTCTCTGATTCCGTGATCAACGTGCAGATCCCCTACGACGTCCTGTTGAACACCAGTACGCAGATCGTGGTGCTTCGCGGAAACGCCGTGTCCGTGCCGTTGGCGACGGCAGCGTTTCGCGCCGCGCCCGCCGTCTTGTCGGTAAACGGCACGGGAGCGGGCCAGGGACACATCTATAAATACGACTCGAACGGCAACGCGTTCCAGGCAAACCCGTCATCACCCGCGTCCGCGGGCGACGTCGTCGTCATTTATTGTGTCGGGCTG
>JAIQFJ010000162.1 GCA_020073325.1 Terriglobia bacterium | reverse complement strand
CCGTTTTCCGGATTCTCCGGCGCATCCGGGTCCGGATCGCCGATCACCAGCGCGAGCCTCGAAGAATCGGGTGACCATTCGTAGCTTGAAAGGCGGCCCTTGGTGTCAGTAAGCTGCAACGCCTCGCCGCCGGACATCGGCAGCAACCAAAGCTGATTGCCGCGCGCGGCGCCGGGGCGCGACGACGTGAACGAAAGATATTTCCCATCGGGGCTGAATCGCGGCGAGCCTTCGCTCTGCTCGCTCGAAGTGATCTGACGATTGCCGCTGCCGTCATAGTTGATCATCCAGATATGCGAGTTGCCGTTGCGGTCTTCCTTCACGTCGATCTGCGACATGGTGTAGACCACCGATTTTCCGTCGGGCGAGCACTGCGGATCGTTGACGTTCTTGAACTTGGCAATATCGTCGAGCTTGAACGGGTGACGCGTCTGGGCGGACAACGTGGCCGCCGCGACGAGGACAGTCAGGAACATGCGATTCAGCATGGGTTTAGTCTACAACGCCGATTCGCTCAACAGGCGGGGCGATCGACTATACTTTCGGCGATGGTCGCCGGGATCCTCGAAAAACTCGAGCAGTTGTACGGGCCTCAGCAGCCCGGCTGGCCGACGGATCCTTATTTGTTCCTGGTGTGGTGGCACTGCGGCTATCCCGCAAGCGATGCGGCATGCGCGCGGGGTTGGGAGTCGCTGAAGCAGAGCATCGGCATGCGGCCGGAGGAAATTTCAGGAGCATCACAGGCGAAGTTGACGAAAGCGCTCGCGCCGGGAGGGATGGTCCCGGAAAAAAGAGCGATGCGCCTCAAAGAGATTGCGGCACGAGCGCAGGAACTACGTCTCGAAGGACCACTGCCGAAAATTCGGAAGGTATTGAAGTCGTTCCCGAACATTGGGGATCCCGGCGCGGACCGGATTTTGCTGTTTGCGGATATCGCGCCGGTCGCGGCGGTGCCGTCGAATGGTCCGCACGTTCTAGTGCGGATTCTTCACGGGCAGGAGCGCGAAAACTACGGCGTGACCTATCGCGAAGCCCAGGAAGCGATCGAGGCAGGTGTTGCGAAGAACTTCGAGGCTCGCAAACGGGCCTACCTGCTGCTGAAGCGCCACGGGCAGGAGACCTGCAAACGGACGAAGCCGAAGTGCGACGTGTGTCCTGTCGCGGGAGACTGCGCGTTTCGCTCGGGCAAGACGCGTGGACGCGCCAGCGGGACACGATAGCCGCATCTCCTATACTGTTTACTCATGAATCGACGTACGGCTCTTCGTCTCGCGCTCGCGCCTGCCATTCTGCGCGGACGGTTTCCCTTATTCGCTCAATCGACGAAGGAATATTCCGCGCGCGCGATCCGGTTGATGGAGGAGACTACCGTCGTCGATCTGCTGGATCAGTTCCGGTTTGCCGACTTCGCGGACAAGCCTCCGAAGAGCGAGCTGTGGATGAACAAGCCGGGGAGCTTCACGGCGGCCGATGCGGCGGTGTATCAAGGCTCCGGGATTCGCGTGTTTGCACTGGGGCATTCGGCGCCGGACTATCAGGAAGGTTTGAAGTTCTACGCGCGCTGGAACGGATTCATCGCAGCGTATAGCGACTGGCTGACGCGCATCGACAACCCCGCGGACTTCGAACGCGTGCGGCGCGAGCGGAAAATCGGCATCATGCTGACCATGCAGGATTCGACGCATTTTCGCACGCCCGCCGACGTCGACGAATTTTTCGCGCTCGGCCAGCGGCTTTCGCAGCTCACCTACAACTTCAATAATCGGATCGGCAGCGGATTTCTGGAACAGCGCGACGGCGGACTGTCGGTTTTCGGTCTGTCGATTCTGAAGCGCATGGAAAAAGTCGGCATGGCGGTGGATGTTTCGCATTGCGCCGATCAGACCACGCTGGACGCGCTGGAGGCCGCGACGCGCCCCGTCGTCTTCACACATGCGAATTGCCGCGCGCTGATCCCGGGTTCCATGCGGGCGAAGACGGATGAAGCGATTCGCAGGATGGCAAAAACCGGCGGCGTGATGGGAATTTCGTTTATCCGGTTCATGGTCCGCGATCAGGAGCCGGTGGGGATGGCGAACGTCCTCGATCATTTCGACTACGTCCGGAAGCTGGTGGGCGTGGAGTATCTGGCGGTGGGCAGCGATCTGGACGTGATCGGCAACGGGAATCCGGTGAACGGCAACACAGGGTTCCGGCCGGAGAGCCAGCCGAATTTCGATCGCTACCACTATCACGTCGATAAAGAAGACCACGTCGCGACGTCGGGCCTGGATCATCCCAAGCGCATGTTCGACCTGACGGAGGGATTGATCGCGCGCGGCTATAGCGACGCGGATATCAAGCTGATCCTGGGCGGAAATGCGGCGCGCGTGCTTTCGAAAATCTGGTCAATGAACGACGCGCGCGCGGATTAAGTGATCGAGCTTCGGAAATTCGCGGTCGAGATACGCGTCGCCTTCTTCAAACATCTTGTCCTGGTGACCGGCGCGCATCCCGCCTCCCGAATTTTCGCCGTAGCCGGAATAGAGTTTTTCGACCACGTCCATTCCTTCGACCACTTTTCCGAACGGCGCGAACCCCGGCTCCTTGTCGTTGCGCGCGGAATTGTCGCCGAGATTGATGTAAACCTGCGTCGAGCGCGTATTCGGTCCCGTATTGGAGAAGGCGATGTAGCCGATCGTGTTCGGCTGACGAAGAACGTCGTCGGGAATCGTTTTATGCCGCCACTTCTGCGCGAGTTTCGGGTTGCCGGCGATGCCGAACTGCACCCACTTGCCCGCCACGGTGCGATAGAAGCGCGAATCGTCGTAGTATTTTTCGGCGACCAGCTGATGGAAGCGATCGGCGCCGCGCGGGGCCCAGTCGCGATGGACTTCGATCACGAAATTGCCGGCCGTCGTCTCGATCTTTACGCGATAGATCGATTGCGCCCAGGCGGGCAGAGCCAGCATGAGAATGGCAAGGGTTTTGATCATGAGCAGTCGCAGCCGTCACAACAGCATCCGCAATCGCAGCAACTGCAATCGTCGCAATCGCAGGAATCGCAGCAGCCGCCGCAGGAATCGCCGCACAGGCGTTTCACAGGGGATTTTCCCGCGGGCGTGGCGAAGAATGAACCGAGCGCCATCAGATTGAACGGCAGCGTGACCGCTTCGCGCCACGACGCGGCCCCGCGCGCGTGATGCGGAAACAGCAGCGCGATCAGGGCGACGACCCCCAGGACTGCGATTCCGGTCCGCTCGCGCTCGCGCATCCGGCGGGCGTGCGCGACGGCTTCGCGCCATCGTTCACGAATCGTCTGGCGCGAAACGCAGCACAGAACCCGCGGGCGCAGCCCGAGCCTCTCCTCGACGTTCTGGCGGAGCCGCTGATGCAGCTCCGCGGGCAGCTCGATCTCGTCCACGGTTTTCAGAATTTCGCCCCGTGCGTCGATCTGCGGAAATGCGGCCAAGGCGTTGAAATCTCCGCTGCGCGCATCGCGTTCGCGATCTTCGTACGCGTCGAGAACGTAGATCAGATAACCGAAGCGGTGTCCGGTCCGGTACAGATGCTCGAAGCCGCCGTGGGAAAAAACCATCGCGGTCGCAGCCGCGGTGGGCTCGGCCAGATCGGCGAGCGATTGCGGATTCTTCTCCCGCGCGGCTTGCGTTCGCAGCAGCGCATTCAGCTCATCCAGCGGAAAATCGAGTGCGCGCAGATGCCCCGAGGCTTTGCGGAACGATGGCGACAGCAGCCGGGCCACGGCGCGCCAATACCATTTTCCGGAATCGTCCGCGTGATCGGCGACGCGATAGTGGGCCAGCAGCACCGTTACCGCCGCCGCGTAGTCGAGCGCCGCGGGAATTTCCTTCGGCTTCGCCAGGCAGTTGAACGACCGAAAGGCGCGCTCCCACTGCGGCTGCTGCGAATGCATCCGCAGCTCGGCCAGAAACACGATGTCGTGATTCAGCAGCATCCGCGAGCGCTGCCCATAGCGCACGCCGATAGTCTTGCACGTCCCGCAATAGGGAAGCCGCGGCGCGCGGCGCATCAGGCCGAACATTGCGGAATTATTACACAACGAAGGCGGCGGACGCGCCGACCCACTCCAGGTCGCGATTATGATCGACGCCCATCATCTTCCCGCGGCCCATGCGAATGATGGTGGTCACGGCGCGCGGCGCCTCGCCGGTCCAGATGTACATCATGCGGATCTCGGCTTTGGTGGGGCCGTGCGGAGTTTCGATCAGCGGCGCGAAATCCACGCGCTCCTGCAGAATGTAATTCCGCGGGTCGTTGATCCGCTCGATGTCTTCCTTGGACGGACCGATGACCACCCCGAGTCCGGCGAACGAGTAGAGCGGCTTCAAGACCCAGTTTTCGAGATCGTCCGGCGCGCCTTCGTCGAGGAATCGCGTGCGCGGAACCGAAGGATGTTTCAGAAACGGAATGGAAAACTTGCTGATGCGGAAATACCAGTTGGGATGTCCGGCCCATTCGACGTCGAGATCGTCGCGATAATCGAACGGCGTTTCCACTCTTCGCCGGACCAGCTCATCGACGATCACGCGATTGTAGATTCGCTCGATCGGCACCCCGTCGTGATAGAGCTTGCGCCCGCGCTTTTCGATTCGCGTGATGCAGGCCGTCTTGATGCCGAGCAGTCTTTCGGTGAGCAGGAAATCCGGCAGCGTCTTCTGATGCTGCGGATCGATTTCGAGCAGCACGACATTTTCAGGCGCATGATCGCCCAGCACGGCTCGGCGGAATTGATCCTCGAAGTCCGGAGCGGGCGCGGCGTCCAGGTGGTAGGCGTCGCGATAAGTCCGCTGAAGGAACGGCTGATAGGCGTAGAGCGACGGGAATGCCTGAATCTCCACCAGCTTCGGCTCGAGCGAGGCAGTCAGTCCAAAATCGACCTGAATGAAAAGCGGTCGCGCGTCTTCGTTTGGAACGCGATATTCCGGCGGCACGGTTTCTTCCGATCGCGCGCGATATTCCGGCGTCAGCAACTGGCGCACCAGTTCGGCGCCGTCGCTCGCCATCCTGTCAAACAGCGCGCGCGGGAGAAACATCGGCGTCTCGCAATTGCGAAACTTCACGTGCGTCCCGCAGCCGTGGTCGAGCAGACGAAGAAAGCGCGCGTATTTCTCTGAAGTGAAATTCGCGTTGAACCCGCGCCGCAATTCGGGGATCAGATGATGAATTCTCCCGCCCGCATAATCTGGCGATCGTCGGCCCAGATGTCGAATTTCGTGCCGACGACGTCGATGTGCGTCGACGAATCCCATTCGGCTCCCGTATGCGCGCCGTACGGATTGCCGAAGGCGATATGGATGCCCGGGAGCTTTTCATCCTGCAAAATATTGCCGATCACGCCGCTCAGGCCGATGTTGGTTCCGATGGCGAATTCGCCGACACGATCGCTGTTCTGGTCGGTGTGGGTGTATTTCCAGAACTCGTCTTCCAGCGCGCGATTGGAGGAATGCGCTTCTTTCAGGCGATTTCCTTCGATGCGGATCGTCAGCGGCGAATCGCGCAGGTCGCCGTACTTGGCGCAAAGATAATCGCCGACCACCCCATCGATCACAAAGGTTCCGTTGACCTCGCCCGGCGTGGTGAAAATTTCACCGCCGGGAAGATTGCCCCACTTGTTCGGCGAAATGATGCCGCTGGTCTTCAGCCACTTGTAGCCGTGGTTCATGTCGGCGACGATGTCGGTTCCGGCGGCGGTGCGCGCGCGGATCACGTCGGCCGCCTCGGCGATCGCTAGAACACGCTTGCTCAGCTCGTCGACCCGCAGAAAATCCGCGCGCATTCCTTCCAGCATGATGCGCCGCTCGATGTTGACCATATGCGCGTGACGAATTTTACGGCGATTCACGACGTCGGTCATCTGCATGCGCGTGCGCAGCTCGTTCCTCTGCTCGACCACCGCGAAAATGCTCACCTGGCTGGTTTCCAGGTCCTCCAGAACCGGCGCCGGCATATCGGCCAGCGGACGCGACGCCAGGTCTTCCAATACAAACGCGCGATACGGCGCGCCGAGTTTTTCCAACTCAGCCGCGAGGCTCGCCGCGATTTCAAGCGAAGCCTGGTCGGTGATGACCGTCACTTTCTCGGACGGCTGGACGCGGAGGCAAACCTCCACGGCATTGTGCGCCCCGGGCGCGTATTCAGGATCAAACGGTATGCTGCGCAGACTGGTCATGAACTGACGATTCCGTCTCCTCAACGATGTAATCCACTACTTTGATCAAATCTCCGGTTTCCTTGAAGACGCGCAACTGGCGATCGGCGCCGTTGCCCATTTCCACGATTTTGCGAATCCCGTTCACGGCGTCGCGTGAACCGAGCTCGTCTACTACATCATCCACGAAAGCGAGATATTCTTCCACCAGGTCGCGCATCGGGACCTCGATCTTGCGGCCGAAATCGATCAACTTGCCCTCCAGCCCGTAGCGCGACGCGCGCCACTTGTTTTCCATGATCAGCGCGCGGCGATACAGGCGGAAGCCCTGGTTCGCTTCATGAAGCTTGTACAGTTTCGCCACCGTCGCCTGGATCAGCGCCGCCAGCGCGATGGTCTCGTCGAGACGCATCGGAATGTCGCAGCAGCGGAACTCGAGCGTTGGGAAATTCGGATGCGGACGAATGTCCCACCAGATTTTCTTGGCGTTGTCGATGCAGTTCGTTTTCACCAGAAGATCGACAAAGTTCTGATACTCGCCCCAGCTCGGAAAATAATCCGGGATGTTGGTGCGCGGAAATTTATCGAACACTTTGCAGCGATACGATTTCAGCCCCGTATCCATGCCGAGCCAGAACGGCGAATTGGCCGAAAGCGCCAGCAGGTGCGGGACGAAATAGCGCGCCGCGTTCATCAGGTGAATCGCCGTTTCGCGATCCTCGACGCCGATGTGCACGTGCAGGCCGAAGATGAGATTGCCGCGCGCGACGGTCGCCATGTCTTCGACGATGGTGTGATAGCGCGCGTCGGGATAAATGCCCTGCGCGCGCCAGTCGGCGAAGGGATGCGTTCCCGACGCGCCCAGCTTCAGGCCGTTTTCGCGCGCCAGGCCGATGATCGCGCAGCGCAGCTTGCGAACCTCCTCGCGCGCCTCGCCGATGTCGCGGCAGATGCCCGTGCCCACTTCGACCACGCTCTGATGCATCTCCGGCTTGACGGCTTCGTGCAGCTGCGTCTTGCCTTTTTCGATGATCTCGGTGTCGATGTGACTGCGCAGGTCGCGCGTCACAGGATCAATCGTCTGATACTCTTCTTCGATCCCGATGGTAAAGCTCGGCCGCATACATCACCCCGCAGCGCTGAAATTCAAAAAATTCGCCCACCGCATTTCCACCGGCTTCACCGGCTTCAAAGCTTCCTCGACCGCAAATTCCGCGACCGCATCGACGATCCATTCGAAGTTCGCCGGCCCCACCGAGTGATAATCCGCATCCGGCGCCGGATTCAGAAAATCGATCGCGTAGGGAACCCCGTCCTCCACCGCGAACTCCACCGTGTTCAGATCGTAGCCGAGCGCGCGGCAAATCTTCAGGCAATCGTTTTCAACGCGAGCGTACATGGCCGGATCGATCGACAGACCGTCCAGCACATAACGCTCGGCGTGCGGACGCCGCGGATCGTAGCGCATGATGTGGACTCTCTTCTGGCCGACCACGTAGCAGCGGAAATAATCGTCGAAATTCACGGCGCGCTGCAGCGTCATGCACAGGTCCCCGGTCTGATCGTAGGCCGCGAACAGTTGGGCGGCGTTGTCCACCTTGAAAACGTTCTTCCAACCGCCGCCGCTGAACGGCTTCAGGAACGCGGGGAACCCGATGTAGTCGAAAATTTCATCCCAATTGAGCGGATAAATCAGATTGCGCATCGATTGCGACGTCGTTCCAGGGGGATGTTCCTTGTGCGGCAGCAGCACCGTCGGCGGAATCGCGATGCCGATCTTCGACGCCAGCGCGTAGTTGAAAAATTTGTCGTCGGCGCCCCACCAGAACGGATTGTTGATCACCGTGGTCCCGTTGAGCGCGGCGTTTTTGAGATAGGCGCGATAAAAGGCGATATCGTGCGAGATGCGATCGACGATCACGCGATAACCGGACGGCTCGGCCATCTTGATGCCGCCGATCCGGATGTGTTCCGCGACCACTCCATCGGCGCGCATCGAATTGATCCGGTCCACCAGCGCGCCGGGAAATGTGTTTTCCATGCCGTAGAGGATGCCGACCTTATTCATATGTCTGCTCAGTGTAGTCGCAAATCCCGCCGGGCGGGGAATCTTCAGCGGACCTGGACCGACTGGATCGAACTCGATCCGAAGTTTGCCAGCAGCAGCGTGTTTCCGTCGGGCGTGAGGATCAGGTCGCGCGGAAACTGTCCCGCGGGGATGCGGCCCGTGACTTTCATGGTGTTCCGATCGATCACGTCGAGCGCCTGATCGCCCGATCCCGCCGTCCCGAAGCGATTCGAATTGCCCGCCATCACGCGATCCCCCACCACGATGACCGGCACCGGAGCCGTGCCGACCTCGACGCTGCCGATCTGCGCGTGGTCCGGGTCCCGCCCCAGCCGCTCGGTGTCGAATGCCAGCACCGCGTTGCTTTTGCGAGCCGTCACGTATGCCCGGTCGCCCCGCGCGGAAATCGCGAGCCGCACGGGATTGCATCCAGAGCGCGTGTTGGCGACCACCGCATGCTGCGGATCTTTGCGCGCTTTCTCCACATCGACGACGATCACCGCTCCTTCCGGATGCTTGCCCTGTTTCGCCTGAGGCATTTCGGGATCGCACACGGCGGGCCAGCCCCAGTCTTCGGTGGCGGCCTGGCTGGTCGTGTAAAGCGCCTTCTCGTCGGGCGAAAACGTCAGGGCGATCGGTGCATTGCCCACGGGGATCCGTCCGGTCACCGAACGCTTCGCCACATCGATCACCGTGATCGACCGCGCGCGTTCTTCGCTGACGAACAGCGTCTTGTCGTCGCGCGTGATGTTCACGTAGATGCTTTGAGGCGAACCTGTTTCCTTGATCGAATCGACAATCGGGTCCTTCGCGCCGCTCTCAAGCTTGGCGACATCGAGAAACACGACGCCTTCGCCATTCGCCGCGATCAGCAGTTTGCCGTCGTGCGAAAGAACGATGCCGGTGGGCGCGGGCTTCAATGGAATCGTGCGGACCAGCTTCAGCGCGCCGCTTTCGCGGCGGACAACGGCGAGCCCAGTGGCGCCGCCATTCGATTCATTCAGCAGCGACGCGAACACCCATTCGCCGTCGCTGGTGATGGCAAGCTTGAAAGGATGACCGGGCAGATCGAGCTTCGCATCCGCGGCCAGAGCCACGGCGGAGAGCGCGACGAACAAAGCGAATCGCGTTTTCATATCGAGCCAACGCCCTCCCTAACCGTCCTTAGAAAAATTTCCGAGCCATCATCTCCCACCACGGCCAATCGTGGCCCGCGCCATCGCCCCACACGTCAAACCAGTGCGGCAGCCCCCTGGCCGACAGGATCTGCGACAACCTGCGATTCTCCCCCAGGCAGATATCCGTTTCGCCCGTCGCCAGCACGATGCTCATGCGCCGGTAGCGATCGAGAAACCAGGCATCCGTCAGGTTCGGCAGAAAATCGGGCGGGCAATTGAAGTAGCAATTTTCGTCGTAATAGCCGTTGACGAATTGATGAACGTCGAACGCGCCGCCCATGCTGACGCAATGCGTCACCGCGTCGGGGTGGCGCAGCGCGAAGTTCACGGAATGATACCCGCCGAAACTGCAGCCGGTCACGGTCAGTTGCGCCGAGGCATTGCGCGCCCGCACGAACGGAACCAGTTCGTGAATCAGGTACTGGTCGAATTCCACGTGCCGCGCCGCACGCTGCGCCGGATGCACCGCCTTGTTGTACCAGCTTTCGGCATCCACCGAATCGACGCAGAACGCCTGCAGGGCGCCGCTTTCGTACTTGCCGCGCACCGCGTCGATCATGCCGCGATTTTCGTAATCGTAGAAGCGGCCCATCGAAGTTGGGAAAACGATCATCGGCATGCCGCCGTGGCCGAACACAAGCAGTTCCATCTCCCGCCCCAGCCGCGGAGAAAACCATTTGTGATATTCGCGATTCATTGTTTGCGTCGACGCAGGCTCCACAGCACCATCAGCGCGAGCCCGATCGGACTCGCCCATCTCAGAGTCTGCATTTCGAACCCGCCGTTATATTTCATCACAATGTCGCACGAACCCGTACACCGCGGCTGAAGCGCGATCAGTCCCAGCCCGTCCTTCATGACCGCGATTTGCTTCCCGCCCGCCGACGCATGCCAGCCCGGATGATACGTCACCTGCACCGAAACAGCATCGCTCGCCACAGCCGTCGCATGAATCACGATGCGATTCGCCCCGTCCCACGTCATCGTCGTCTCCGACCCCGGACTCTCGATCGCGGCAACGTATCGCTCGACATCATGCAGATCCATTCCATCGCGCGGAGCCTTCCTGACAATCGCCTCCGCCGGCACGACGTGCGCCAGCGACGCGGACCGCTGTGGGACCTGATAAATCGTCGTGTCCTGTTCCCGCCACAGCACCGGCAGGAGCCCTTCGAACATCTTCGGCCCGTGGAACGGCTTGTAGTAATCCGGGCTCGCAGGACCCGGCACGCCGGCCGCGCTCACCCCGAAAGCCTGCAGCCACGTAATCGCGATCTGCCCGTCATGCGGGTTCGAGTTCAGTCCCCAGAACAGCGTGTGCAGCACGTCGAGCTGCACTTCGTTCGGAGCCGTCGGATACGAACTACCCGAAAACTGCGGCGCCGGACTGAAGTTCGCCAGCCATCCTCCTCCGATCGACCCTCCCATGAACACGCGCCGCCCCGGCAGATTCCGGTCGAGCCATTGTGCCGCCCGATACTGGATCGTTTCGGTTAGATCGGACGGCGCAAGAATCGTCCGCGCAAATCTCCGCGCCGCCACCACCTGTTCCGCCGCCAGCGAAATCAGAACCAGCGCCACGCCGATCCGCACGCGCCGTGGGATGCGCCGCCACCACGGCGTCATCGCGAAAATCGCGAAGGGGATCAATGCGAGCTCGATCTCGAACTTATAGCGCTCCGGCTGCGGCAGAAATCTTCTGCCCCCATAAACCTGCAGCAGGCAGATCGCCGTCGCCGTCAGCGCGACCAGCGCGAAAAACTGTACCGGCCATTCTTTCAGCCGCCGGACGAACGGCAGCGCGACGATCCACGCCAGCACGACGGCGGAGATCGCTGTATAAGAGGACACGCTCCAGGCATGATCGAGCCCCGCTGGCGCAACCGCGTTGTGGCGAATCAGAAAGAAAACCGACGGCGGGAGATACGGCGAGATCACCAGATAAGCCAGCGTTCCGATGATGAGCGTCAGCCGCAGATGCGTCGCCCAGAGTTCGCGCCGATAGGCGACCAACAAACACGTCACCGTGATCGCGATCAGCGTCGTGCCGAACGCGCTTGCGAGTACCATCGCCGCCATCGTCGCGCCCGAGGCCCAATAAAACACGCGCCGCCGTGTCTCGAACGATCGAATCAGAAACAGCGCGAGCAGCGGCACCAGCCCCAGCGCGAACAGATGCGGCGTCTCATCCCAATAGGCCGACAGAAAAAACCGCCGCGCATCCCAGAATGTCGACAATCGAAAATGGTCGTCCGGCATCAGCAGCGTCACCGGTTCCGTAAGCGAATACGCGATCGCCGCCGTGAAGCTGGTGCCCAGCCGCCGTGTCGTCGCCCACAGAAACAGAAACAGCGTCGCCGGAGCCAGACAGTACGTAAATCCCGAAACGCGATTATAGGCCAGCGCGATCGAACTTCCGCTGATTTTCGCCAGGGCCGCCGTCATCGCCGGAATCAGCGGCGAATAGGTGTACTCGAACGGCATCCCGCAATCCCAGAACGGCCACCAACTGGGTTTGAACCAATGAATATCGGCCCTCCGAGCCATCGCCATCCAGAACCCGTGCATCGAATTCATGCGCCCATTCTCCGGCACGACAAACATCTCGTGACAAATGTAGGCGTTGATGCCGACGATGATCGCCAGCGCGCACAGCGCAGGAATGAATTGGCGGAAACGATCCCCCGATTGTGTTTCCATGCCGATAGTGCGGTCGGTTTACAGTTTCAGCAGCGCGCGCAGCCGTTTCGTCTGGACGCGGCTTACGGGAATTTCGGTTTGCTTCTTATCGTCCATCCGCAGTTGAAAACTCGACTTGAACCATGGAATCACTTCCTTGATTTTGTGGATGTTTACCAGATACGACCGGTGCACCCGCCAGAACATATCCGGGTCGAGATTCGACTGCAACTCCTCGATGGTCCGGTAATTCGACTGCCCTTCGAGGTTCGCCGCGACCACCGTGATCAATCCGTCGTCGATCGTTGCGTAGACCACGTCCTGCGCATCGACGATAAAATTCCGCTGATTGCTCTTGATCAGCAGCTTGGTCCGCTGCAGCGACGGCTTGGGCGCGGGAGGTTCAGGCTGCGCGCTCTTCGCCTTTTCCGCGATCGCCCGCCGCGCACGGTCGACCGTCGCCGCCAGCCGTTCCTGTTCCACCGGCTTGAGGACGTAATCGAGCGCCTCCAGCCGGAAAGCCTCCACTGCGTATTGGTCGTAAGCCGTCGCCATGACGAAATACGGCAGGGGGACTTTCTTCTCGCGCAGTTTCCGGATCACGCCGATCCCGTCGAGCCCCGGCATCTGCACGTCCATGAACACCAGGTCGGGCTCCAGGTCCTCGATCAGTTTGACCGCCTCCAGGCCGTTCGAAGCCGTGGCGACCACGTCCAGGTCCGGAAACTCCTTCAATTGATAGGCAAGTTCGTCCGAAGCGAGCTTTTCATCATCGACCAGCACCGCCGAAATTGTGGCCTGCGCCGTCATCGTGGTCGCGCGATTGGGCATTAAGTGCTAGTATATATTACGTTAGCCTTGAGTCCTACGCGTTTCGCGCGCATGGCGCGAGATGACAAAAACTGACGTCGGAATCGAAGGAGTCGACCGCTTTGTCAGCACAAAGCTCATCACCCAACAACGTCCAGATTGCGCCTGCGGACGGAAAACTCGGCGTATTAATCCCCGGAATCGGAGCGGTCAGTACGACGTTTATCGCCGGTGTGGAAGCAATCAAGCGCGGAACGGCGGCTCCCATCGGATCGCTCACGCAGCTTTCCACTATCCGGCTCGGCAAGCGGACCGACAACCGCACGCCCAAGATTAAGGACTTCGTCCCGCTGGCCGGATTGAACGACCTGGTCTTCGGCGGCTGGGACATCTACGAAGATACGGCTTACGAAGCCGCGGTCGCCGATCGAGCGGTCCCACAGCCGCTTGCCGTCCTTCGACGACCGGGGCTCCTTTGACGACGATCTGTTTCATTAATGCATAGTGATGACCGCGGCGGTCGGCGCGCAGGGCGGCTGTGGTGGCATCATCGCCCGCGAAGCCGAGGATCCAGGTTTCGTGAAGAAACAAATCGGGACGCGTGACGGCAGCCGTCCACGCGGCTCCGTTGCCTTCGTGCATTCCTTCGC
>JAIQFJ010000161.1 GCA_020073325.1 Terriglobia bacterium | reverse complement strand
ATTAGCAACGAAGGCTTCATATCGCGGCCTCTCTTGGCGATGTTGGCACGATTTCCTTCCACGACGTACCGGCTTTGCCGGGCATGCGATCACGATGTGGTGTTCGCGGCATGTGAACGATATTATCGGGAACCTTGAGTCGATCACAAGGAGTATCGATATGAACGGCCGGCCTCGACCTGATTCCATCATTCCAGCCGGAAGCATCATCTATCTCGCGATTGCCGTCATCTGGGCAGTGTTGTTCATCGGCGACGTATTCGCCGAGGAGACCTGGATGCCGACGGAACCAGGACCGGCGCATGCCGGTGTGCAAGGCTCCGGGATCGAACTAGGCAATGCCGCCATTTCCGTCCGGTGGCAGATGGGCGACAAGTGGACGCGCTCGCTTGAGGATCACTGGAACGACCATCGTGTGTCCTCAACGGGTGAGCCGTTTGCGATTCTTCTTCGCTCCGGCCGCACGGTGGCGGCTTCGTCGATGGAGGTGCTGGAGAAACCGCGGTCCGAAAAGCTTTCCACGCGGCCGAGGGCCTCATGCGCCGCTGAGGGCCTCCCCGGGCAATCCGTATGCATGAATCTTCAGGACGATGAGTCCGGTCTGCGCGTAACCTGGCGAGTGTCGCTCCGTGACGGCGCCAATTACGTTCGTCAGGAAATCACTCTGCAACCGACCAAAGAGAACGTCGATGTCAAGGAAATCGTCATGGTTGATCTGCCCATACCGGAGGCGCAGGTGATGGGGACTGTTCCAGGCTCGCCGGCCGTCGCGGGAACGTGGTTCTTCGCACTTGAACACCCCATGTCGATCAGCGAAGCCGAAGACGGGCACGTGCGATGCTCGATCCAGCGGGTGTTGCCGTTGCGCTCGGGGCAATCGACGACGTACTCATCCGTCATCGGCGTGGCTCCGGCTCGCCAGCTTCGCCGCGGGTTCCTGAGATACATCGAGCAGGAGCGAGCCCATCCGTACCGCACTTTCCTGCACTACAACTCGTGGTACGACCTTGCCTTCGGCGCCCAGTTCAACGAGGAGCAATGCGTCGAGCGGATCAAGACGTATGGCGAGGAGCTGACCCGCAAGCGACGCGTCAAACTCGACTCATTCCTCTTCGACGACGGATGGGACGACACCGCCACGATCTGGCAGTTCCACAAGGGCTTTCCCAGCGGTTTTTCGCCGCTGAAGAAGGCGGCAGACGACATTGGCGGCGGACCCGGCGCCTGGCTTTCGCCCTGGGGTGGCTACGGCACTTCACGTGAACAACGTCTCGCGACCGGAAAGAAGAACGGATATGAGGTCGACAAGCAGGGCTTTGCGCTGTCCGGGCCGAAATACTACCGCCGATTCCACGAGGTGTGCCTGGATTTCGTGGAAAAATACGGCGTCAATCAGTTCAAATTCGACGGCACGGGCAGCCCGGACAAGCAGTATTCGGGCAGCGAGTTTGGCAGCGACTTCGAGGCGGCCATCCAGCTCATCAGCGATCTGAGGAAGGTCAAGCCCGACCTGTTCATCAACCTCACGACGGGCACTTGGCCTTCTCCGTTCTGGTTGCGCCATGCGGACTCGATCTGGAGCGGCGGCTCGGACCACTCATTCACGGGTGTCGGCAGCGATCGGCAGAAGTGGATCACATACCGCGACGGTGTCACCTACACCGGCGTTGTCAGGAAGGGCCCGCTCTATCCGTTGAACTCGCTCATGCTTCACGGCCTGATCTTCGCCGAGCACGCCGAGAAGCTGAGCACAGACCCGGGCGGCGATTTTCGCGATGAGGTGCGATCCTATTTCGGCAGCGGCACGGATCTCCAGGAGCTTTACATCACGCCGTCACTCCTTTCCTCGAAAAACTGGGATGATCTGGCCGAAGCGGCCCGATGGTCGCGGGAAAACGCCGACGTGCTGGTGGACACCCACTGGGTCGGCGGGGATCCGAACAAGCTCGAGGTGTACGGTTGGGCCTCGTGGTCGCCGCGAAAAGGCATCCTGGTGCTGCGAAACCCGGACGAAAAAGTCCAGCCTTTCGCCGTGAACATCGCTCGTATTCTCGAGCTTCCCGGGTCCGCGAAGGGCGAAATGAACGCTCGCAGCCCCTGGGCGGAGGATCAGCAGAAGCCGCCGATCGTGTTGAAGATCGACGAGCCCAGGACGGTCGAGCTGAAGCCGTTTGAGGTGATAGTCTGGGAGATCAGCCGCAAGCAGACTCCCAGTCCGCCGTAACTGCCACTTCCACGCGCCAGATGAAAGTTGGAGCACGCACCATGACGCCGCATGATCCTTTTCAGCCTCGGCAGGACGCAGCCACGGGGCCAAGCGTCGCTGCCGGGGGTCTGTCGATCTCGATTCATGAAGTCAGTGAAACCGCCAATCGTGCGATCGCCGACGAAATCGCCGATCTCATTCGCACCAGGGCCCAAGCCGGCGCCATGGCCGTGCTTGGCCTGGCGACCGGCTCCACGCCGCAGGGCTCCTACGACGAACTTGTGCGCCTCCATCGGCAGGAGGGGCTGTCCTTTCGCAACGTGATCACGTTCAACCTTGACGAATACTGGCCGATGAACCCGGAGGCCCTGCAGAGCTACCACCGCTTCATGGCCGAGTACCTCTTCGATCACGTCGACATCGACCGGCGAAACGTGAACATCCCGGATGGCACGGTCCTGCAGGATCGCATCGCCGCTTTCTGCGAGGAGTATGAGCGCAAGATCCTCGACGCCGGCGGGATCGATCTGCAAATCCTCGGCATCGGGCGGACCGGTCACATCGGCTTCAACGAACCCGGCTCGCCGCGTTACAGCCGCACGCGCCTGATCGTACTCGACAAAGTCACGCGGCTGGACGCGGCCAGCGACTTTTTCGGCGAATGGAACGTCCCCCGCAAGGCCGTCACTATGGGTGTCGGCACGATCCTCGATGCGCGGAGGATCGTTCTGATGGCTTTCGGCGAAGCCAAGGCTGCCATCATCCGACAGGCGATCGAAGGCGCGGTCACGCAGTCCGTCGCCGCCAGCTTCCTCCAGCAGCATCCCAACGTCCAGTTCGTCCTCGATCGCGCCGCCGCCAGTGAGCTCACCTCCATCAAGACGCCCTGGCTGCTCGGCCCCATCGCCCAGAGCGGCCAGGCCTGGGACGAGATGACAACGAAGCGTGCCGTCATCTGGCTGGCCCGCAAGGTCAAGAAGCCGATTCTCAAGCTGGTGGGCGAAGACTACAACGAGCACGGTCTGCAGGAGCTTATCTCGGCTCGCGGTTCGGCCTACGATGTCAACATCGAGGTCTTCAAGAGCCTGCAAAACACCATCACCGGCTGGCCGGGCGGCAAGCCCGATCGCCCCGCGGCCGACGGCTCGCCCGATGTCTTTCCCAAGCGGGTCGTCGTCTTCAGCCCGCATCCCGACGACGACGTCATCACCATGGGCGGAACGCTGATCCGCCTCTGCGAGCAGGGCCACGAAGTTCACGTCGCCTACCAGACTTCCGGCAACATCGCCGTCTTCGACGACGAGGCCGTCCGCCATGCCGATTTTGTGAACGAGTTCTGTCGGGCGTTTGAGCTTTTCAGCGGCCGGGAGGTCCAGCGGATCGAGAAGGCCGTGCAGTCCTTCGTTCGAGCGAAACAACCGGGCGAGATTGACAGCCTCGAGTTGCAGCGGATCAAGAGTCTGGTCCGCCGTAGCGAAGCAAGAGCCGCCGCGAAGTATTCCGGCGTCCGGCCGGAGAACATTCACTTCCTCGATATGCCCTTCTACGAAACGGGCCGCGTGAAAAAGAGACCGCTGTCCGAGGCCGACTATCAAGCTGTGATCGCCCTGCTGGAAACAGTTCGGCCACATCAGGTCTACGCCGCCGGTGACCTGTCGGACCCGCACGGTACGCACCGCGTCTGCCTGCGAGCCGTCACGGCGGCAGCCGAGCGGCTCGCCGATCGCGACTGGATGCGCGATTGCGAAGTCTGGCTTTACCGCGGTACGTGGCAGGAGTGGGAGCCCGAGGTGATCGAGATGGCCGTCCCGCTGAGTCCCGACGAGGTCGACCGCAAACGCATGGCCATCTTCAAGCACCAATCACAGAAAGACAAGGCGCTGTTCCCCGGTCCCTGGGACCCGCGGGAATTCTGGCAACGTTCCGAAGACCGCAATCGCCAGACGGCTGAGCTGTACGATCAACTGGGCTTGCCGGAGTACGAGGCCATAGAGGCGTTCGTCCGCTGGCGAATGGCACCGTAAGGCACCGCGCGAGCCTGTGCGATCAGGCCCTGCCGCGACTGTCGCTCCATAGCCTGTTCATGACGTAGCGCAGCACCAGCCCACTGACCACGAATACGCACAGCAGCGCGACCGCCGGGACCGTCCGCCGGTAGAGGACATTGCCCACCGTAAAGAGCGCCGACCATATCGCCGTGCACCCCGCGACCCAGCCGAGCAGCGCCAGCGGGATGTTCTCGTGCGTCGCCCTCGCCGCCTCCTCTGAAACGCCCGCCGCTTCGCGGATGCGACGCCACCCGGGACCGAACGGGCGCACCTTTCGATAGAACTCGATCAGCGTTCTGCGATCTGTCTGCGGGCCGATGAATGCCGTCAACACCCAGCACAACGTAGTGAACGCGATTGTGATCAATAGCGCGTAATGCGTGCTGATGTCGATGCCGCTCCTTCTGAGAACCAGCAGCGTCACGGACACGGCGAATGAGCTGACCATCGCCATCACTTCGCACCACGCATTGACCCGCCACCAGAACCAGCGGACCAGGTACAGCAGACCCGTCCCCGCGCCGACCTGGAGGATGATGTCGAACGCGGCCTTGGCCGTGTCCAGCAGATACACCGTGCCCGCCGCGCAGACGAACAGCCCGATCGTCGTCAGCCGCCCGACGAGCACATAATGCTTCTCGCCAGCCCCTTTGTGTATGAATCGCTGATAGAAATCATGCACCAAGTACGACGCCCCCCAGTTCAAGTGCGTCAGAATGGTCGATGAATTCGCCGCGATCAGCCCACCGACCATCAGACCGATGAATCCCACCGGCAGGAACCGCAACATCGCCGGATACGCAATGTCGTTCCCCAACAGCTTCGGATCGAGATGCGGAAACGCCTTCTGAATGTCCGCCAGCTCCGGGTACACCAGCAGCGAGCACAGCCCCACCAGAATCCACGGCCACGGCCGCAGCACGTAGTGTGCGACGTTGAAGAACAGCACCGCCCCCAGCGAGTCCTTCTCAGATTTCGACGCCAGCATCCGCTGGGCAATGTAGCTGCCGCCGCCGGGTTCGGCTCCGGGATACCAGGTGGCCCACCAGTTGAGAGAAATGTAGACGAGAAACGTGATGAGCGGCATCCAGGCAGAGTTGAGATCGGGGACGAAGTTCAGCACGCTGCCCTGATGGCCGCGCGTGGCGTCGATCACGGCGAGTTTCGCTTTCATCTCGTCGATACCGCCGACGGCGCGGACGGCGAAGACGGCGAGGGCGATCACCATGCTCATTTTGATCACGAACTGGAACATGTCGGTGACCAGGACGCCCCACAGTCCGCTGAGTGTGGAGATGAACGAGGTCAGCGCGATCATGCCGATCACGATGGCGAGGGCCTGAAGCTTGGTCACGCCGAGCACCAGCATCAGGATGTCGACCATGGCTTTGTTGACCCAGCCGAGGATGATGCAGTTGATCGGGATGCCGAGATAGAGCGCGCGGAATCCACGCAGAAATGCGGCGGGTTTGCCGGAATAGCGGATCTCGGAAAATTCGATGTCGGTCATCACTCCGCTGCGCCGCCACAGGCGCGCGTAGAAAAAGACCGTCAGCATGCCGCTCGCGACGAAACACCACCACAGCCAGTTGCCGGCGATGCCTCCGACGGCGACCATTCCGGTGACGGCGAGCGGCGTGTCGGCGGCGAACGTCGTGGCGACCATCGACGTTCCCGCCAACCACCAGGGGACGTTGCGTCCGGAAAGAAAGAATTCGGAGATGTTCGACCCGGCGCGGGATTTGTAATAGAACCCGATCGCCAGGTTGAACAAAAAATATAAAGCGACGACGGCCCAATCGACGAGGGTTAACTGCACAGACTGGGCATTATACCGTGATGTCCGCATGCGCTCGGGGAAACCCCGCCCTCATGAGCGTGTGTGAAAAGGTCGGCACTCGCTCCTTGTAGTCGCGGCTCTGTGTCGGCGTTAGCGGCAATTTGATGATTCTGCGCCGCACCGAAAAAGAGCCGCGAGTGACAACGAGCGGGCACCTCCTTTTTTCACACAGACTCTCACGGCCAGGGTTCCGGAGTGCGAAGAGGGTTACCTCATCGTCGCGTGAGGATAGACGAACTGAGATCCATCGATGTCGCCGGGATAGAACCACTGATTGAGCGCCTGCGGCGCGTCGCCGCGACGTTCGGAGAAGGTGATCACGGTGTGACCGGTGGGCTCCAGACGTGCGTCGGCCACGGCCATCACGGTATCAATCAGCCTGGTTCCGTCTTTGTTGAAGAACTGGACGATATTGCGGTCGCCCGTGTTGTTGAGCAGGCGCATCACGTATGTTCCGGCAGGCAGAACTTTGCCTGGAATTTCCACGGGTTGTCCAAACGTGACGACGGTGCGTTTATCCCATTCGCTGGCTTTGGAAAAAGGCGCAATAGTCAGGATTCCTAATGCAACCATGAGAGCGATTCGTTGAAAGCTCATATCGAAACCTCCACTTCATCTGACGCGGAAAGCGCCCGGGAGACGCTCCTGTTTAGGCTGGATCACCCATTTTCGGGAGAAGCTTTCCCCTTGACGGGGGATGGCGAAACGGAGAAGAAACCTCGTAATCTGTAACCGGACGGGAGAGTGAGCATGGGAAGCCGGCTGCGGATCGTGATTTATTGCCTGCTGGCGGGAGGCGTGGGCGTCCTGGTCGGGTCGCGCGCATGGACCTTGTATTTCGCGCCTCCGGTTCCGGTGGCCGCCGCGCCCGCGGCTACGCCTACCGGAGCGACCGCGCCGGGGATCTTCACCAGCTTCGCTCCGATCGTCGAAAAAGATTTGCCCGCGGTGGTGAACATTTCGTCGTCGAAAGTGGTGCGGACGACGGGCACCGAAATACCGTTCACGATGGATCCATTTTTCCGGCAATTTTTCGGCGACGATTTCGGGCGGCAGATGCGGCGGCCGAGCAGGCAGTATGAAAAGGGGCTCGGGTCGGGCGTCGTCGTGCGCAACGACGGGTACATTCTGACGAACAATCACGTGGTGGATGGCGCGACGGATATCACGGTGACGCTGCTCGACAAGCGCGAGTTCAGGGCCAAGGTGGTCGGCACGGACGCGAAGACGGACATCGGCGTTCTGAAAATCGAAAGTAAAGATCTGCCGACGCTCGCGTTTGCGGATTCATCGAAGGTGCGCGTGGGCGATGTGGTGCTCGCGATGGGCCAGCCGTTCGGGCTGTCGCAAAGCGTCACGATGGGGATCATCAGCGCGAAGGGACGGAGCGGGCTCGATATTATTCAGGGCTACGAAGATTTCATTCAGACCGACGCGGCGATCAATCCGGGAAATTCGGGCGGCGCGCTGGTGGATGCGCGCGGCAATCTGGTGGGGATCAATACGGCGATCCTGACGCGCAATGGCGGCGGGAATCAGGGGATCGGATTCGCGGTGCCGGTGAACATGGCGCGGTCGGTGATGGATCAGTTGATCGAGCATGGGCGCGTGGCGCGCGGCTACATGGGCGTCACGCCGGAGGACATTACCTCGGCCATGGCGAAATCGTTCCGGCTGACCGATATGCGCGGCGTGCTGATCGGCGATGTCGCGTCGGGATCGCCGGCGGCGCAGGCCGGTATCCAGCGCGGCGACGTGGTGACGGAGATCAATGGCGATCGCGTGGAGGATAGCAATCAGCTTCGACTGAAGATTTCGATGACGCCGCCGGGAACGACGGTTCACGTGAAGCTGCTGCGCGACGGCGCGGAAAAGAATGTTGCGGTCAAGCTGAGCGAAGTGCCGGGCGATCAGGTGCGGACGCGTCCGGCTCCGTCGCGCGACTACGGGTCGAATGCGCTGGATGGAGTTTCGGTGCAGGATCTCGACTATCAGACACTGCGTCAGCTCGGGTTGCCTTCGAACATGAAGGGCGTGGTGGTGACGCAGGTGGATCCGGGGACTTCGGCGGGCGAAGCGGGACTGACGCCGGGCGATGTGATTGTCGAAGTCGACCGGGCGCGGGTGGCAAGCGTCGGCGATTTCGAGCGCGCGGTGCGGCGTGCGCCGGGGCATACAGTGCTGCTGCTGGTGAATCGGCAGGGGAGCACTTTATATGTCGCGATCGAGCCGCGGTAACGGTCTGTCTCTGAGAAGCACGCGAGACAGAGCTGCGGGGTCGCGATACGTCCAAAAGCACCGGTGTCGCGAACGAATCGAAGCCCGCTCGTTGTCACTCGCGGCTCTGTGTCGAGGCTGTCCTTGGGGGCTCGTCGCTATTCGAAATCGGCGAAGACGAAGCCGTCGCGGTCGACAATTTCGCCGGGCTGGATGGCGATCGGGTTCTGAAACATCGGGCCATCGTAGACGAAGGAGTGGAACTCGCCGTTTTCGCCGCACGGGTCGACCGATGGCGGCAGATCGGCGAGTAGTTTTTCGTCGAACTCGCGGCCGGCGAATTCACGACCGAGGACGCGCGGATCGACACAGGTGAGGCGTGCGCGGAGGCCGCCGCGAATCATGTCGCGAGCCAGTTGCGGCGTCGGGATCTGCCACAGCGGGAAGAGCGGCTCGAGGCGCGTGCCGGCGAGCTGCTTTTCGCGATAGGCGCGAATGTCGGCGAGGAAGAGGTCGCCGAACGCGATTGCTTCGATGCCGTCGGCGACGGCGGCGCGGCAGACCTCCGCCATGATCGCTTCGTAGCGCTCATTGGGGCACGGCCAGGGGAGTGGAATCGCACGCAGGGGCAGGGCGGCGGCTTGAGCTTGCGCCTCGGCGAGCTTTCTGCGAACCGCGTGCATGGCGACGCGGTCGAATTGCTGGTTGAAGGTCGTGAGGAGGCCGGCGATTTGGATTTGCGGATCCTGGCGGAGGAGGTGGAGCATCCAGGCACTGTCTTTTCCGCTGCTCCAGGAGAGGAGGACTTTTTTCACTTCTTCATCTTAGAGACTCGGAAAGAACCCACGACTGACCCGCGCGATTATCCACTCCCAAGCTCCGCCAGTGATGGCGGGGGCAGCGCCGTGCAAGCCGTAGCACGTTGTCCTTGAGCGCGAGACTCGCGTTTTGCCTCCGGCCTCACAAGTCTGTGTGAAGAGCCGGATCGCGCGACCGTTTGAGCAAGAATGTGGGGCGCTTGTCAGAAGGGTGAACCGGCTTCCAAATCAGCCGGCACGGCTGCCGGCTCGCCGCTCCGCGAGCTGCCCCAAATTGGTGGGTTCTTACATAGGCGTTCAACGGCGGGTTTGGGACCGACAGCCCCGCCAGTGAGAGTCTGTGTGAAAATGATCGGCGTCGGCCGCTTCCTGCGGTCGCGGTTCCTCAAACGGCTGATTCAGCGGGACGCCGGCAATGAACCGCGACCGCAGGAAGCGGCGAACGTTCAGTTTTCACACAGACTCGTGATGGCGGGGGTAGCGCCGTGCGAGCCGTAGCGCGCTGCGCTTGAGCGCGAGGCTCGCGTTTCGCACCCGGCCTCACAAGTCTGTGTGAAAAGCCGGATCTTGAGCAAGAACGCGGGGCGGCTTGTCAGAAGGGGCGAACCGGCTTCAAAATCAGCCGGCACGGCTGCCGGCTCGCCGCTCTGACGAGCGGCCCCACATTCCTGGTCAGGTTGAGTTCTTACACAGGCGTTCAACGGCGGGTTTGGGACCGACAGCCTGGCCACTTATGCCTGTGATGGCGACGTTTTCAGCGGAGTTCGCGGACTCCGTCGTGGAGATCGTAGACGACGGCGCGGCGCTCCTCGATCGCGCGCTGCTCGGTTGCGGCGTCGATGGCGAATTCGCCTCCGAAGTGATCGCGCGAGGAAATGCACGCCTCCGGGATTCCGATCAGTGCGAAGGCGTGGTGATCGATCATGTCGTCGAACGTTTCTTTGCTGGCGCCCGTGAAGATCGCCATCTTCGTGGGATGCGCGCGGTGCAGGGCGTCGACGGCGTAGAAAATCTTCTGCAACCTCACGCTACGGTCGTGGAGCGTCGCGGTGAGCGAGTGGCCGACGGGGATCGAAACGGCGACGTAAATCGCGGCCAACGGAATCGCGATCAGGCGGTTGGCCGAAGCGAGTGCCCAGCCGCCCAGCATCGCCAGTCCGATGACGGGAACGGTCAGGTATTCGTACTCCATGTGGTCGCGCAAAGGCAGCAGCGGCGCGAGGACGATTACGAAAATCGCGGGGAAAAGCAGCGCGATCCATTGCCGCTCGCGAATCCTGCGGACGAGAAACGCGGCAAGGCCCAGCATCAGCGGCGTCGCGAGCGATGCGCGGAGAGCGAACGAGTCGAGGTTCAGCACGCGCAGCCATCCTGTGCCCAGCGACCAATTCAGATAGGTCGCCAGCGTCCGGATCATCTGCGCGTCGAACTGCATCCGATAGGCGCCGGATTCGGGCAGCGGCGCGGCCAGCGAGTGAAGGATCGCATAGAGTGCGGAGACGGGAAACAGCCAGGCGATTTTCCACGACTCGCGCGGCGCCCGGATCAGCACGACGATCAATGCGACCGCGGGATAGACGACGTTCAACTCGATGACACCGAACCCGAGCACGAACGTCGCGCACTGGGCGGCGTAGAAGCGGTTGTCGCCGGTCTCAAGGTAGCGCAGCAGGAGCCACAGATCGAGCAGGAAGAAGCCGGCGAACATCACTTCATCCATTCCCGAAACCCACGCCAGCGGCGTAGCGAGCGCGGCGTTGACCACCCACAGAATCGCCGCCCAGAATCCCGCCGCGGCCGATCCGGTCAGCTTTGCCGCGACCGACTGCAGCAGCGTCAGCGCGATCAGGAAAATCGCGAACAGGGCCAGATGATAGGGCAGGGCATGCAGGCCGAAAAATTCGTAGAACGAGAGGAAATAGAGCCGCTCGCTGAGTGTCCGGATGGTCCCTTGCGCGAGAGGCTCGAACAGGATCCACCAGATGGACCGGCCGGACGCCAGCAGGTTTCGCAACTGGAGCCAGGCGAAGTCGTCTTTTTGGAACCATGCCGTCAGGCCGCTCCAGTAGAGCACCAGCGCCAGGAGCGGCGGGCCGATCCATTGACCGATCCGGCGTGTGGCCCCGCTAATTCTCATCCTCCGGCGCGCGCCCGCAAATCTCGCGCAATTTCGGTTTGAGGGATTGAAGGAGTGCGGCCATCGGCGAACTGACCGCCACGAACAGCGCCACATGCTTGAGCACGATCATGGCGATGATGGTCGCGGCCGCCGTTCCCGACGCTACGGGGATCGAGCGGAAGAAATAAAGCATCGCCGTTCCGGCGGCCATTCCGGCGACGCCGAGAATCAGCCATTTCCGGGTGCGGCGGTGTTGACGCGGGGTCACGTTGTACCTCGATGGCGATTATAGATTAATATAGCGCTCATGTCCGATCCTGCACGATTGAGCCTTCAGATCCACGGCGAAGGCGACGAGGCGATGGTCCGCTGCAGCGGCAAACTGGTTGCCGGCGTGACCGAAACGCTGGTGGACGAGACCAGGCCGCTGATCAAGAGCTATCGGCGCGTCGTTTTGGATCTGAGCGATTTAACTCAGATGGACAGCATGGGGCTGGGCGCTATCGTGCGCTTGCTGGTTTCGGCCAGGAGCGCCGGGTGTTCGCTCGAGCTGATCAACCTGAGCAAACGGGTCCGCGAGCTGTTCGGAATTACGCACCTTTTGTCGGCTTTCGAGGCGTGCGGGGAACAGCGCCACAGGCTGCCCTGACTATATCTTTCGATCTATTGGACCGCGGGTTGCTAACGGCTATAATGACAACGGCCACATGCTTACCAGCCCAACTTTAAGCGCACTCCCAACCAGGCTCGGGCGCGAAGATCTCATCAAGGCGTTTCGGATCATGTACCTGTCGCGGCGCATCGACGACCGCGAAATTCTCCTGAAACGTCAGAACAAGATTTTCTTCCAGATCAGCGGAGCGGGACACGAGGCGATCAGCGCCGCGGCCGGCTTTGCTCTTCGACCCGGACACGACTGGTTCTATCTTTATTATCGCGATCGCGCGTGCGCGCTCGCACTCGGCGTTACCACCGAAGAGATGCTCGAAGGAGCCGTCGGAGCCGATGCCGATCCTGCATCGGGCGGCCGGCAGATGCCCTCGCACTGGGGTTCGAAACGCGTCAACATCGTCAGCACTTCGTCGCCGACCGGCACGCAGTTCCTGCAAGCGGTGGGATGCGCGGATGCGAACCGCCACCTGGATTCTGAATCGGACGCGATCACGCTGGTTACGACCGGCGACGGCGCCACCAGCGAAGGCGAATTTTTCGAATCTCTGAATATCGCCTGCCTGGAACGGCTGCCGGTCCTGTATCTGGTGGAGGATAACGGCTACGCGATTTCAGTTCCGGTCGAAAGGCAGACCGCGGGCGGCAGCATTTCAAAGCTGGTCAGCGGATTTCCCGGCCTGAAGATTTTCCATTGCGACGGAACGGATTTCGTCAGCTCCTACGCGGCCATGAGCGAAGCGGCGGAGTACTGCCGTCAGCATCGGACGCCGGTGATGGTCCATGCGATGTGCATTCGTCCGTATTCGCACTCGCTTTCGGATGACGAGAAGCTCTACAAGACCAAAGCGGAGCGCGCTGAAGAAGCCAGCCGCGATCACATCGTCCGTTATCCGGAGTGGCTGATTTCCGAAGGCCTGCTCGATCGCCACGGGATTGAGCTGCTGACGCACGAAGTCGATCTGGAAGTTCAGGAAGCGACGGATCGTGCGCTGAAAGCCGCGCCGCCCCCCAAGGGCTCGGCGATGCGGTATCTGTATTCGGACCGCATCGACCCGACCTCGGCGGAGTTCGAAACGCAGCCGCAGTTTACAGGCGATCCTCGCACGATGGTCGATGAAATCAACTTGACCATGCACGAGGAGATGCGCCGGAACGACAAAATTCTGGTGTTCGGCGAAGACGTCGCCGATGCCAGCCGAGAGGCGAATCTCACCGAAGTGAAAGGCAAGGGCGGCGTTTTCAAAGCGACCCAGGGCCTGCAAATCGTGTTCGGTTCGCAGCGCGCGTTCAATACGCCGCTGGCGGAAGCCGGAATCATCGGGCGCGCGATCGGCATGGCGACGCGCGGGATGAAGCCGATTCCCGAGATTCAGTTCTTCGATTACATCTGGCCCGCGATGATGCAGCTTCGCGATGAGCTGGCCACGATGCGGTGGCGCTCGAACAACGCGTTCTCGTCGCCGATGGTGGTGCGGGTCGCGATCGGCGGTTATCTGAACGGCGGCGCCATCTATCACAGCCAGTGCGGCGAAAGTATTTTCACGCATATTCCCGGGCTGCGGGTGGTGTTCCCGTCGAATGCGCTGGACGCCTGCGGCCTGCTGCGCACGGCGATCCGCTGCGACGATCCGGTGCTGTTCCTGGAGCACAAGCGGCTGTATCGCGAGACCTTTGGGCGCGCGCC
>JAIQFJ010000579.1 GCA_020073325.1 Terriglobia bacterium | reverse complement strand
CGATTCCCTCCACCGGCTCCAGCGCGCGGATCAGCACACAGCCGGCGACGCCTTCAGGCTCGGCGACGATGTTCAGGCAGTCGTACATGCCGTAAATGAAATAGATGTAGGCGTGACCGGCCGGCCCGAAGATCACGCGGTTGCGATCGGTGACGCCGCTTGCCGCATGCGCGGCCAGGTCACCCTCGCCGAGGTACGCTTCCGTCTCGACGATTCTTCCCGCCGCGTCTCCGTGCGCCACAATTTTTCCGAGCAGCGCGCGCGCCACCTCAACGGTCGGCCGCAGATAGAAGGATCGCTTGAGTGGCACTTATTACAGAGCCAGCTTGCCCTCGAACATCATGTCCTTCAACTTGAATTTCTGCCGGACCGCAAATGAGCCAATCTTGGTGGCAAACTCGATCTCCTTATCGTCCACGGAAAATTCCGCGCTCTTCGGAAATACGAAGTAAATCTCGGTGCCGCGGGCCGCGCGGCCGACCTGTATGTCGGCCGGCCGGAGCGCGTCCTTGCCCTTGGCCGCGAGGCTCGATTGCTCCATCAGGGCCTTCTTCGCCGATTCGTTGTCGCCGCGAATCATCCCCGGAATGATGCCGCCGACCGCGACCACATAGGCCGTCTCCGGCGCTTCCAGAAATTTCTTCGCCTCCGGCGAGGTCGCCGATTCCTTGCCGTACTTCAACTTCACCAGCGCCTCGCGCACCGGCAGCGCGCTCTGCCAGCGCACGGTTAATGTCGTCGAGTTGACCGGACCGGATTCTTCTCCGACCCGATTGCGGCTGCCGCGGCCGCCGACGTCGCCCATCGGATCGTCGTTCATTCTGCCGGACTGCGCCGCGTCGCTCGCCGTTTCGCCCATTCCCGACGCGCCTCGCCGGCCGCCCTTTCCCGCCGCAGGTCCGTCGGTTCCCAAACCGACCGAAACTGCCTTCGACCAGGGCGAATTCTCCACCATCCGCTGGGCGTCTTTCTCACTCCACTCGGCGAACGGCTTGGACTGCCAGAAATCCGCGGCATAAAGACAAATGGAGCACGCGAGCGCGGCTCCCACCAGATTCCTCATCCAATCTTTCATAACTGGATGCAGTATAACGCAGTAAACTATTAGCTTCCGTCATGCGACTCTTTGTAGCCATCGACCTTCCGGAAGACGTGCGCGACCATGTGAAAACGCTGCTGGACCGCCTGCGCCCTACCGCAAAGATCACCTGGTCCCCCGTGGAGAATATGCACATCACCACCAAGTTCATCGGTGAATGGCCCCAGGAGCGGCTGGAAGAAATGCAGGCAGCAATCCAAGGCGTGGACTCGCCCGGACCCATCGAAATTTCCATACGCGGCCTGGGCTGGTTTCCCAATGCGCGCCATCCGCGCGTCTTCTGGGCGGGGATCGATGCGGAGCGGGAGCTGGCGCTTCTGGCCGATGCGACCGAAGCCGCGGTCGGGAAAATCGGGGTCCCGAAAGAAGACCGCAAATTTTCGCCGCACCTGACGCTGGCGCGGATTCGCGAAAAAGTTCCGCTGGACGCTTTGATGCGCGCCATCGACGCGCTGCCGCCGGTGGAGTTCGGAACGTTCCGCGCGGCGTCGTATTACTTGTATTTATCGCGCGGCGGAAAATATACCAGGCTTGCGGAGTTCGCACTCGCGTGAACGGATTACTTGCAGTTGCCATCGCCTACCTTGTGGGCGGAATCCCCTTCGGATATTTGCTGGTGAAGCTGTCGACCGGCAAGGACGTGCGCGCTTCAGGCAGCGGGAATATCGGCGCGACCAATGTTTTGCGCACGACCGGAAGGGGAGTCGCGGTGGTGACGCTGCTGCTCGACATCGCCAAGGGATATTTCGCGGTGTGGCTCGCGGCATATCTCACCAACGATTCGGCCATCTGGACCAGCGCCGCCGCGCTCGCGGTCATGGCAGGGCACGCGTTTCCGGTGTTTCTCGGATTCAAGGGCGGAAAAGCCGTGGCGAGTTTCATCGGCGCGTTTCTTTATCTGACTCCTCTGCCCTTGTTTGCCGTGCTGATCGTGTTCGTCGTGGTGGTGGCGGCGACGCGCTATATCTCCGCCGGATCGATCCTGGCGGCCGCGACGTTTCCCTTCGGCGTGTGGATCATTCTGCATCCGCCGATTTATGTTTTCCTCGCCGCGCTGATCGCCGGCACGTTCATTGTCGTGCGACACGGTGCGAACATCGCAAGAATCCGCGCGGGCACCGAAAACGTATTTTCGTGGAAGAAGAAATGACGCGACCGGCCGTCGATCACGACAGCCCTGGCCGTCAGGCCGGGGCTCTTTCCATCATCGGCAGTGGAAGCTGGGGAACCGCGCTCGCCATGGTTCTGGCTCCCCGATTCAAAAAAGTATCGCTGTGGGTCTTCGAACGCGACCTCGCCGAGCGCATGCGCCGCACACGCGAAAACGACGTTTATCTCCCCGGCTTCATGCTGCCTGAAAACGTGGACATCACCACCGAACTGCGCGGCGCCGAGTTCGTCCTCGGGGTGATGCCGTCGCATTTCGCGCGCGCGACCTACCGGGCCGCGGCGCCGCATTTCGATCCATCCATGACCTTCGTCAGCGCGACCAAGGGAATCGAGCAGGGAACTTTGCTCCGAATGTCGCAGGTGTGGGCCGAGACGCTGCCGTTTCCCGCGCCTGTCGCCGTCCTCTCCGGCCCCACCTTTGCCCGCGAGATCGCCCGTGGCGATCCGGCCGCCGTCGTAATCGCTTGTGAACAATTGCACGTCTCAGAAAGGGTGCAGGCCGCGTTTTCCGGACCCAGTTTACGTTTGTATACAAACTCGGATA
>JAIQFJ010000160.1 GCA_020073325.1 Terriglobia bacterium | reverse complement strand
CGGCCAATCTTCGGCGACCGGCAACACGACCACCGACTCCGCCGGGGCCTACCTCATCGCCGACCTCCCTCCTGGCCAGTATCTGGTCACCGCAATCCACCAGGACTACCCGTTTACGAATCGTCCCGCCCCCAAACAGATCGAAGTAAAAGCCGGGGAACGGACTTCGCAGTCGATCGAGCTGACACCCGGCGCCTCCATCAGCGGAAAAGTTCTCGACGAGGACGGCGATCCGCTGCCCGGCTGTTTCGTCCAACTCCACCCCGCCGCGCATCCCCAGCAAGGCGCGCCCTCTCTCGGCGGATCGCCCGGCGCGGAGGAAGGTGAGTATCGTCTCTACGGCATTCCCGCCGGTAGGTACATCGCCAACGCGCAGTGTTCGACTCCGGTATTCCAGCCGCGCCCCTTTTCCGCCGGACCCGACCCGCCGCCCTCGCTCGCCTACCCGCTTCAGTTCTACCCCACCGCTCCCGACGCCAAATCCGCCGACGTGATCGAGTTGACCGCCGCCAACGAAAAAACCGGCGTCGACTTCCGCATGAAACCGGCGCCCGTCACCCAGATCCACGGGACCTTTTCTCCCGCGGGAGCCGACTGGCGCGGGATCGGCCCGCTCGCCGTCCAACTCATCCCGGCCGATCTCACCGCACCCCGCCAGGTTTCCGGAGCCAGCCTCGACGTCGCCAAAGGGACGTTCACGTTCCCCCGAGTCTTTCCCGGATCCTACATCGTGACCGCCAACTCGGCGGACCAGCAGCACCACATCGGAGCATCGCAGCGCGTCGAGGTGAAGAACGATCCGGTCGATGTATCGCTTGAATTAAAGCCAGCCATTCAGTTGACTGGAAAGGTCGAAGTGGATGGCGACGCTCGCCTGGTCAATTTGCCGGCCATGATCATCCAATTCCAGCCGGTCGAATTTCAGGTGCATTCGCCGGGGCAGGCGAAACCCAACGAGGACGGCTCTTTCACTTCATCTCCGCTCGTGCCTGGTCAATGGAAAATCCTGCTTCAAGCCGGCAGCGCTTACCTGAAATCGGCGTGGCTCGGATCGGAGGAAGTGACGAATCGTCCGCTCGATCTTTCCTCCGGCTCGCCCGGTCCATTGCGGATCGTGCTCGGGACCAATTGGGCGAGCATCGAGGGAAATGGTCCCCCGGGATACTCGGTCGTCGCGCAAAATCTCGAATCCGGCGCGGCCTTCTGGGCGAGCCGCGACCCCAGTGGACGATTCAAACTCGGGAACCTGCCTCCCGGAAAATATCGGTTGGTCGCAACATTCGATCCCGGCCCGCTCCCGGAAGGCGGTCAGGAGATCACCGTGCATGAAGGCGAAAGCGCGACGCTGGACGTGAAGCCGCGTCCGTAGTCAATGTTTCTTTGCGCGATCCAGCACCATTTTGATATAGGTTTTCTCGAATACCGGCTGATAGAGGTACAGCGTCGAACGCTCTTCCTCCATCCGTTTGCGCCACAGCGCGAGACTCTTTTCGTCTCCGAGCGCGGCGCATAACTCCACTACGGAGAATGGCTCGACGTAGGTTTTCTTACGCAGTTCTTCAAGCTGCGCCAGGACCTTGCGAGCCTGGTCCCGCCGCCCCGCCTCCGCATCTACCGTCGCCGAGAACGCCACGAAGAACGGAGCCTGCATCTCCTCGCGCGAGTTCTTCTTCATCGACGCCAGGACCGCTTCGGCTTCGGCGATCTTGCCTGCCCGAACAAACCCCTCGATGCGCATGAAGCCGATCACCGGGACGTTCGGAAACAACTCGTCGGCTTTCTTCAAATGCTGTTCCGCCTCGTCGTAGCGACCGAGCACCACCAGTTCATTTCCGTAGTCCCAACTGATCGGAACGTTCAGAGGATCAAGCGCGAGCGCGGCCTGCATCTCCTTCATCGCGTCCTCGACACGGCTCTGTGCTTCGAGCGAATGCGCGTACCAGTGCCGCGCCCATCCGAACCCCGGATTGATCTCCAGCGCCCGGCGCAGTTCCCGCTGCGCGGCGTCGACATCCCAGTCGTAGTCGAGCTTTACCGCGCCCAGCGACGTGTGCGCCTCGGCCGAGTTCGGGTCCAGCTCGACCGCCTTTTCGGCCGCCGCCTTGGCCTTCGGCATCACCTCGCGCGGCGCGACCACGAAATTTTCCGCCAGATACGCGTACGCGTCGGCGAGGCCGGCGTAGGCCAGCGCAAAAGCCGGATCGCGCTGGATGGCCTGCTTATACCGCTCGATTGCTTTGAGATTCGATTCGGGCAGTTGAAACTGGTTGAAGAAATAGCGTCCTTCCTGATACAAACGCCAGGCTTCCAAGTCGCGGGGAGCGGTATGGGCCGGGATCTCTCCGGCCCGAAGCTGATCGGCGATCGCCTGCGAGATTTCCCGTTGCACCGCGAACACGTCGCGCAGTTGGCGATCGTAAGTCCGCGACCAGAGATGCGTCCCGTCCGAGGCTCGATTGAGCTGCGCTGTAATGCGGAGCTTGTCTCCATCTTTGCGGACGCTCCCTTCGAGCACCGTACTGACGTTCAACTGCTTGCCGATCTCCCGAATATCGTTGTTGCGGCCTTTGAAAGAAAACGCTGAAGTCCGAGCCACAACTCGCAGATTCGAAAGGCGGCTTAGCGCATCGATAATCTCCTCCGTCAGGCCATCGCTGAAGTATTCCTGATCATGCTGCGGGCTGAAGTCGACGAATGGAAGCACCACGACGGAAGACAGCGGCTCAGCGGGCCTGCGCAGGAAGAACCAACCGGCCGCAATCAGCACAATGGCGGCGGCGATGATCCCGATCATGAGCCAGGGCGACCGGCGATCCGGTTTTTCCACAGGTGCGGATTTCCGGGCATCGCGCCAGGCGTCGAGTTCGGACTTGAACGCATAGACCGAGCCCTGCCTGGAATGCTGTTGCCGGTGGATCGGCAGACCCTCACTTTTTTCCCAAAGCTGGACGGTCCGCACCTCGCGGCCAAGGTAGGCGGCGATCTCCTTCCAGGAATCCAGGCGGTCATCGGCGGCGGGCATTGCTGATCAGTATACCCCGCAGGCGCACGAAAAAGAGCGAAAAGCGCGTGTTTTCATATCGTTTCGCTTGAGCATCCGGACCGGGTACCGCACAGTGGATTGCACGCGGCTCCCAAAAATCCAAATGCCGCGACAGGAGAACAAGGAATGAAAATGATCACTTATGCAGGACTCGCGATCCTCGGAGCCGTGTTCAGCTCGACCGCTTTTGCCGGCTGTGGAAAAACTACGTCGACCAACGCTTCGGTCATGCTCCGTCAGGACAAGGCGCTGGCTCAGCAGGTATTCGGCGAAGCGAGCGAAGCGCATGCCTCGCGCGCACAGGGCGGCAACATCGTGGGGATGTGGCTGAACAAGGTCAGCATCGGCGGCCAGGAGATTTATCAGGCGTTCGAATCGTTCACGTCGGATGGGCTGGAGATCCTGAACGACAACGGGTCCCCGCTTGAAGGCAACGTCTGCCTCGGCGTCTGGGCAAACGGCCCCGCTGGGACAATCACGGTCTATCATCCGTCCTGGAGCTACGACAGCAACGGCAACCTGGTCGGGACCGTCGTCATCACCGAGAAGATCACTCTGGACCCGGGCGGCAGCACGTTCAAAGGAACCTTCACCATCGACGTCTACGATCTGGCCGGCTTCTCGATCGCTCCGCAAACGCAGGGGACGCTTTCGGCAAAACGCATCACGGCATAAACTTGGAAAAAGCCATGAAGACGATTCCTGGGATTTTCCTTTGCTGCGCGCTTGCCGCGGCGCAGCATCAGCATTCCGGAGGGGCGGCCGGCGAAAAGCCGGTCGCTCTCTATCCGGGGCTCGGCATCTGGAAGCATCCGATCGCGACCTCGAATCCGGAGGCACAGAAGTTTTTCGACCAGGGTCTGGTCCTGACCTATTCGTTCAACCGTCCCGAAGCCGTGCGATCCTTCCAAAAAGCGCTGGAACTGGACCCCAAGGCGGCGATGGCGCAGTGGGGGCTCGCCATGGCCTGGGGACCGTACATCAACATGGACGGCGATCCCGGCTTCGATCTCAAGAAATCCTGCGCGGCGGCAGAGGACGGATTGAAGATCGCAGCCAATGCGACGGATCGCGCCTGGCTGGAGGCGGTCTCGACGCGCTGTCCCGATTTTTCGGATCCCTCGAAGTACGTCGCGGCGATGAAGGCGCTGGCCGAAAAATTCCCCGACGATCCTGACGCGCAGACCATGTACGCCGAGTCGCTGATGGTCCCTGTGCGCTGGCGCTGGTACGACTCGAAGGGCACGGCGGCTCCGGGCGTTGAAGAATGCGAGCACATCCTCGAGCGCGTGCTGCGGCGTTTTCCGAATCATCCCGGAGCGAATCATTACTATATTCACGCCGTCGAATCGTCGCCCACGCCGGAACGCGCCGTGCCGAGCGCACAACGGCTGATGGGGATCGTGCCGTGGGCCGGTCACATGGTCCACATGCCGGGACATATCTGGCTGGTGCTCGGCGAATTCAACGTGGCGGTCGACGTGAACGAGCGCGCGGCGCAGGTGGATCGCGAATTTTTCGAGAAGACCGGAATGATGGGCGCCTACTACGCGCTCTATCTGCACAACCTGGACTTCATCATGTACGCGCGTTCCATGCAGGGACGCGTGACGGATACAGCGAAGGCGATGGCGAAGCTCGCCGAGGCGGGCAAAGCGGCAGCGGAGTCGATGCCCGAGATGGTTGGGGCCATGAACGCGGTGGTCATGCTGACCCAGGTTCGAAATCAGCAATGGGATGACGTGCTGAAGTCGCCCCAGCCGGGCAATCCACAAGGCGAATGGGTGTGGCGATTCACGCGGGCGATGGCGCTTCATGCCAAGGGTCGCAAGGCGGAGGCGGCCGCGGAAAAGCAGGAGTTCGAAAAGCTCGGGGCGAAGCTCGACCGGAAGCAATATTGGGGCGTGAACGGTCTCGGCGAGGTGATGGATCTGGCTTCGACGGTCCTCGATGCCCGGCTCGAATCGTCGCCCGCGAAATGGCGTCGCGCGGTGGAGATTCAGGATGCGCTGGTGTACGATGAGCCGCCGGCCTGGTATTATCCGGTGCGCGAATCGCTGGGCGCGTCGTTGCTGCTGTCGGGCGACGCCGCCGGTGCGGAAGAAGTGTTTCGCGAAGGACTGCGCCGGAGTCCGCACAACGGCCGGATGCTGTTCGGGCTGCTGGAGAGCTTGAAGGCGCAGAAGAAATCGGATGCCGCGGCGTGGGTCCAGCGCGAATGGGAAGCGGCCTGGAAAGGCGCGGATCTGAAGTTGCGGATCGAGGACCTGTGAAACATCGAGGTGAAGCCGCGGTCCTCACAGCACCCGCGCCCGTTTCACACGCCAGAGCAGGAAAGCCCCGCCAGTAAGAGTCTGTGTGAAAACTGAACGTTCGCCGCTTCCTGCGGTCGCGGTTCATTGCCGGCATCCCGCTGAAACAGCCGTTTAAGGAACCGCGACCGCAGGAAGCGGCCGACGCCGATCATTTTCACACAGACTCGTGATGGCGAGGTCAGTATTGACGGCAGACGTGGCGTCGACACGCGTTTCGATTTAAGCTGTGGATCATGCTCTTCTTTAGCGAGGAACAAGTCCGCGAAAATCTGCCGATGTCCGAGGCGATTCGCCTCATGCGTGAAACCTTTCATGCCCTGAGAGACAAGACAGCGATCAATCAGCCCCGGCGCAGAATGCATCTGCCGACCGGAACCGTCCTGCACAGCATGGCGGGATCGTTCGGGAAATACCTGGGAACGAAAATTTACGCGGCGAATCCGCGCCACGGGGCCTATTTTTTCTTTCTGCTGTTCGATGCCGAAACGGCCAGGCCGCTGGCGCAGTTCGACGCGAATCATCTCGGGCAGATCCGCACCGGAGCGGCCAGCGGGTATGCGACCGATCTTCTGGCCTCGAAAGATGCGTCGACGCTCGCCATCATCGGCAGCGGGTTTCAGGCGAAGACGCAGCTCGATGCGATGCGCGCGGTGCGGCAGTTCAAAGACGTTCGCGTGTGGAGCCGGAACGAAGCGAATCGCTACAGCTTCGCGGTGGAGACGCAGACTCGCGCCACGGCGACGGCGCAGGAAGCGGTGGAGGGCGCCGACGTCGTCGTAACCGCGACATGGGCAAAGGATCCGGTGCTGGAAAATTCGTGGGTGGGCGCGGGCACGCACGTGAACGCCATGGGATCGAACCAGGCGGCGCGGCGCGAAATTCACGCCGACCTGATTTATCGCGCGGACCTGATCGCGGTGGATTCGAAAGAGGTCGGCAAGATCGAATCGGGCGACCTGCTTCTCGCGTCGGTCGACTGGAACGATCCGCGGATCGTCGATCTAGCGGATGTCGACCGGCGGCCCGCCGGGAATCCGGTGACGATTTTCAAATCGAACGGCCTGGGAGTAGAGGATGTCGCGGTGGCGGCCTATCTCTACGAGAAGCTCGCCTGAGCGAGCTATTCCTGCGCCGAGAGCTGCGAATCGTTGTCGCGCCAGGCGCTGAGTTTCAAGCGCCGGCACACCCAGCAGAGGCCTTCGCTCGAATTGGGCGCGCAATCGCCGCCGCAGACAACGCACAGGGCGGGTTTTTTGACGCGCTCGGCTTCGATCGCGCGGCGCGCCTGTTCGACAATCGAGTCGGGAACGACAGTTTCGCTCACCGGCTCGGCGGAATCGGGCGTGCGTTTGCGCTTCACAACTTCACTATAACAGTTCAGTCAGAGCCGGCAAGATCAAGCCGCGCGGTTGATGCGGAAAATATATCCGGCATCGAGCGACGCGGAACAATGCGGACACTTCTGCCCGGGTGTGACGATCGGGCGCTGCACGCCGCTGGGTTGAGGCGCCGGCTGGATGCGCGCATCCACCGTGTGGGTGCACATCGGGCAATACACCTTGGCGATTTCCGGGAGAGACGGTTTCGGGTGGGACACGGGGTTCCTCCTCAAGTGTATGGACGCGGTTCGCGCGAAAAAAGATCTCTTTTTCTTGGGACGCGGCATGGCGCGATCCGATAAGACCATCGATGACTGCATCCCCAAAACCGGACCCGGCATTCGAGGCGCAATGCCGGCGCATCGCCGCATGGTCGATCGCGCTCGAACGCGCCTCGGGAATTTCGAGCGATCGTGGACAGGAAATCATGGACTTGGCCGAGGCGCTCGACGCGCACTTCGGCTGGGAGCCATTTCAAATGGAGGGCGAAGCTCCGGACGAATTCGCGCAGGCGGCGCTGGCGTGTTTGAAAGTCGCAGGCGTGGCCGATCTGGATCGCGCCGTCGAGAATCTGCCCGTATTTCCGCTGGCGGCCCAGCGTGCGCTTGCCGTACTGCTGCGGGATCAATGGAACGCATGGGAGCTGGAAGCCGTGGCGGGGTCCGACCAGGCACTGGCGGCGCAACTGATCCGCGTGGCGAATTCGTGGGCGTACGCGGCCCGTCACGAGATTGCCACCCTCTCACAGGCAATCGCGTTCATCGGCTCCGATTGCGCCAGCCGGGTGATCTACGCGGCATCGGTGCAGCCGATGTTCGCGACGCCGCGTCTGCGCGACCTGTGGCATCATTCGATCGCGTCGGCGGAAGTGGCGCAGTCGATTGCCGAGGTTTCACGCGCGGTCGATCCGAAGAAGGCGTTCTTAGGCGGGTTGGTGCACGACATCGGCGTGCTGGCGATGGCGGGATTTCCGGCGGCGTTTCAGGATCTGTACCGGCGCGTGACGTCGCTGGGATGCGAGCAGGTGCCGGCCGAGCGCGCATTGTCGGGCATCAGCCATGCGCAGGCCGGCGCGGCGACCGCGAAACACTGGAAATTTCCCGAAGAATTCTGCGAAGCCATCGAGCATCATCACGCGCCGGAAAAAAGCGAGGGCGTGCTGGCGTCGGTCCTGTATTTGACCGAGCAGTGGACGGACTCCTGTGAAGACGTCCCGTCGGCGGCGCGCTACCGTTGTGCGCTGGAGCGCGTCGGAATGACGGCGGCGCAATTCGACGAGCTGGCTCCGGCGGAGAATCGATTGATGGCGGAGTTGCGCGAATAGCGCTTCCGGCAGTAATGCGCTAAATCCCCGGCCTCACGAGTCTGTGTGAAAAGGTCGGCAACCCGCTCCTTGCAGCCGCGGCTCTGTGTCGGGGTAGCGGCAACTTGATGCTTCTGCGCAATGCCGAAACAGAGCCGCGAGTGACAACGAGCGGGCACCCCTTTCTTCACACGGACTCTCATGGCCGCGGCCGTTTCGATCAGGCACAACAGCCGCGCGCCTGAGGGCGGAGTTTCGCGACAACCCGGGGCGCACTACTCTTCCGGGTCGAAGCTCAGGTCCGGTGCGTATAATGTGAGTATGCGGAACTGGCTTGTTTTTCTCGGCGTCACAGGACTGGCTTTCGGCGCCGATGTTGCCCTGGTGGAAGAGATCGTCTGCAAAGTGAACAGTGACATCATCACGCGCAGCGAACTCGAGCGGGATCGCCGCGAGGCGGAAGCCGAGTTCCGCCGCGAAAATCTCACCGGCCGCGCGCTGCAGGAAGCCGTGTCGACCACGACGCGCAATCTGTTGCGCGACCGGATCGACCATCTGCTTCTGGTTCAAAAAGGCAAGGAACTCGACCTCAAGGTCGACGGCGAAGTATCGAAACAGCTCGCCGACATTCAGCGCCGCTCCGGCATTTCGGATCCCGAAAAATTCCAGCAGTACGTGCACGAGCAGACCGGAATGAGCTTCGAGGATTACAAGAACGACACCAAGAACCGCATCCTGGTCGATAAAGTGATCCGCCAGGAAGTGTCCAGCAAGATCCAGTTTAAGCGCGAAGATCTGGAAGCCTACTACAACCAGCACAAAGACGAATTTCAGCGCAAAGAGCGCGTCTTCCTACAGGAAATTTTCGTCTCGACCGCGGGTAAAGACGCCGGCGGCGTGCTGGCGGCGGAGCGCAAGGCGAAGGATCTTTCGGCGCGGGCAAAGAAGGGCGAAAAGTTCACCGAGCTCGCGCAGACCGGCTCTGACGACACCAACGCCCAGGCCGGCGGCGAATATCCGCCCATGTCCAAGGGCGAGCTCGATCCGCGCATCGAAAGCGCGATCTGGGAGCAGCCCCGCGGCTTCGTCAGCGATCCCATTAAGGTGGACAACGGCTACTTCATCTTCAAAGTGGTCGAGCATCAGAAAGCCGGCCTCGCCGGGTTCGAAGACGTGCAGAACGAAGTGGAGAACAAGCTGTACCAGCCGAAAATGGACCCGGCCATCCGCACCTATCTGACCAAGCTTCGCCAGGACGCGTTCCTCGAAATTAAACCCGGCTACGACGATTCCGGCGCGGCTGCCGGAAAGAACACCGCGTGGAGCGATCCGGCGCAGCTTGTGCCGCAGACCACTACCAAGGAAGAAGTCGCGGCCAAGACGCGTCACAAGAAATTGCTGTGGGCTATTCCGATTCCCGGCACCACCACCAAGTCGACCGGGACGTCTTCGTCAAAGTGAAATCGCCCTATATCCGAGAGCTGGAACCGAACCAGGTGATCACCGGGTTGTTCCTGGTGCAGCATAAGGACGTCCGCCAGAAAAAATCGGGCGAGCCCTATTTATCTCTCACGCTTGCCGATCGCACCGGCGATCTGGACGCCAAGATGTGGGACAACGCCGCCGAAGCGCTCGACGCCTTCGAGCGCGACGATTTCGTCCGCGTCAAAGGACTCTTTCAAATTTTCCAGAATCGCCCGCAGTTGACGGTTCACAAAATCGCCGCCGTCGCCGACGGCGAGGTCGATTACGCCGACTACTTCCCTGCCTCCGTCCGCGACCGCGACGAGATGTTCGCGGAATTGCAGACGTGGATCGCCTCGATCGCGAATCCGCATCTGCGCGGCCTGCTCGATGCGATTTTTGCCGATCCTGAAGTCGCGCTGGCCTACCGCACCGCGCCCGCGGCGAAGTCCGTGCATCATGCATGGCTCGGCGGATTGATCGAGCACGTGCTGTCGCTGTGCCACCTGGCGAAGTTCACGGCGGCGCATTACACCGACATCGATTTCGACCTGCTACTTTCCGGCGTGATCCTGCACGACATCGGCAAGACGCGCGAGCTGAGCTACGCGCGCGGATTTCAGTACACCACCGAAGGCCAGTTGCTGGGCCACATCGTGATCGGCACGCAGATGGTGCAGGAGAAGCTCCGCCAGTTTCCCGAGTTCCCGCCCACGCTGCGCGACCTGCTGTTCCACCTGATCCTCAGCCACCACGGCGAACTCGAATTCGGATCGCCCAAGGTCCCGATGTTCGCCGAGGCTCTGCTGCTGCATCACCTGGACAATCTCGATTCGAAAATGGAGTGCGCCCGCGGACTGGTCGAACGCGACCGGCTCGTCGAAGGCCACTGGACCGGATATAGTTCCGCCCTCGATCGCGCGCTGCTTAAGAAGCGCCGCTTCCTCGGTGCGGAGCCGCCGTCGAAAACGCCGGAACCGCCCAAACCCGTCGCGACGAAACCCGCGCCACCCGCGTCTTCCTCGCCGTTCGCGTCGAAGCTTCAGGAAGCCCTCGGCCAGAAATGAGTCGGCTGCGTCCGCTGCTCGAAAACCTGATCGACTACGCCGGGCTTTTTCCGCCCAGCGCACTGCCGATGAATCGCGCGATCGAAAATTACCAGCGCTATCGCGTTTCGCCCGAATCCTGGATGCTGGCGCGCTTCGTCGTCCCGGTGGCGCGGCTCGACGAGCTGGAAGCGAGCCTGAACGGTCCCGCGCCGCTCATCAGCGCGCTGATCGGCGCCGATCTCGAAGCCGACCTCGCGCGCATCGCACGCTCGCCCCTGCCGATCGACACGATCGAGCTGAAAGTTTCCAACGCCGGCCAGATCGACGCCGCCATGCGCCGCATCCAGCCGCATCTCACGCCCTACATCGAAATCGCCGACGCTGCGCTGATCCCCGTGATCAAGTCCGCCGGCGCGCGAGCGAAAATCCGTACCGGAGGCGTCACACCCGACGCTTTTCCCTCCGCGAAGCACGTCGCGAAATTCATCGAAACCTGCGCGCGTCACGAGACGCCGTTCAAAGCGACCGCCGGCCTGCACCATCCGCTGCGCTGCTATCGTCCGCTGACCTACTCCGCCGACGGTCCCTCCGGCTGGATGTTCGGATTCCTGAATGTTTTTCTCGCTGCCGCCCTCGCGCGCAAAGGACGCGGCCCGCTTGAGCCGGTGCTGCTCGCCGAATCCTTCAACGATCACGGCCTGACGCCCGAAGATTTCTCCAGCACTCGCCGCGACTTCGCGATTTCGTTCGGCTCATGTTCTTTCGAAGAACCTGTCGAAGATCTTCGCGCCCTCGGCCTGCTCTAACAATTCCCATGCCTCTCGATGAAACTCACGATCCCAGGCTCCAAAGCTGGGTCGAATCCGCCAATCGTCCCGACACCGATTTTCCGATCCAGAATCTCCCGTTCTGCACCTTTCGGCATAAGAGCGGCTCGCCCCGCGTGGGCGTCGCGATCGGCGATTGCATTCTCGATGTCCCCGATTATCCGTCGCTCAACGCGTTGATGGCCGCGGGCCGCGCTGCCGCGGCGGAAGAACGGCTGCGCCTCAGCCGCGCTTTGCGATCCGACAACAAATATCCCCCGCGCGATCTGCTCTATCCGATCAGCGAGTGCGTTTTCGAAGTCCCCGCGCACATCGGCGACTACACTGATTTCTACGCCTCGATTTTTCACGCGACCAACGTCGGCAGCATGTTTCGCCCCGACAATCCTCTGCTGCCGAATTATAAATACGTGCCGATCGGCTACCACGGCCGCGCTTCGTCGGTGGTCGTCAGCGGCACGCCGGTGCGCCGGCCCTCGGGACAAATTCAAACCGGCGACGCCCCGCCGGTCTTCGGCCCGTCGCGACAGCTCGACTATGAATGCGAGCTCGGCTGCTTCGTCGGACGCGGCAACGAACTTGGCCGGCCGATCCCGATCGCGGAAGTTGAAGACCACATGTTCGGCATCTGCCTGGTGAACGACTGGTCGGCGCGCGACGTCCAGCGCTGGGAATACCAGCCGCTCGGACCCTTTCTCGCCAAAAGTTTCGCGACCACTGTATCGCCGTTCGTCGTCACCTTCGACGCGCTCGAACCGTTTCGCGCCGCGCCGTTCCAACGGGCCGACGGCGACCCCGCGCCGCTCCCGTATCTTCATTCGGCAAACGACCGTGGCATCGCAGTGACGCTTGAAGTGTGGCTGAAATCCGCCAAAATGGCCGAGCCCATTCGCCTGAGCCGCGCGCGGTTCGATCAGATGTACTGGACTCTGGGCCAGATGCTCACCCATCACGCGAGCAACGGCTGCAACATGCGATCCGGCGACCTGATCGCCAGCGGCACAGTCTCCGGTCCGGGCAAAGACGAGCGCGGCTGTCTGCTCGAACTCACCTGGCGCGGCACCGAACCCCTCGCTCTTCCCACAGGCGAATCGCGCAAGTTCCTCGAAGACGGCGACGAGGTAATCCTGCGCGGCTTCGCCGAACGCGAAGGCTTCCGCCGCATCGGACTCGGCGAGTGTCGCGGTACGATTTGCTGACCACGGGCGAGAGCCCGCTCGTAAGAGTCTGTGTGAAAACTGAACGTTCGCCGACGCCGATCATTTTCACACAGACTCGTCATGGCGGGGTTCATCTCGCGCGGTCGACCAGCAGTTGACAGATCGCCGCAACGAACACACGCGCACCGTCGATTTGAAGGGCGAGAGGCATAGACCGCGTTCCCCAACGTGTAAACTAGTAAGATGTTGCGGCGATTTCGAAAGCGGCGGCGCTACCCACTCGCTGGCGCTCGTGGTTCTGTGGTCCGCACTGCAACTCCATGGCCGAGCACTGAACCGCGAACGCGAGTGAGCGGGCCTGTTCGCTTTCGAAATCGCCGGGACATCTTACTAGGAACATAGATGCTGATTGTAATGAGCGCTCAGGCCACCCCGGCCGATATCGAGCGCGTCTGTAAGAAAATCGAAGCCCTCGGCTTTCGCCCGCACGCGATGCCGGGCGCGCAGAAGACCGCCATTGGAATCACGGGCAATCCCGGACCGATCGATTCCGCCGAGTTCGAGGATCTTCCCGGCGTCGCCGACGCGATTCGCGTCTCGAAGCCTTACAAGCTGGTCAGCCGCGAGGTCAAATCCGAAAACTCCATCGTGTGGATCAAAGGCGTTCCGGTCGGCGGCGACGAGCTTGTCTTTTGCGGCGGACCCTGCTCGGTGGAATCCCGCGAACAGATCCTCGAATCCGCGCACGCGGTGAAAAAAGCCGGAGCCCAACTGCTGCGCGGCGGAGCTTACAAGCCGCGCACTTCGCCTTATTCATTCCAGGGCCTGGGCGAAGAAGGCCTGAAAATGCTCGCCGATGCGCGCGAGGCGACCGGGCTTGGCATCGTCACCGAAGCGATCGACGTCGAAACGTTCGATCTGGTCGAAACCTACGCCGACTGCGTGCAGATCGGCGCGCGCAACATGCAGAATTTTTCACTGCTGCGCCGCGCAGGACGATCGCATCGGCCCATTCTCCTGAAGCGCGGCATGTCCTCGACGCTCGAAGAATTCCTGATGGCTGCCGAATATATTTTGTCCGAAGGCAACTATCAGGTGATCCTGTGCGAGCGCGGCATCCG